>NZ_CP039268.1:2275000-2616645 GCF_009664085.1 Thermochromatium tepidum ATCC 43061 | reverse complement strand
TTTCATCCTTGAGGATCGAGTTGTAGCGCGTACCAGCCGTGTTGAGACCGAATGGACCCGCATCATAATCCCCGACGGCCAGACTTCCGGTCTGGCCACCACCGATCAGGATTTCATTCCCACCAAAACTTCCCGCCGAACCTGAGGCACCGAAACGCACCCCGAGATCCCGCGCAAAGTTGTTATTCGCGATCACCACTCGCGACTCGATCATGACCTGGCGTACGGGTACATCGAGCAGGCTCACGACCCGTCGAACCTCTTCGAGTGCCTTGAGCGTATCCTGTACGATCAGGGTATTGGTCCGCTCATCGAAGGTCACAGACCCACGCGGCGACAACACACCGCGTTCGGATATACCGGCCGCCGCTGCGGCCTGGTTCAAGGCTGGTCCGACCTGATCGCGTCGTGTCGAGGTCGCCATCGGACGCACCCCAGTACCCGACGAGCCCGAACGCCCGATCCCTCTTAGGACAGCAGCGATATCGGCGGCCTTGGCATAATTGATCTGAATGAATTCAGTCCGAAGTGGCGCGAGCTCCTCGATCTTTTGCATGGATTCCATCTCAAGCTGCTCTTGTGCCGCCAATTCCTGTGCCGGCGCCACCCGTATGACATTGCCATCCCGTCGCATCGCCAGACCCTTGGTCTTGAGGATGATGTCGAGCGCCTGATCCCAGGGGACGTTCTTTAGGCGCAGGGTGATATTCCCGCCGACACTGTCACTGGCCACCAGATTGAGATCCGTGAAATCGGCCAGCACCTGCAACACCGCCCGTACCTCGATATCCTGGAAGTTTAGCGACAACCGCTCGCCATCATAGACGACCTTCTGACGCGCGATCTCTTCCTTCTCGGCCGCTGTGAGCGGCCTGAATTCGAGGGTGAACAGTTCATCGGTCTGATAGGCCATGTAGTCGAAATCACCCTGGGTCTGGACCTCGATCTCGACGTTGGCGCCATTGGGACGCGATTCGATCTGGGTCACGGGTGTCGCGAAATCGACCACATCGAGTCGACGATAGAGCCGCTGCGGCAGCGAGGTCTGATAAAGATCGACATAGACCCGGCTGGCCTGTTCGCGCACCGCCACCCGGGTATCAGCACTCGGCAGCCGAATGATGAGCCGACCCTCGCCGCTTGCACCACGCCGAAAATCGATGTCACGCACGGCTGGTCCAGCTCCGGTGGTCTGACGCGCGCGAGGCGGCTGACTCCAGGCGGGTGCCTCGCTCCGCGCAGCGGTTTGAACCGCTTGCGTAGCGGCGGGGGCCGAAGTTGGCGTCGAAACTGTGCGCCCCTGAGCCCCGACCTTGATCGTGATCTGATTGCCGGAGGTGCTGACCTCATAGGGCGCGGGATCAGTGAGATTGAGCACCACGCGGGTGCGCCCGCTGGCCCCGACCGCGATCAGGCTATGCACAGGACCGAGTCCGATCGGAACGGATTTACTCGCGAGCCGATTGTCTACGCCCGGTAGATCCATGGCGATGCGCGCGGGCGACTCGGTCGCAAAGGTCTGGGGTTGCCCAACAGGCTCGGTTAGATTCAGCCGGATCTGAATCTGGTTGTCGGGAAGCGCCTCAAATTGCACATCCCGCAAATCAGCGGCCAGTGTTGGCATGGCCAGGGTCACGAGCAACATGGAGACCATCCAGAAACCCACACCGCTTGAACGATCGACTCCGAACCTGCAGCCTCTCTGACATGGACTGTTCATGTGGTCCCCCTTAAGGATCTCATTTACTCAACGCCACCGAGGCCGGGCGTTCGCGCCATTGGCCGGGTGCGTCGGAGACGATCTCGTTCAATTGGATCGCGTCTAGGCCGATCGAAATGATCTGACCATAATTCTGCCCCATGTAATTGCCGACCGTGACCCGATGCACGATGCCTTCCTGGGTCCGGATCAGAGCCCAACGGGTATCATTCTGCTCGAGCGTTCCGACCATGCGCAGCGAATCGAGCGGGTAGTTTTCAAGTTCTTCCTTGGGCCGATTTGGATCGGGCGCCAGCCCATTATCGGTCACAGCCAACTGTTCAGATTCAGGCTGAACATCGGATTGAAAGGGATCACGCCGCTCGCCTGGCTCATACACAAAGGTTTCAACCGGCTCGATCGTTGGCAATGGCTCGATGGGTCCAGGCGGACGCGCGTTGACTTGTTGTACATAGGATTGGAGATCGCTCATGTCGTGAGAACCACAGCCGGCCAGCAACAGGACAGCGGGAAACCACGGGAGTCGATGCGTGATCATCACTTCGTATCCTCTTCCATATAGCGATAGGTCTTGACCGTGGCCTGCAGGGAAAGTGGTTCGACTGCTGCACCCTGACCGCCGCTGCTAGAGATCTGCACGTTATGAATGGTGACGATGCGCGACAAGGCGGCCAGGCCGCTGACGAACCGACCAAAGTCGTGATATTGACCACGCACCCGAATGCGGATCGGCAACTCTGCGTAGAAATCGCGAGGGATCTCGCTCTCGGGCTGGAACAGCTCAAACTCCAGACCATTGGCCAGCCCCGTTTGCGAGACATCGACGAGCAACGCAGCGACCTCGGTGCGATTCGGCAGCTGCTTGAGCATGGCCCCGAAGGTCTCTTGCATCTCTGCCAACTGATCGCGATAGGCTTGCAGGTTGGCGGCCTTCTGCTGCTTGGTCTCCAGGGTGACACGTAGATCCTGCTCGGTCTTTTGTTCTTGGGCGAGCTGTTCGAGCTGTCCGCTGGTGTCGTAATAGTAGGCCAGACCGCCGAGGGCAATACAGGCGATCAGGATGGCGATCACCTTGATCGGGGTCGGCCATTCACCAAAGTTGTTTAGTTCGATCTGATTGAGTTCGTTGAGATCCATGCGCCGGCTCCCGTTCGGATGGTTGGTCGGTTCACCTTGAAACGGCTTGAGTTTTGTAGCCGGTTTGCGCGTCTACTGGGTCGTCTTGGTGGATTCGGGTCCCGGACTGATCTGATCAAACGAGAGACGGAAACGATTGAAACCTATCCCTGACCTCTCTTTCCCTGTCTTATCCTGGTTTTCGATCAGCATCAGACGAGGCTGGCCTATGGATCGCGAACCTTCGATCTGGCGCATGAAGGCTGACACACGCGCGTTTGATTGAGCACGCCCCTCGACCGTGATCGAGCGCTCCGACTGTTCGAGCTTGGTTAGATAAACCCCCTCGGGCAGGGCCGTCACCAACTCGTCGAAAAGCCGCACGATGTCAGGTCGGCTCTTTTGCAAGCGCTGGATGATCGCCATGCGCGCAAGCAGATCAGCCTTGGTCTTCTCGATCTCCTCGATCTCCTTAATCTTGCGGTCGAGCACGGCGATCTCGGTCCTGAGGTATCGATTACGCGCCTGCTGGCCACTGATCCGATCCTCAAAATAGAAATGCACCAGTGCGATGACCACGCCGGTCAGAGCAAGCGCGATCCCCAAGGCCGTCAGGAATTCCTGTCGGCGTTGCTGACGTGCCGCCTCACGCCAGGGAAGTAGATTCAGGCGTACCATCAGTCGAACCCTCGCAAGGCCAGGCCGACGGCCACCATCATCCCAGGGGCCTCTCGCATGAGCGACTTGGAATCGACGCGCGGCGCAAACGACATCTGGCTGAATGGATTGGCGACCGTGGTGGGGATCTTGAGGCGCTCCTCCACCAGGGTATCGACTCCCGGAATACCAGCCGAACCGCCGACCAGGAGTATCCGGTCGACATGGCTGAAGGTTGTCCCGGAATAGAAAAACTGGAGCGCGCGTCCGATCTGCTGGACCAGGGCCTCCTTGAAGGGGTTGAGCACATCGATCTCGTAGGTATCGGCGACATTGCCGTCGCGGATCTTCTGCGTGGCTTGTTCTTCTGTTAAACCATAACGGCGCTGCACCTCCTCTCTGAGTTGCCGTCCGCCGAAGTTTTGCTCGCGTGCGTAGACGATACGCTCGGCGCTAAACACATGGAGCGTGGTGGTAGAAGCCCCTACGTCGACGATCCCCAGGATATCGGCCTCCTTGAGGCCTAGTAACCTTGAACAGGCGTGCTTTATGGCATAGGCCTCGACATCGACCACCTGGGGTGTCAGCCCGGCCATCTCCAGAACATTGACCCGATCGTCGACGTTCTCGTGCCGCGAGGCAGCCAGCAGTACCTCGACGAGCGCCGGATCGCTCGGTGAGGGCCCGATGACGTTAAAATCGAGATTGACCTCTTCGAGCGGATAGGGAATGTACTGATCGGCGTCGAGTTGGATCTGGGCTTCCATCTCGGCATCCTTCAGGGTGGCAGGTAGATTGATAACCTTGGTAATGACCAAGGCCCCCGCGAGGGCGACGGCCGCTCGCTTGGTCTTGGTGCCCGACCTGGTCAAGGCGCGACGGATACCCTCGCTGACCATCTCGTGCTCGACGATCTTTTTCTCTACGATGGCCGTGCTCGGTAACGGCTCGATCGCATAGTGCTCGACCCGAAAGCGGGGGGCGGGCGTGGTGGCGGTCCGCGACAGTTCGATCAACTTGATGGCTGTCGTACTGATGTCGATCCCCAAGAGCGGACTGTTTTTGCGCGTGAGGCCAAACATAGTGATCTCGCTGGTCGTATCCGTCGCGAAGTGGATGATCGTATCGTAGCAGAGGCGTAAACGGGGTTGGAGAGACCAAAGTTTGAGAAATACCACGACTCATTATAGACACATTCGCCCTAATGTCGATTCTGTTGTCGAAGCCAACCTCTAAGTTAGGTTACACTTGTCCCATCAGATAGTTAGGCGTTCTCGACGAGGGCTCGTGTAATTGTTTCGCCGCGATACGCCTCACACGCCTCGACGAAAACACCAATTGTTGCTAAAAAAATACAAACTGGAACACCCCGATGTCCAATCCTGATCGCGTGAACAGTCAACGCGAACACCTGGCCTATGAGGCGGCGCGCATTATGATCGAGCAGGGCTTGACCGACTTTGAGTCGGCACGGCGCAAGGCCGCAGCGCGCATAGGCATCTCGGATCGGCGCCAATGGCCTTCGAACGAGGCCCTCAAAAAGGCGGTCCTCGTGCAACGTCGGCTGTTCATGGGGACAGAGCACGATGAGCAAAACCGCTTGCTCAAGCGTGAGGCGATGCGGGCGATGCGGATGCTGTTGGAGTTTGAGCCAAGACTGATCGGCCTGGCGCTTCATGGCGTAACGAGCCGGCAGCAAGGCGTGGAGCTATTGCTGTTTGCCGACCGACCGGAAGACGTGCTCTTTAAACTCGCCGATCATGGCATCCCCTGGCGCGAGGGGGAGCGCACCCTACGCTATGCCGGCGGACAGCGGGTATCACATCCCGTCTTTGCGTTCATGGCCGGGGAGATTCCGTTTGCCTTGATCGTGCTGCCGCCGCAGGCTCGACGTCAGCCGCCGCTCGACCCGATCACCGACCGACCCAATCCGGGTGCGGACCTCGCAGACTTGGAGCAGATGCTAAACGACGAGACCTGAATCGCGGTGGAATCAGCGCTTTGAGATCGGCTGATAGTCGCGCTGTGCCGGCCCACGGTAGATCTGGCGCGGACGTCCGATGCGGTTGTTGGGGTCGTTCATCATCTCCATCCAGTGCGCGACCCAGCCGACGGTGCGTGCCACGGCGAACATCACGGTGAACATGTTGCGCGGGATGCCGAGCGCCTGATAGATAATGCCGGAGTAAAAATCGACGTTCGGATAGAGTCGGCGTTCGACGAAGTAGGCGTCGTTGAGCGCGATCTCTTCCAGTCTCATCGCCAACTCGAACAGCGGGTTGTTGGTATCGGCCAGCTCGTTGAGCACCTGATGGCAGACCTCGCGGATGATCTTGGCGCGTGGGTCGTAGTTCTTGTAGACCCGATGGCCGAAACCCATCAGACGGAAGGGATCATCCTTGTCCTTGGCCTTCTCGATGTATTTGGGGACGTTCTTGACGTCGCCGATCTCCAAGAGCATGTCGAGAACGGCCTCATTGGCCCCACCATGTGCCGGTCCCCACAGCGAGGCGATGCCAGCGGCGACGCAGGCGAAGGGATTGGCACCCGAACTACCGGCGAGCCGCACGGTCGAGGTGCTGGCGTTTTGTTCGTGATCAGCATGCAGGATGAACAGCAGGTTCATCGCCTTTTCGGCAAGCGGGGTCGGTTTGTAGTCCTCGCAGGGCGTGGCGAACATCATGTGCAAGAAGTTGGCGCAGTAACGTAAATTGTTACGCGGATAGATGATCGGTTCGCCGATGCTGTGCTTGTAGGCCGCCGCCGCGATGGTGGGTACCTTGGCGATCAGGCGATGCGCCGAGATCTCGCGGTGGTGCGGGTCATTCACGCTCAGTGAGTCATGATAGAAGGCCGAGAGCGAGCCGACGACGCCTATGAGCATGGCCATGGGATGGGCGTCGTAATGAAATCCATTGAAGAAGTTTTTCAGGTTCTCGTTGAGCATGGTGTGACGCATGATCAACCGCTCGAAGCTGACGAGTTCGCTCTCGCACGGCAGCTCACCGTACAGCAACAGATAGGCTACTTCCAGGAAACTCGCCTTGGTGGCCAGCTGTTCAATGGGGTAACCGCGATAGAGTAAGATCCCTTGCTCGCCGTCGATGTAGGTAATAGCGCTGTTGCAGCTGGCCGTGGACATAAAGCCCGGGTCATAGGTGAAAAATCCGGCCTCCCTGTACAGCGAGGAGATGTCGACCGCTGGCGGTCCAAGTGTGCCCTGGCGCAGCGGGAAGTCATAGCGCTCGCCGGTAAGGTTGTTGGTCACTGTGATAGTTTCGTTCGTCATGGGCTCGCTCCTGGGCAGGTCGTTCGACACCGATGCGCCTCACCCCTGCCGGTCAGTGGATCCATAGATCCGAATCGATACCTCTGGCTGGGTCAATTTCAGTGATCGGACGAAAGCCGGGCGACACCGCTGTCGATGGCGGCGCGCGCGACCGCCACTGGTACCCGCTCGCGCAGACGCGGGTCGAACGGTTTGGGAATGATGTAATCCGAGCCGAAGTGCAATTCCTTCAGTCCATAGGCGTCCAACACATCTCCCGGCACCGGCTCGCGGGCGAGTGCGCGTAGCGCCTCGACAGCCGCGATCTGCATGGCCTGGTTGATGCGCGAGGCGCGCACATCGAGTGCGCCTCGGAAGATAAAGGGAAAACCGAGCACGTTGTTGATCTGGTTCGGATAGTCCGAACGCCCAGTGGCCATCACCAGATCGTCGCGCACCGCCAGCGCCACGTCCGGACGAATCTCAGGCACAGGATTAGAGAGGGCGAAGACGACCGGACGCGGCGCCATGGCGGCGATCATCTCGGGTGTGACCAGATCTGGTCCCGAGACGCCGATGAAGACGTCGGCGCCTACCATGGCCTCAGCGAGGGTGCGCTTGTCGGTGGCGACCGCCACGCCACGTTTGTAGGGGCTTAAATCCTCGCGTCCGGTGTGGATGATACCCAGGCGGTCGACACAAAGGATGTTGTCGGGCTGGGCACCAAGCGCCAGCAGCAAATGGACGCCGGCGATCCCGGCCGCGCCGGCCCCCAGCACAACGAGGCGCGACTCGGCCAGGGTCTTACCCTGCAGTTCCAGGGCGTTGAGCAGACCAGCAGCGATGATAATGGCGGTACCATGCTGATCGTCGTGGAAGACCGGGATGTCGAGTCGCTCGATCAACGCCTGTTCGATCTCGAAGCAATGCGGCGCAGCAATGTCTTCCAGATTGATGCCACCGAAGGTCGGGGCGATGCGTACCACGGTCTCGATGAAGGCCTGTGGGCTCTCGGCATCGACCTCGATATCGAAGCAATCGATGTCGGCGAAGCGCTTGAAGAGCACGGCCTTGCCCTCCATCACCGGCTTGCCGGCCAGTGCACCGACATTGCCCAGACCGAGCACGGCACTGCCGTCGGTGATGACCGCCACCAGATTACCCTTGTTGGTGTAGCTATAGGCAAGATCCGGCTCGGCGTGGATCCGGCGTACCGGCTCGGCGACGCCTGGCGTATAGGCCAGCGAGAGATCGTGTTGGGTCACCGCCGGCTTGGTGATCAGGGTGCCGATCTTGCCCGGTCTTGGCTGGGCGTGGAAGTCGAGCGCCTGGCGGTTGAGGTCGGCGTCCGGATGATGGGCCTGGTTCTCGGGATCGGTCACGGTGGTCTCCGCATGATGAGGTGGAGATCGCCCAGGGGCGACGAGCTTCCGAGTCAATGTCGCTGGACGACATGGCGGAGCGCGCGCGGGCAGACGACAAGGGAATTCATGATCGTCGCGCGCGGACGGCGAGTCAAATGGATGAAGCTGAAGCGATAGATCGGGGAGATATCGAATCAGCCGGTATATCGGAGATTCCGATGATGGATGAACACAAACGCCGGACTTTCAGGGTAATTCGCGCCAGCGCCGAGACGACGCGGCACCTGTCAGCGAAGGTACCGCGCCGGATGATCGATGGGTGGTAAGCCCAGGCCGAGGGATCCAAAAAGGCCGAGGGATCCAAAGGACCCTCAACGAGCGTATTTGCGACGGAACCTATCGACACGCCCGGCGGTGTCGACCACCTTCTGTTTTCCGGTATAGAAAGGATGACAAGCAGAACAGATCTCCACATGCATCTCCTTGCCCTTGGTCGAGCGCGTCATGAATTCGTTGCCGCAGCTGCAAACGACCCTCACATCAAAATAATCGGGGTGGATTCCTTTTTTCATGGCCTATTCGCCCCATTGGCGGTTAAAAATTTTTGAATAACAAGAGATTATACCAGTCAGCATCCGTGCGTGCAAGCATTGCAAAGTCGTAGTGGCCCGCGTAGCAGGCAGGCTCAGGCGACGAAACGCGCGATCAGATCGTCGAGAAAGTCGCGTCCGAGCGGTGTCGGGACGCAGCATTCCTGTTCGATCTCCAGCAGTCCGTCACGGACGGCCGCCTCCAGTGTAGGCGTAATCCGCGATCGGGGGAGTCCGGTGGTCGCCGTGAACAACTCCAGATCGAACCCTTGAACGAGCCGGAGCGCATTCAGCGCAAATTCGAGCACCAGGTCCGATTCGCTCAGATCGCGCCGGGTTCCGATCCTTCGACCGGGATCGGCGTTTAGATATCGGAATGGAGATGCCGGTTTTTCGGTGCGCCAGGCGTAAGGAGTACCGTCCGCCGCCTGTACGGTCTGTTTGCCGTGCGCCCCGGCACCAAGGCCCAGATAGTCGCCGAAGTGCCAGTAATTCAGATTGTGCCGACATCCATATCCGGGGCGGGAATAGGCCGAGACCTCATAGCGTCCATAGCCGGCGGATTCCAGACGTTCGGCCCCCTGGTGCCCGATGTCTGCAATCAGGTCCAGATCCGGCAGCTCGGGGGGACACGCGCCGAAAACCGTTCCAGGTTCGAGGGTCAGCTGATAGTAGGAGATGTGCTCGGGTTCGAGGTCGAGCAGTGCATCTAGATCTGCCTGGGCAGCCTCCAGTGTCTGACCGGGGAGACCGAACATCAGATCTAGGTTAAGGTTATCGAAGCCCTGAGCGCGCGCCATCCGCACCGCCGCGCGTGCCTGTTGGGGCGTGTGGATGCGTCCGAGCCGTTCCAGATACTCTTCCGAGAGGCTCTGTACCCCGATCGAGAGCCGATTAACGCCGGCGGCGCGATACTCGGCTAGGCAGCGGGACTCGACCCTGCCCGGATTGGCCTCCAGGGTGATCTCGGCGTCTGGGATCAGTTCGACGCGCGCGCGGATGCCATCGAGCAGATTCCGGATCGCCGGCCCTGGAAACAGACTCGGCGTGCCGCCGCCGATGAAGATCGAACTGATGGGGCGACGCGCCGCCGGCTCGCAAAGCTCTAGGTCAAGATCCAGCAACAGCCGCTCGACATAGGCATCGAAGGGCAGTGATGCAGGATCGCCCGGGTGCGAGTTGAAGTCACAATAGGGACATTTGCGCACACACCAGGGCAGATGGATGTAAAGCGCTAGGGGGGGCTGTGGATGCTCGAACGAAGCCACGGGCTGGTGTGCGCACCTGAGGCGATCAACGTCCCTTGTTGAGGCGCTCCTGGAGCAAAGCACCGAAGCTGCCTATGCCCTGTTCAGCCGGCTTCCTGGCCACTGCAACGACCACCGCTGCCGAAGGATCGACCTCGCGGTTCTCATCGAGCGAGAGACTGATGCGCCGCCGCTCTAGATCGATGCCGAGTACGGTCGCCCTGACCTCGTCGCCTTCTTTGAGTACCTCGCTTGGATGCTGGATGCGCCGCCCGGCACCCAGCTCGCTGAGATGAACGAGGCCGTCGACACCGGGGGCCAGTTCGATGAAGGCGCCGAACGGTTGCAGGCGTACGACACGGCCCTGAACGCGCGTGCCGACCGGAAATTGTTCGACGGCATCGAGCCAGGGATCGCGACTCAGGGCGCGGATGGAGAGCGCGATCCGCTCGCGTCTCTTGCCTTCGATCGCCGGCTCGATGCGCAGCACGCTAACCTCGACCTGCTGGCCGACCTGTAACACCTCACTGGGGTGTTTGACGTGGCCGAAGGCGAGCTCGCTGATGTGGATCATGCCCTCCAACCCGCCGAGATCGACGAAGGCGCCATAGTCCTTGAGCGAGGTCACGGTGCCGGTGAGGACCGCGCCCTCCGTGAGCCGGGCGCGCAGTTCTTCGGCCTTGAGGCGCTGCTCCTCTTCGAGCAGCGCACGGCGTGAGACCACCAAAGTGGGTCGGCGTCCGCCCTCGAACTTGGTAATCCGGAAGTCGAGCTTCTGACCGACGAACTCAGACAGATCCTCGATAAAGCGAACGTCGATCTGTGAGGCCGGACAGAAGGCGCGAACACCGGCCATCTGGACCTCGCATCCGCCCTTGACCACGTTCGTCACCTGCCCCTGCACCGGAAGTCCCTGGCGATAGGCGCGTTCGAGCGCGTCGAGACCGTGATACCTGTGCCCGTGCTGGCTGCCGAGCAGCAGCATCCCGCTCTCTTCGTCCTTGCCGGTGACCTGGGTCTCGACGGTGTCGCCGACGGCATATCTGAGCCGTCCGTCGGCGTCACGGATCGCAGCCAGATCGAGCCGACCCTCGCACTTGGCCCCCAGGTCGACGAAGGCGAATTCCTCGCCGATCGCGATCAGGGTGCCTCTGACCTTGTCGCCCAAGGCCGGCTCGCCTTTCTGGGCCTGGGTCTGGTCGAACTCGTTGAGCAGGTCTTCGAAACTAAGGGACTCGGACATGGTGGGTCGAATGCCGTGGTAATGGATAAAGCGGTTATTGTAGGGGGGATCGTGCTCGAGATCGCGCCTGCTTGAGTCTGTAGCCCTCCAGCGTCTGGGCGCCCGTTTGGCTCTTGGTGGGACCTCCGGTGAACGCCGGTCGGGCGCCGCCGCCGCGCACCTCTTCGATCAACGCGGGTGGGATCTCGCGCAGGAAACGGGACGGTGCCGGATAGTTGTCGCGTCCATAGATCCGTCGGGTCTCGGCATAGGTGAGATAAAGCCAGCGCATGGCGCGCGTCAGGCCGACATAGCACAGCCGACGTTCTTCCTCCAGCTTGATCTCATCATCCAGGGACAGACTGTGCGGAAACAGGCCCTCTTCGAGTCCGACGAGAAACACCAGGGGAAACTCCAGACCCTTGGCGCTGTGCAGCGTCATGAGCTGCACACTGTCTTCGAATGGATCGGCTTCGGTCTCGCCGGCCTCTAACGCGGCATGGGCGAGAAAGGCACCGAGCGGGTCGTCTGCATCTTCGGGTAGATCCTGCTCGAACCGGTAGACGGTCTCGACCAATTGCTCCAGGTTTTCGATCCGATCCTGGCCCTTGCCGTCCTTGCTCTTCTTGAAGTGCTCAATCAGTCCGACTTCCTCGATCATGCGTTCGGTGAGCTCGTTGAGCATGTAACGGACGCGCATTTCACGCTGACTTTCGATCAGGTCGAGAAATCCGCGCAGCGCCTTGCTCGCCCTTGGACCCAGTGCACCGCTGGCACTGAGATCGCGCGCTGTCCGCCACAGCGAAACGCCGGCTGCGCGTGCCTGTTCGCGCACCAGATCGACCGTGTGCTCGCCGATACCGCGCGTGGGTAGATTCACCACGCGCTCGAATGCGGCATCGTCGTCTGGATTGGCGATCAGACGCAGATAGGCCAAGGCGTCGCGGATCTCGGCGCGCTCGAAGAAACGCAGTCCGCCATAGACCCGATAGGGGATGCCGGCCTGGATCAGGGCCTCCTCGAACAGCCGGGATTGTGCCGTGGTGCGGTAGAGGATGGCGCATTCATCGTGCCGATGGCCGTCCTGGATGAAGCGGCGGATGCGATCGACGACGAAGCGCGCCTCCTCGACCTCGTTGAAGGCGTTGTAGCAGCGGATCGGCTCGCCGGCGCCGCCCTGGGTCCAGAGGTTCTTGCCCAGCCGCGTGGGGTTGTTAGCGATCAGCGCGTTGGCCGCGGCCAGGATATTTCCTGTCGAACGGTAGTTCTGTTCCAGCCGGATGGTGCGCGTTGTTGGATAGTCCTTCTGGAACGACTGGATGTGCTCGACCCTGGCACCGCGCCAGCCATAGATGGATTGATCATCGTCGCCCACAACGAACAGATGGTTGTCGCGACCTGCAAGCAGACGTAACCAGGCATACTGGATGGCGCTGGTATCCTGGAACTCATCGACCAGGATATGGTTAAAGCGGCGCTGATAGTGACTGAGGATGTCCGCGCGCTCGCGCAACAGTTCTAGTGTGTACAGCAACAGATCGGCAAAATCGAGCGATCCAGCCCGGAGACGTGCGGCTTCGTATTCGCGATAGACCGCGATCATCTTGTCGCGAAAAAAGTCGCCAGTCTCGGACAGATGGTGTGGACGCAGTCCCTCGTCCTTCTGGCGATTGATGAAGCCCTGGATCTGACGCGGCGGCCAGCGGGCCTCATCGATCTGCATCTCCTTGAGCAGACGTTTGATGAGCCTGAGCTGATCCTCGGAGTCGAGGATCTGGAAGTGCTGGTGTAAACCGGCATCCTGCCAATGCGCACGCAGAAAGCGATGGGCCAGACCATGGAAGGTGCCGACCCACATACCACCGACTGGATTGCCGAGCATGGTGTCAAGTCGACCGCGTATCTCGCGTGCGGCCTTGTTGGTGAAGGTGACGGCTAGGATCGACCAGGGTTGCACCTGCTGAACCTGAAGCAACCAAGCGATGCGATGTACGAGCACACGTGTCTTGCCCGATCCGGCACCAGCAAGGATCAGCAGATGACCAGGATCGGCTGAGACGGCCTCACGTTGGGCCGCATTGAGTGAGTCGAGTAGGTTGAGGGTGTCCACGGGTCAATTTTAGGCCTGCGCCTAACATAACTATATAGATAGATATCTTGTTTAGTGATTATAGTGCCTGTGGATAAGTGGATAAATCGATATTTGTTTTTATGATCAATGATTTATGCCTTAAGCTGTCTGTGGATAATTTGTTAGTAGAATGTGCATGAAACCAGCGCCGAACTTTTACCAACAGTTCGGCCACAGGTTATCCACAGGCTTATTCACAATATATTCAATGCCAAGTGACTGATTTAGAAGCATTAAGCGCTTTTCACAGAGACGGTTGTCAACAGCCGCCGAGTCGCTAGGCGGGCTGACACCCCCGGCTCCACTAGGTCCGCCCAGTATTGATTGGACGCTGAGTGGCCGCTCAGGCGGCCTTCTGAACAGCCTAAGACCGGCAGGCTTTAAGGCGAGATGAGGCCCAGTTTTTTGAGACGCCAGTTCAAGCCCTTGCCGACCAGCGTCCTGAGCTATGGCCTTGAACTCGGCCTAGGTCATTGGACAATGGGTTGCCGAGCCAAGAGGATGGCGGGCGGGGCAGGTTCAGCGGTTTTCGAGTCGTTGCTAACGACTGACCTGATGGAGATGGAAACGATGGCGCAGAAAATTCTGGAAATGTCTGACCTCTTCCAGCGCCAGCTTCAGGCGTCCGACCTCGATGCGGTTGAGATGGTCAAGCGGTAGATAGTTGGTCATGGGCTTGCCGTGCTCGAGCCTCAGCAATTGGGCGCGGAGGCGTAAGTCGATCAGGAAGTCGAAGGCCGCCAACAGACTGTCGGCCTGCTGCGTCTCCAGGATGCCGGCCTGTTGGAGTCCGCGCACCCGATCATGGGTACGACCCTCGCCGATCCCGGCCTGGAGCGCCATCGCCTTCAAGCCCTCGGTGATGGCGAAGACACCGGCCTTCTTGACCTCGATGCAACCCCGATGCGAACCGCGTCGCTCGGTCTTGATGCGCCCGAACCAGTCGAGCGGCGGGCGGAAGGCCACGGCATTGGCCACGCTGTGGACCAGGAACAGTGTATTGTCACGCAGCTTGGCGATGATCTCGGACTTGAGTTCCTGCTCAAACGAGGCGTCGCCATAGAGGGTGCGTAGATCGAAGAACATACTGCCTGAGAGGATGTTGGCAGGCGTCGGAGTGCGCAGCCAGGTGTCGAGCACCTGTTTCCAGCCAGTCAGACTGCGCCGCCATTCGGGGTTCTTGGCCATGATCCCACCCGAGCAGGCAGGCACACCGATGCCGATCAGATTGTCGATCAAATCGATACTAAAGGCGCGTAGCTGCTCCAGCGCAGCGGCGGAGAGTTCGTCGGCATAGACGATGGCGTTGTCCTGATCCGTGGCCAGGGTCTGCTCGCGCCGGCCCTCGCTGCCGAGCACCAGGAAGGCAAAACGGTCGGTGAGATCAGGATAGCGTGCTGCGCGGATCAGCTCGATGAGCCGGATCAGCAGCCGGTCGTTGAGCAGGGCTACGGTCTGGACCAGGTCGCGGGTCGCCACACCGGTGCTGCGGAGATGGTGCACCAGATGCTCCATGCGCTCGCGCAGCGTCTTGAGTTCGGCGGGGGTCTCGGCCTCCTCGATCTCCTTCATGAGCTGTTGGGGCGAGCGGCTGTGCAGACGCAGCGCATCGGTGTCGGTGACGATGCCGCGCAACCGCCCCTCGGCATCGACCACGCACAATCGATGGATGCGCCGCCGGCTCATCAGATAGAGCGCCTCAAACAGATAGTCGCTCTCGCGGATGGTGACGAGCGGGCTACTCATGACGTCGCGCGCGCAGTAGGCGCGCGGATCGATCCCAGGCGCCACCACCTTGTTGCGCAGATCACGGTCGGTGACGATGCCGATCGGTTCCTCGCCGTCGCGCACCAGGAGGCTAGAGATATTGTGTGCACGCATCTGCTTGGCGAGCTCGGTCAGCGGCAGATCCGGGTTGCAGGTCACGACATCCGTCTGGCAGATCTGGCTGACTGGGGTGAAGAAGACGTTTTCAGCGGACATGCTGGCCTTCGTGTTCTATCGCTTGGGATCCGAATCGTCAGGATCGACCGATTTGAAAATGGGGTGATGCACTGGCGGGAAGTTTAATCCCGTCAATCCCGAAGATCGTATCGACCTTGTCTATTGTCAGGATCGATGGCCGATATGGCGCGCTCGTAGAGCGCCCACTGACCTCAGTCCACCCGCGCCGCCGAGATGAACAGCCAGGCTCCGGCCAGGTAGGCCGCCACGATCACGCCGGCGGCGGCTTGCTCGGGCAGCCAGTGACCCGGACCGAGCAGCAACACCAGGGTCGCACAGATCAGCAGGGTCGCGCCTCCGATAGACTTGAGCATGGCCTCCGAGGCCGCGGTCTGATCCTCCCGGACCCGGGCCTGATCGAACTTGGCACTGCGCACCTGTTTGTCGTAGGCCATGAGCATCCGATAGGCGACCAGGGGTAGCTCAGGCACCTGATCGGCAACCGAGTAGAGGTTGCGCCTGGTGCGATCGAACAGCCCCTTCAGCCCGACCTGATCCTTCATCCAGCGCTCCATGTAGGGTTTGGCCGTGGTCCAGAGATCGAGCTCGGGATAGAGCTGACGCCCCAGACCCTCGATGTTGAGCAGGGTCTTCTCTAGGAGCACGAGCTGCGGCTGGATCTCCATATCGAAACGGCGTGCGGTCTGAAACAGCCGCACCAAGAAGTGGCCAAACGAGATCTCGGCCAGGGGCTTTTCGAAGATCGGCTCACTGACGGTGCGGATCGCCGCCTCGAACTCATCGACCCGGGTCCCGGGCGGCACCCAACCGGACTCGACATGCAGCTCGGCCACGCGCCGATAGTCGCGCTCGAAGAAGGCTAGCAGGTTCTCCGCCAGATAGCGCTGGTCCTCGGTGGTGAGCGAGCCGACGATGCCGAAGTCGATCGAGATATAGCGCCCCGAGGGCTCGACGAAGATGTTGCCCGGGTGCATGTCGGCGTGAAAGAAATTGTCGCGGAAGACCTGGGTAAAGAAGATCTCCACCCCGCGCTCGCCGAGCACCTTCATGCTCACGCCCTGGGCCTTGAGCCGCTCCACCTCGCTGACCGGGGTGCCATAGATGCGCTCCATCACCATGACATTGGGCCGGGTCCAGTCCCAGTAGACCTCGGGGATATAGAGCATCTCGCTCCCGAACCAGTTGCGGCGCAGCTGTGAGGCATTGGCCGCCTCGCGCTGGAGGTCGAGCTCATCGTAGATGGTCTTCTCGTATTCGCGCACCACCTCGACCGGACGCAGCCGGCGGCCATCTTTCCAGTATTTTTGGGCCAGATGTGCCACGGTATACATCAGGCTTAGATCCTGTCGGATGGTGCGCTCGATGCCGGGGCGCAAGACCTTGACCACCACCTCGGTCCCGTCCTTGAGCCGGGCGGTATGGACCTGGGCGATCGAGGCCGAGGCGAGCGGCACCGGGTCGAATTGGTCGAGGACCTCCTCGATCGGTCGGCCCCAGGCCTTCTCGATCAGGGCGCGCGCCGTCTCGCCATCGAAGGGTGGGACCTGATCCTGGAGCCGGGCCAGTTCCACCGCCAGGTTATCCGGTAGCAGGTCGCGCCGGGTGGAAAGGATCTGTCCAAACTTGACGAAGATCGGCCCTAAGTCCTCCAACGCCAAGCGGATCCGCACCGGGTAGGGTGGCAGGTCGCGCCGGATCCAATACCAGGGCAAGAGGTATTTGATCCAGCGCAACGGACGGAACAGATGGGTGGCGAGGATGACCTCGTCCAGCCCATGACGCAGCAGTACCCAGTTGATCCGGAGCAGGCGCAACGCCTGACGTACACCCATCATGAGCGGTGACCGGGCCCGTGGACCTGTCTGGCGAGGCGCTCGATCCGGGCGGCCAGCCGCTCGACATCGTCGCGCAGGGTATCGACCTGATTCAGGAACGCCTCGACCTCGTAACGGCTCGGCAGCAGGCGGCGCTCCTCTTGCAGATATTCAGTGAGATTGGCCGCCAGCGTGGCCGAGGTGCGCTGGCCCCAGCGCTCGGCCGCGCGCACCTGGTTGCCGACCTGATGCGCGAAGGGATCGCCGATGACGCGCGCCAGCTGCTCCTCCCAATCCACATTCAATCCCGCCAGCGCCGCGCTGAATGCCTGAGCGAGGGCGGTGTCGCCCGAGATCTCGACCTCGCCGGAGACGAGTGCGGACTCCTTGCGCCCAGCCATCCCCAGCCGTACTAGCCCCAGCGGCGATCCCTGGATCAGACAGTCCGGCTCGGCGTCATAGGCCCCGAAGAGTTGCAGACCGCGCGCGCCTGGGATGACGGTGATGCGGGTGCCGAAGCCCTTGACCTCGATGGCGATGACGCGTCCGGCGAGTGGTTCAAGTGCGGCGGCCCCCTCGGGGTCGAGCGCGAGAAAGCGGTTGATCGCCTGCTCGAGGACCGCAAGCAGGGCATCCGGGATCTGGAGGCCAGCCACACTCATAGCTTGTACCCGCGATGGATGGCGACGATGCCGCCGGTATGATTGAAGTATTCGCACCGCTCGAAACCGGAGGCCTCCATCATCGAACGCAGCGTCTCCTGATCTGGATGCATGCGGATCGACTCGGCCAGATAGCGGTAGCTGTCTGCGTCATGCGTCACCAGCTTCCCGAGCATCGGCAGCACCGAGAAGGAGTAGGCATCATAGACCTTGCTCAGCGACTTGATGGTCGGGTGCGAGAACTCCAAAACCAGCGCACGGCCGCCGGGCTTGAGCACGCGGAACATCTCGTCGAGCGCCTTCTCTTTGTGGGTGACGTTGCGCAGACCGAAACCGATGGTGACGCAGTCGAACAGGTCGCTCTTGAAGGGGACCTGCTCGGCATTGGTCAAACAATAGCAGACATTGCCGACCCGACCGCGATCGAGCATCCGGGTTCGGCCCTCGCCGAGCATCTTGGCGTTGATGTCGGTCATCACCACCAGTCCGTCGGGACCGACCAGCCCTGAGAAACGATAGGCCAGATCGCCGGTTCCCGAGGCCAGATCCAGTACCCAGTGCCCCCGGCGCACCCCCGAGAGTTCGATGGTATGACGCTTCCACAGCCGATGGATGCCGAACGACATCAGGTCGTTCATCACATCGTAGCGTGTGGCGACCGAGTCGAAGACCGCACGCACACGTTTGGCCTTTTCCTCGACCGGCACTTGCTGATAGCCGAAATGGGTGGTGTTCTGATCGGACATGCTCTATCTCGGTGGCGAATTGGGGTTCATGGGCACGGACACGCGCCCCAGGTGATGGCGCCGCCTGTCCTAAACCGTTGCGGCTGACCTTGGATGATTGGCACCGAGCGCCGATCAGGACTGAAGCGTCTTGCGTGTATAGCCGGCCCGTTTGAGTTCTTCAAGATAGGCATTCCAGCGCTGCTCGTACTCGGTGCCGAGACGGTAGAGATAGTCCCAGGAGTAGATACCCGTGTTGTGCTCATCGTCGAAGTGCAGACAGACGGCATAGTGGCCAACCGGCTCGATGCGGTCGATGCCGACGTCTTCTTTGCCGACCTGGAGCACGCGCTCGTCCGGGCTATGGCCCTGGACTTCCGCAGAAGGCGAATAGACGCGCAGATATTCACACGGCAGCTTGAAGCGGGTGCCGTCCTCATAGGCGATTTCGAGCACCCGGGATTGACGGTGCAGATTCAGCTCGGTGGGTATTGGCATGATGGTCTAGGGTCCGTGATCGGTGGTCTGGAATTACAGGATATAACGCGACAGATCCTCGTCGGCGGCCAGATCGGCCATGTTCTGATCGACATAGGCGGCATTGATGGTAATGGTCACGCGGTCGAGTTCGGAGGCATTGAAGGAGACATCCTCCAGCAGACGCTCCATGACCGTGTGTAGACGCCGTGCGCCGATGTTCTCGGTCTTCTCATTGACCTGCCAGGCGATCTCGGCGATGCGGCGGATGCCGTCCTCCGTGAACACCAGGTTCACGCCTTCAGTGGCCAGCAGGGCCTTGTATTGATCGGTGAGCGAGGCGTCGGGTTCGGTGAGGATGCGCACGAAGTCGTCCGTGGTCAGGGCCTTCAATTCGACCCGGATCGGCAGCCGGCCCTGGAGCTCGGGGATCAGGTCCGAGGGCTTGGCCAGGTGGAAGGCGCCCGAGGCGATGAACAGGATATGGTCGGTGCGTACCGCGCCATGCTTGGTCGAGACCGTGCAGCCTTCGACCAAGGGTAGCAGGTCGCGCTGCACCCCTTCGCGCGAGACGTCCACACCCGTGGTGCCTTCGCGCTTGGCCACCTTGTCGATCTCGTCGATGAAGACGATCCCGTTCTGCTCGACATTCTCCAGGGCGCGCAATTTTAGCTCTTCGTCGTTGACGCGCTTGGCGGCCTCTTCGTCCTTGAGCAGCCTGCGCGCATCACGGATGCGTAGCTTGCGCCGCTTCATCCGGCCCTGGCCCAGGCTCTGGAACAGGCCCTGGAGCTGGTTTGACATCTCTTCCATACCGGGTGGGGCCATGATCTCGACCCCGAGCGGCGCGGCCGCGACCTGGATCTCGATCTCGCGATCGTCCAGTTCGCCGGAGCGCAGTTTGGCACGCATTTTTTCGCGCGTGGCCGAAGTCACCGTCGAGCGGCTCTCCTCCTCGAAGCCGGACGGCGGCGGTAACAGCACGTCGAGGATGCGCTCCTCGGCCGCCGCCTCCGCGAGATTGGCGAGCTTGGCCATCTCCTGTTCACGCGCCATCTTCAAACCGATGTCCGCTAGATCGCGGATGATCGAATCGACATCACGTCCGACATACCCGACCTCGGTGAACTTGGTCGCCTCGACCTTGATGAAGGGGGCATTGGCGAGCTTGGCCAGGCGGCGCGCGATCTCGGTCTTGCCGACCCCGGTCGGGCCGATCATGAGGATGTTCTTGGGTGTGATCTCGGAGCGCATCGGCTCGGGGATCCGAGCACGGCGCCAGCGGTTGCGCAGCGCAATGGCCACGGCGCGCTTGGCCTCGTTCTGGCCGACGATGTGTTTGTCGAGCTCGGCGACGATGCGTTGGGGGGTGATTTCAGACATGGAATCGGTGGATCGATTGGGACGGGCGGGCATTCTCGGGTGTCTTGCGGTTTGGTGAACACAGTGATTTGTGCGAGGGCTGGAGTGGACGTCCGGTCAATCCGTCTTGGCCTCCAACTCCTCGATGACGAGGCTATGGTTGGTATAGATACAGATATCAGCGGCGATGTGTAGACTCTTTTCGACGATCTCGCGCGCTGAGAGCTCGGTATTGGCGACCAGGGCGCGCGCGGCCGCGAGCGCGAATGAACCGCCCGAACCGATGGCCATGATGTCCTGCTCGGGCTCGATGACGTCCCCCGTGCCTGAGAGGATGAGCGAGGTGGTGGCGTCGGCGATGCACAGCATGGCTTCGAGCCGACGCAGCAGGCGATCCGTGCGCCAGTCCTTGGCCATCTCGACCGCGGCGCGGGTCAGATGACCCTGATGCTTTTCGAGCTTACCCTCGAAGCGCTCGAACAGGGTGAAGGCATCGGCGGTGGCCCCGGCAAAACCGGCCAGTACCTGACCCTTGTAGAGCCGACGCACCTTGCGCGCATTGCCCTTCATCACGGTCGGACCGAGCGAGACCTGACCATCGCCGCCGATCACGACCCTGTCGCCGCGTCGTACCGAGAGGATTGTCGTACCACGAAGATTTTCCATTGAACTTGACTGCCGAACGCTGGGTTACGGACATCTTAATCGAAAAGCGCCGCGATCCCGAAACGCGATCCTTGGTGATCCTGGCTAGGAGGCGCGCCGATAATCGGCGCGCGAGCCGGTCAGGTCCCAGGCGAAGGTACAGTCCAGATGCGACAGTACCGAGATCAGCCCGCTCTCGCCATCCTCGATCATGACTGCCACCGGGGCGCGATGCCCGAACTGCTTGTTGGCGCGCCGTACCCAGAGCTTGCGCATCTCGGGATTACGCGGGAAATAGGTATGGAGCGCCTGTTCGATACGATTCAGATAGGCCAGGCGTCGGTTGACCGCCGGGTCATCGGGAAAGGCCTCCTGATCGTGGAAGCGCCCAATGTGGCGCACCTTGATCGTCTCCGGAAGTTGCAGCAGATCGAGGATGTCGCGCGCGGCCACTCCCCAGTCTTCCAAGAGCTGCATGGTGCGCCGGGTCAGCAATAGACGTTCATCGAGTGTGAGATCAGTCATGGTGGGCCTCTGGATGGGGTTAGGGTCGTGGACGCGATTCAAGGATTCAGAATGGCGTCGATATGACCGAGTTCCAAGCTCGGGATCCTGCGCGCGTTCCCGGTTCGATCAGTCCAGGGATTCGCGCAAGAACCGAAACAGCTTGCGTGGCGCATCTGGCTTGCCGCGCACGCTGTCACGCTGGGCGGCCCGGACCAGTGCACGCAGGTGCTGGCGATCGACCTCTGGGTACTCGGCGATGAATGCAGCCAGGGCCACATCACCCTCGCTGATCAGACGCTCGCGCCAGCGCTCCAGCGCCTGATGGCGCGCGGTGGCGGCACGTTCGTGCCCCTCGGCTCCATCCATGAGCGCATGAATAGCCGCCCTGTCCTCGCGTTCGAGCAGATTGGCGATGTGCTTCCAGTGACGCCTGCGCGCACGTAGATCCTTGATACGCGGTGTCTCGGCGAGCGCGGCCCAGGTCGCCTCGCTGAGATTCAGCCGCTCCAATTCAGGGCGCGGTCTTAAGGCCATCCGCTCGGCGAGCACCTGGAGCGCCAGCTTGTCGCGCTTGATCTGGCCCTTGCTTGGCCCTTGCGTCCGATCGTCCGGTTCATAGACCCTCCGCAAGGAAACCCGCGACTTGAGTCGCGGGAGGAATGGCGGGCGCGCGAAGCGCGCCATGTGGCGTATAATACACCGCATGGTTGACATAGTAACCAAAAGGAACTGCGTCTATCAAACGGCATACCATGTGATCTGGTGTCCGAAGTATCGGCATGATATACTAACGGGACTGGTGGCAGAGGAAATGGGGGCGATGCTGGATGCGATTTGCGCGGAGCGCGGCTGGCCGATGATCTCCAAAGAGATTCAGCCCGATCACGTCCACCTGTTTGTCAGCATCCCGCCAGCCCTTGCTGTGGCCGATGCCGTAAAAATCCTGAAAGGGACAACGGCGCGCAAGCTGTTTCAGCGGTTTCCGTGGCTCAAGAACCGCCTTTTGGACGGGCATCTGTGGTCGCCCTCCTACTATGTCGGCACGGCAGGTAACGTCAGCGCCGAGACGATCCGGCGCTACATCGAACGATCCGAACACGTCACCAAGCGGCGATAACCCATGCTGCGCACCGCCTCGATTCGCCTGAATGTTCGCCCGGACCAAGTGGCGGCCTTGGGGGCTCTGCAATCGGCTTATGCCGATGCCTGCAACCGCTTGGTGCCGACGGTGATCGAACATCGCTGCTGGAACCGCGTGGCGCTGCACCAGTTGGCCTATGCCCGGCTGCGCGAGGAAACACCGCTGGGCTCGCAAATGGTCTGCAACGCCATCTTCTCGGTCTGTAAGTCCTACAAGGCGCAAAAGGAACTCGGTCGCATCAAGAAGGACGAGCCCGCACCTGTAGTGCACTTCGACCGCGCCAGTGTCCATTTCGACAAGCGAACGTACTCCATTAAAGGGGAGTGCCTGAGTCTCTACACCCTTTCTGGCCGCATCGCCGTCCCGATGGTGCTTGGAGAGCATCAGCGCCGCATCATGGCCTCGGGCAAGGCCAAAGAAGCCGAGTTGGTTTGTCGCAAGGGTCGCTGGTATTTCAACCTCGTCGTCGAGTCCGACGATGCGGACCCCATTGCATCCAGCCCCGTCATGGGCGTGGATGTCGGAGAAAACAATCTCGCTGCCACCAGCACGGGCAAGGTATGGGGCGGCGGGCAACTGCGCCACAAGCGCAACTGCCACCTTGCCCTTCGTCGTCGTTTGCAGTCCAACGGCAGCCAAAGCGCCAAACAGAAGCTGCGGCAGGTCTCTGGCAAAGAGCGGCGACGTGTGACGCACATCAACCACGAAACGAGCAAAGCGATCGTTGCCGAAGCGCGGCGCATTGGTGCTTCCAAGATCGTGATGGAAGACTTGTGCCATATCCGCGACCGCATCCGGGCTGGCAAGCGCGTGAGAGCGAGACTGCATCGCTGGGCTTTCCGGCAACTTCAGACCTTTGTCGAATACAAGGGTAAGGCTGCCGGAATCGCGGTCGAATACGTCAATCCGGCCTACACCAGCCAGACGTGTTCTTGCTGCGGGGCGTTGGGTCGGCGCGTCAAGCATCGTTTCGTGTGCGACAAGTGTGGTCTCCGGGCGCACGCCGACTGTAACGCCAGTCGAAACCTGGCCCGGATTGGCAGTGGAGCCCCGCTGCCAAGGGCGGCTGTAAACACGCCCAATGTTGGGGATGCGGTCAACCATGTTTGCTGCGTCTCACAATAAAGCCTTCGACTTCAGTCGAGGGTTGTTTACATGGATGCATTCGATTCGACCCGTCTTGTCACATATCCACCGTCTCGGCCAGATGATCGACCAACAGTTGCAGTGCGTTCTGACCGCGATAGCTGTTGATGTCCAGTCGATAGACCAGACGCACCATCCCACGCACGGACGCGATCCGCTCGCCGAGACCAAAAGCGATGGCCTCGATCGCAGAACCGCCCGACGGCGCGACCCTGAGTTTCAGATGCCGTCGGTCGTCGCCCACACAGCGCGCCTCTATGACCTCGAATAGGTCATCGAAGCGGGGCTCGGGGAAATCCTTACCCCAGGGTCCAGCGAACCGCAACGCCTCGGCGGTCTCCAAGGTCAGGAGCCTAACCGGCAGCGCCCCGTCGGAGCGGATCTCGGGGGTCGGCGGAATGTCGCCGAGCTGTACTCGGACGGCCTCGACGAAGGCGTCTCGAAACGACTCCAGGCACCCTGGACGCAACGTCAGGCCTGCCGCCATCGCGTGTCCGCCGAAGTGCTCGATCAGCCCCGGGTGGCGCCGATCGACCCAATCGATGGCATCGCGCAGATGCAGCCCCTCGATCGAACGCCCCGAGCCGCGCAACCGACCATCACCGGCGTCGGCAAAGGCGATGGTCGGGCGGTGATAACGTTCCCGGATCCGGGCAGCGACGATCCCGGACACACCCTGATGCCAATCCTCGCCGAACAGACAGAGTCCGGGCGGCAGCGACTCGCCATCCAGGATGAGGGCATCGAGCACCGACTCGGCGGCCTCCTTCATGCTGTCCTCGATCGACCGACGCTCGCGGTTGAGTGCGTCGAGTTGGTTGGCCATCTCCAGCGCCCGAGCCGGGTCATCGGTCAAGAGACACTCGACCCCGAGCGACATCTCGGTCAGCCGTCCGGCGGCATTGAGCCGGGGCGCCACAAAGAAGCCGAGATCGGTCGCGGTCGCGCGCGCCGGATCGCGTCCGGCCACTTGAAGCAGGGCCAGCACCCCGGCGCAGGCGCGACCGGCCCGGATGCGTCTGAGCCCCTGATCGACCAGGATCCGGTTGTTGCGATCCAGGCTGACCACATCGGCGACCGTACCGAGCGCAACCAGATCGAGTCGTTCAGCCAGATTGGGTTCGGGCCGTCCGGGCCCGAACCAGCCGCTCTCGCGCAGCCGTCTGCGCAGCGCGGCGAGCAGATAGAAGACCACCCCGACTCCGGCCAGATGCTTGCTTGGAAAGGTGCAGCCTGGCTGATTGGGATTGACGATGGCCTCAGCCTTGGGCAGCGCGTCGCCCGGCAGGTGATGGTCGGTCACGACCACACTCAACCCCAGCGCGTGGGCGCGCGCGATCGCAGTATGGCTGGAGATCCCGTTGTCGACCGTCAGGATGACCTCCGCGCCCTGGGCATGTGCCGCCTCGACCAAGGTTGGACTCAGACCATAGCCATTGGAAAAGCGGCTCGGGACCAGAAAGGACACCTGGCGCGCCCCTAGGGCGCGCAGCCCGCGCACCGCGAGCGCGCTGCCGGTGGCACCGTCGGCGTCATAGTCGCCGACCACCAGGATGAACTGGTCGGAGCGGATCGCCGCGACCAGCCGGTCCAGGGCGGCCTCTAGGCCATGCAGCGAAGTCAGGGGCGCCAGCGCCTCCAGCCCAGGCGCGACCTCATCTGGGTTGCTCAGACCGCGGTTGGCATAGAGTAGACGCAAGAGTTCGTCTGGGGTGTCGGCCTGGATAGGGGTGTCCAGGTCTGGGACGCGCCGGATACGGATGGTGGTTCGGATTTCGGACATGGATCCATGTTTTTAGGTGGGAATGGCTCGGACGTCGAGCACGCACGGCAGTGTGCGCGCTAAACAGCCAGGACATCAAGTCGCTGTTATAGAGCCCCCTTGACAGCGCCATTTTTACGGCTACAGTGTTAGCACTCGCAAAGAAAGAGTGCTAATAAAACCAATCCACACTGAACTTCTTTCCGAGGGAGATCCATGAAGCTTCGTCCTTTGCATGATCGTGTCGTCATCCGTCGCCATGAGGAGGAGCGCACCTCCGCCGGCGGTATCCTGATCCCAGATACCGCGACTGAAAAGCCGAGCCAAGGCGAGGTCATCGCCGTCGGCAAGGGCAAGATCCTTGACAACGGCGATGTGCGTCCGCTCGACGTCAAGGTCGGGGACCGGGTGCTGTTTGGCAAGTACTCCGGCACCGAGGTCAAGGTCGGCGACGAGAAGCTCCTAGTGATGCGCGAAGACGACATCATGGGCGTCATCGAATAAGCCCAGGTTCGCATTTCGCTTCCAAAAACATCCCACACTCAAGTTAAGAGGCTTATCGAGCAATGACTGCCAAGCAGATCTTCTTCAGTGAAAACGCCCGTGCCCGGATGCTGCACGGCGTCGACATCCTGGCCAATGCGGTCAAGGTCACCCTGGGCCCGAAGGGTCGCAATGTCGTGATCGAAAAGTCCTGGGGCGCCCCGACCGTCACCAAGGACGGCGTCTCGGTCGCCAAGGCGATCGAACTCAAGGACAAGTTCGAGAACATGGGTGCCCAGATGGTCAAGGAGGTCGCCTCCAAGACCTCTGATGTCGCCGGTGACGGCACCACCACCGCGACCGTGCTGGCCCAGGCCATGGTCCGCGAGGGTCTGAAGGCGGTTGCCGCCGGCATGAACCCGATGGACCTGAAGCGCGGTATTGACAAGGCGGTCGAGGCCGCTGTGACCGAACTCAAGGCACTCTCTAAGCCCTGTACTGAAAGCAAGGCCATTGCCCAGGTCGGCACCATCTCGGCCAACTCCGACGAATCGATCGGCAACATCATCGCCGAGGCCATGGAGAAGGTCGGCAAGGAAGGCGTCATCACGGTCGAGGAAGGTAATTCACTGCAGAACGAACTGGATGTGGTCGAGGGCATGCAGTTCGACCGTGGCTATCTGTCGCCCTACTTCATCAACAACCAGCAGAGCCAGAGCGCTGAGCTGGATCAGCCCTACATCCTGCTCCACGACAAGAAGATCTCTAACATCCGTGACCTGCTCCCGGTGCTCGAGGCCGTGGCCAAGGCCGGCAAGCCGCTCCTGATCATTGCCGAGGACGTCGAGGGTGAGGCGCTCGCGACCCTGGTGGTCAACAACCTGCGCGGCATCCTCAAGGTCTGCGCGGTCAAGGCCCCGGGCTTTGGCGATCGGCGCAAGGCGATGCTGCAAGACATCGCCATCCTGACCGGTGCGACCGTGATCTCCGAGGAGCTTGGTCTGTCGCTGGAGAAGGCCAGCCTGAACGATCTGGGTCAGGCCAAGAAGGTCCAGGTCGGCAAGGACGACACCACCATCATCGATGGTGCGGGCTCGCACGAGGCCATCAAGGCCCGTTGTGACCAGATCCGGGCCCAGATCGAGGAGACGACCTCTGATTATGACCGCGAGAAGCTCCAGGAGCGGTTGGCCAAGCTCGCCGGTGGTGTGGCGGTGATCAAGGTCGGGGCGGCGACCGAGATCGAGATGAAGGAGAAGAAGGCGCGGGTCGAGGACGCCTTGCATGCCACCCGGGCGGCGGTCGAGGAGGGCATCGTGCCCGGCGGCGGTGTGGCCCTGGTGCGCGCACTCAATGCGATCAAGGACCTCAAGGGCGCCAACCGCGATCAGGACGTTGGGATCGCCATCGCCCGGCGCGCCATGGAAGAGCCGCTGCGTCAGATCGTCGCCAACGCGGGCGAGGAGCCGTCGGTCGTGCTACACAGGGTTTCTGAGGGTTCGGGCAGCTTCGGCTATAACGCTGCCACCGGCGAATACGGCGACATGATGGAGATGGGTGTCATCGACCCGACCAAGGTCACGCGCTCGGCGCTGCAAAACGCCTGCTCGGTCGCGGGCCTGATGATCACCACCGAGGCCATGGTCGCCGAGGAGCCGAAGAAGGAAAAGGCCCCGGCCGCGCCCGCCGGCGGCGGCATGGACGACATGGACTACTGAGTCGATCCGCCCCTAGCGGGCTAAAAAAGTAAGAAAGGCCCGGTCGAGTAAGGCTCGGCCGGGTCTCGTCTTTTTTGAGCGAGCGGTGTCCAAACTGGCCATTTCTCCCTCAAATGCGGTTTAATAGCCGCGATCCCTCGGTGCCGCTTGGGAGGTCTCTCAAGCGGTTAAACGGGAAGCCGGTGCCCTCGTCCATCGCGAACGAGGAAAGCCGGCGCTGCCCCCGCAACGGTAGGCGAGTCAAGACGCGACATATCAGCCACTGTGAGCTTAAGGCCCATGGGAAGGCGTCGCGTCGGGGTGTCAGGGCCCCGCTTGCAAGCCCGGAGACCGGCCAGGGGATCGGAATCGTGCCAGCAAAAGGCCGATTCCATGTACGGGGTTGCGTGGGGCGACGACCGTGCGTTTGCGCTGCCGATGCGTCGGCAGCTCCCCTGCGCGCGTCCATTCGTTTCCCCTAACAAGACCCTCCCCTGTCGGGTCAGGCGGGTGTGCCTGACTCAATGTACGGAGTCGAAGGACCATGTCTCATCCCTGGATGCTGGCGGCGCTGGGCGTGCCGCTGGCCGGTCTTGCCCTGGCCGACGGGCCACCGGTCCAATTGGAACCCATGGTGGTCACGGCTACTCGCACCAATGAGCCCGAGACCGAGTCACTGGCCGCAGTCACCGTCATCGACCGCGCCGAGATCGAACGCCGGCAGGCGCGCTCGCTCCCGGATCTGTTGCGTGGATTGCCTGGTCTCAGCCTCGCCCGGACCGGTGGCCCGGGCCAGCAATCCTCGCTCTTTGTGCGTGGCACCAATTCGGACCATGTCCTGGTGCTGGTCGACGGCATCAGGATCGGTTCGGCGACCACGGGCCGGGCGGCGTTGGAGGATCTGCCGCTCGAACAGATCGAGCGTATCGAGATCGTGCGTGGACCGCGTTCCAGCCTCTACGGCTCGGAGGCGATCGGAGGTGTGATTCAGATCTTCACCCGACGCGGCGGTGGCGACTGGTCGCCGCGTCTGATCCTGGGTGGTGGTACGCTCGGCACCGCACGGACCGCGGCTGGACTCTCGGGCGGCGGCGAGCGGGGCTGGTTCGATCTGGGTGTGAGCTTCGATCGTACCGACGGCATCAATGCCTGCGCGGGACGCGCTACTCCCTTCGCTGGTTGCGGTGTCGAACAAGACGATCGCGACCCTTATCGCAACCTAGGTCTGAGTCTGAGCGCCGGCTATAGGCTCAGCGATCGGGCCGAGCTGGATCTCCGTGCCCTACGCACCGAGGGCCGACTCGAGTTCGACGGCTCGGCCTTCGCCGGCAATATCGCACGCCCCGAACAACAGGTGCTGAGCGCCAAGGCGGTCCTGGCCCCGCTTGACCCCTGGACCCTGACCCTGACGGTCGGTCAGAGCCAAGATGAGTATCGGGCGTTTTTCGATGACCCGGATGGAGACGACGGCGAGCGCTTCGTCGCGCGCTTTGCGACCACCCGCGATAGCCTGTCGCTGCAAAACGACTGGCGTCTCATGTTGGGCCAGTTAGCCACCCTGGGTCTGGACTATCGCGTCGATCATGTCGAGGGCAGCATCCACTACGATCGCGACACCCGCGACAACCTAGGTGTCTTCGGCGAATATCAGGCCCGTCTCGGTGCGGCGGATCTCAAGCTCAGCCTGCGCCGAGACGATGACGGCGAACTGGGTGGACACAACAGTGGCGATGTCGCCCTGGGTTATCTGTTCGAGACCGGCACCCGAGTCGCGCTGAACTATGGGACGGCCTTCAAGGCCCCGAGCTTCAACGATCTCTATTATCCCGACTACGGCAACCCCGACCTCGACCCAGAGCGCGCCCGTAGCTGGGAATTGAGGTTGACGGATGCGCTGCCGCTCGCCCCAGCGATCGATGGACGCTGGGATCTTAGCCTCTATCACACCGCGATCGATGATCTCATCGCCTATGATGCAGCGAGCGCGTCCGTCGCCAACGTCCGGCGCGCGCGCATCTGCGGGCTCGAGGCGACGACGAGCGCCACCTGGCGCGACTGGCGCATCGAGACCAGCCTGACCCTGCTCGATCCCGAGAACCGCTCGCCTGGCGCCAATCAAGGCAACCTGTTGCCGCGGCGTCCCGAGCAGAGCCTGGCGCTCGACCTGGAGCGAGACCTCGGGCGCTGGTCGCTGGGTGGGAGGGTGTTCGTCGCCGGACGCCGTTACGATGACCTTGCCAATCGCAACCGGCTCGACGGCTATGTGCTGCTCGATCTGCGCGCCGAGTACCGCCTCGACCCCAAACTGCGCCTGCAGGTCAGCCTCGAAAACGCGCTCGATACAGAGTACGAGACCGCCTATCTCTACAATCAGCTCGGACGTTCAGTCTATCTGACGTTTCACTACCAACCCTGAGGTCACTTAATGAACCCGACACTCGCTTGGCTCCAAGCCCCTTGTCGTCCAATCGACCAACAGGCCGCTGCCGCGGCCCAGGCCCGTCAGGATCGGCTCACCAAACCCCGCGGCTCGCTTGGACGTCTGGAAGAGATGGCGATCCAGCTCGCCGGGATGCAGGGCACGGACCGGCCTACACCAGATCCGGTGCGGATCCTGCAATTCATCTCGGACCACGGCGTGGCCGTCGAGGGCGTCTCGCTCTTTCCGCGCGAGGTGACCCTTCAGATGCTCTATAACATCGCGCGCGGTGGCGCGGCCGTCTCGGTGATGGCCAAGGCGATCGGCGCCGTGATGGAGATCTTCGACCTCGGGGTCGCCACCGATCCAGGCCCGGTGCCCGGCGTGCGTTCTGAACGGATCGGTCCAGGCACGGGCAATATCGCCCGCGAACCGGCCATGACCGAGGATCAGCTCGAGCGCGCGCTCGCCATCGGGCGTACGGCGGTCGAACGCGCGGTCGAGGAGGGCGCACGGCTCCTGATCTGCGGCGAGATGGGGATCGGCAACACCACCCCGGCGACCGCACTCGCCTGCGCCCTGCTCGATCTCGCACCGGCACGCCTGACCGGACCCGGGACTGGGCTCGATGTCCAGGGGGTCGCGCACAAGGCCCAAGTCATCGCGACGGCCCTGGAACTCCACGCCCGACCCGAACACGGACCGCTCGAGCTGTTGCGCCGTCTCGGTGGATTCGACATCGCCGCCAGTACCGGGGCCTTCATCCGCGCCGCCCAGCTCGGGTTGCCGATCCTGGTCGATGGTTTCATCATCAGCTCGGCTGCCCTGGTCGCCACCCGCATCAATCCCGGCGTGCGCGACTGGATGCTGTTCGCCCACGGCTCGGCCGAGCCTGGGCATGGATCCATGCTGGAGGCGCTCGCTGCCAACCCCTATCTCGACCTCAGGATGCGCCTCGGCGAGGCCACGGGCGGCGCGGCCTTGGTGCCCCTGTTGCGCCTGGCCTGTGTCATCCACCAGGAGATGGCGACCTTCGATGAGGCGGGGGTGAGCGAGGCCCTGGCGTGACCGATGGGTCCGACCGGCCCCGGGGGCTTCATGTCCGAGTCCTTCGTCGATCTGTTGCGTCACGGCGAGGTGGAGGGGGGGGCGCGCTTTCGCGGCGAGCGCGATGATCCTCTGAGCGCGCTCGGCTGGGAACAGATGCAGCGCGCGACCTCTGTTTGCCCAGGCTGGGCGCAGGTCGTCAGCTCCCCGGCACGCCGCTGCGCTGAGTTTGCGCGCGAATTGGCGCAGCGGCAGGGACTCACCCTGACCCTGATGGACGGCCTTCGCGAGCGTGCCTTCGGCACCTGGGAGGGCTTGACCTGCGCTGAGATCCCGCTGGTCGAGCTACAGCGTTTCTGGTCCGACCCGGTCGGCTATACGCCCCCGGGTGCCGAACCCTTCAGCGCATTTCGTGCGCGCGTGTTGGAGGCCTGGCGAGGCCTGCTCGATGGCCGTGCGCCCCAGACGCTCCTGATCACCCATGGCGGGGTGATCCGCGTCCTGGTCGCCGAGGTGCTGGGTATGACCGATGCCGGTCTGTTGCTCTTGGAGGTCCCTTATGCCTGCCGTACCCGAGTGCGCATCCATCCGCCACCAGGTCGTCCGAGTCTGGTGGCGCACGGCTCTTTGTGCCCATGACGCGACTGCGCCCGTTCTGGATCGCCGGACGCTTCCTGTCCCGGCTGCCCTTCCCCGACCCAGGGCCCACCGCCCCGACCGAGGTCGGGCGCTCCGTGCCCTGGTATCCGCTGGTCGGGCTCCTGATGGGCCTGCCTGCCGCCCTGGCCGCGCTCCTGCTTGCAGACACCCCGTCCGACCTTGCCGCGGCCCTGGTGCTGATCCTCTGGGTCTGGTCGAGCGGTGGGCTGCATCTGGATGGATTGGCCGACAGTGCGGACGCCTGGATCGGCGGGCTCGGCAGCCGCGAACGGACCCTGGAGATCATGAAGGATCCGCGCAGCGGTCCAGCGGCGGTGACGGCCATCGTCTTGACGCTACTTCTCAAATGGTCGGCGCTCAAGACCCTGGTCGCGACCGGGGTGCTCTGGCCCCTGCTGATCGTACCCCTGCTGGCGCGGGCGCAGCTACCACTCTTGCTCCTGACCACCCACTATGCCCGCACCCAGGGGATGGCCAGTGATCAGTTCCATCATCTACCCCGGCGGATGGCCTGGTTGAGCCTGGTCTTGTCCGGGCTCGCTACCCTGGTCGTCGCTGGCTGGATCGGGGCTGCGCTGATCCTGGCGGTGCTGACGCTTTACTGGTTCGCGCGGCGCGCCATGCTCGCGCGGATCTCTGGCTTCACCGGTGATACCGCTGGCGCCCTGGTCGAGCTGACCGAGACCCTGGCGCTGGCCCTCTGTGCGCTCGTTGGCGTCGAGACATTCGACAGCTGAGCCTGGTCGAGGGCGGTTGCACGACCCGGGCGAGCCTGTATGATGGCCAGATATTCCGAGCCGTATCCACCACTATGTCTGCACTGACTCAACAGGTACTGCGAACGGATCTAGCGGGTATGCCGCTGGAGTGGATCGACTATCGCGACGCCGCGCGACTCCATGTCCTCGGTCAGGTGGCCTATTCCTGTGGCGATCCGCTCTTCTTGCTGCGCGGCGGCATCAACGCCGGCACGCGCCGTCAGAGCCAACTTCGGATCCACTCCATCATCGCCACTCACGGCCTGCATCACGCGCTCGAACAGCGGCGCGCCGACTACTCACCCCCGCTCTCCAACCGCACACTCTTTCAGCGCGACGACCACATGTGTCTTTACTGCGGTCAGCGCTTCCCGGGGCGCCAGCTCTCGCGCGACCATGTCCGCCCCATCAGCCAGGGTGGGGCGGATGTCTGGAGCAACGTCGTCACGGCTTGCGTGCGTTGCAATAATTACAAGGCTGGCCGCACGCCCGAGGATGCCGGGATGGAACTGCTCGCCGTGCCCTTCACTCCGACCCATGCCGAGTATGTCTATCTGATGGGACGCCATGTCCTGGCCGACCAGATGGAGTTCCTGCGCGCGCACTTCCCACGTTCCAGTCCCCTGCTGCGGCGTCTCGTAGAGGGAGGGCGTGCATGACGCGCTGGGATCTCATCGCCGAGCGCATCAGCGCGGCGACAGGCAAGCCTTTCAAGATCCAGCGACAGCGTCCGGTTGGTGGCGGCTGTATCAATCGCGCCGTTGTCGTTGAGGACGATCAACGCGCCTACTTCGTCAAACTCAATACCCCAGAGCGGCTCGACATGTTCGAGGCCGAGTCCGAGGGACTCGCGGCATTGGCTGCGGCGCGGGCCATCCGGGTGCCCGAGCCGATCTGTGTCGGGCTCGCCGGCGACACGAGCTTCCTAGCCATGGAGCGTCTGGATCTGAGCGGACGGCTCGACAGCGAACGCGCCGGGCGTCAATTGGCCCAGCTACATCGCGCCACCGCCGAACGCTTCGGCTGGCATCGTGACAACACCATCGGCTCCACCCACCAGCTCAACACGCCCCATGACGATTGGGTCAGCTTTTGGCGCGAGTGTCGATTGGGCCCGCAGCTCAAACTCGCCGCCGCCAATGGCTATCGCGGGCGCCTCCAGTCGGACGGTGAGCGCCTCCTGTCCAGGCTCGAGACACTCATCGGCCATCACCCGCCCCCATCGCTTCTGCACGGCGACCTCTGGGGCGGCAACATCGGCGCGACACCTGAAGGTGAGCCGGTCATCTTCGATCCAGCTGTCTATCATGGCGACCGCGAGGCCGATCTGGCCATGACCGAACTCTTTGGTGGCTTTGACGCCCGCTTCCAGGCCGCCTATCGCGAGACCTGGCCGCTCGATCCCGCCTATGCCGTGCGCCGCATCCTCTATAACCTCTATCACGTCCTCAATCATCTGAATCTCTTTGGTGGCGGTTATCTCCAACAGTCGCAATCCATGATCGAACGGTTGCTCGCCGAGACAGCTTGAGGTGACGCAAAGATTACAAATGTGTTAAAAACGCGCTTCATCCGAATGATGTCCAATCTCGCGACCCATTGCCGGCGCGAGACCCGGCGTTTACATCCCTCCCTTGAGATACACCGATCCATTTTTTCACATGCCACGCGAGCTGTTGTTACTGCGTCATGCCAAATCGGACTGGGATTCAGACGTGGCGAGTGATTTTGAGCGTCCGTTGGCCAAGCGCGGCAAAAACGACGCGCCTAAGGTCGGTTCCTGGCTCTATCGCGAGGGGCTGGTGCCCGACCATGTGGTGAGTTCCCCGGCGACGCGCGCGCGTCAAACCGCGATCAAGGTCTGCAAACGTCTGGATTTCAAGAAGAGACGCATTGTCTGGGACGCCGAGATCTATGAGGCCGGCGTTACGAACCTGCTCGATGTACTCGCCCGCTGTCCGAACGAGGCCGCGATCGTGCTGTTGGTCGGGCACAATCCAGGACTAGAAGAGCTGCTGCTGTATCTGGTCGGCGAAGAGATCGAGCGATCCGCCGACGGCAAGCTCCTACCCACGGCCACGGTCGCGCGTCTGGAGATGCCAGATGACTGGAGCCGACTTGATCCGGGCAGTGCGCACCTGATCTCGATCACCCGTCCACGTTGAAATCCACGTTGAAACGTCCGCCTGGATACCTACAATCCCGGTCTTCGTTTCCACTCAAGGATCCACCCAATGGTCGTCCTCATCCTTGGACTTCTCCTCTTTCTCGGGACACACTCGATCTCGATCTTCAAGCCCAACCTGCGCGCCACGGTCGTTGCCCGCTTCGGAGTCGTGCCCTGGCAGGCCGTCTATGCTCTGATCTCGCTGATCGGCTTCGTTCTGATCCTCCAGGGCTATGGTCAGGCTCGACTCGCGCCGGTCGTGCTCTACGAGCCGCCGACCTGGCTCAGACACATCACGCTGCTCTTGATGCTCCCTGTCTTTCCGCTGCTGTTCGCTGCCTATCTGCCGGGGCGTATCCAGGACGCCGTCAAGCATCCGATGCTCGGCGCCGTCAAGATCTGGGCCTTTGCCCATCTGCTCGCCAACGGGATGCTGGCGGACGTGCTGCTGTTTGGCGCCTTTCTCGTCTGGGCAGTGGCGGATCGGATCTCGCTCAGGTATCGCACCGCGCCGCCGGTCCAGGGCGCACCGCCGGGTCCGATCAACGATGCCATCGCTATTGTCGGTGGACTGGGGTTCTATCTGCTGTTCATGTTCTGGCTGCATCGCGCCATGCTAGGTGTGGCGCCGATCGGTTGACCCTGGGCGCGCCAAGCCTTGCCGTTTGGGGCGGGATCGGGCGCGCCGGGAATCACGCCTGTGGAGAGGAGCTGCCGTGAGGCCTTCGGTCCAGGAACCCACCGCAAGCGACTTAAGGGGTGGATCAATGCCTCAAGGCGCCTTAAGAATCTCCGTCCGGAAGGCCGGGGAGGATGTCAATGCCATGCGTCTAGTCCGAGTTCAAACCGAGCCTTTCGATATCCACGCCGAGCAGGAGGCGCTGTGCCGAGACAACCCCAGGGTCGGCGCGCTCGTCACCTTCGTCGGGCTGATGCGCGATCTCAACGCCGGAATGGGTGTCGTGCGGATGACCCTGGAGCACTATCCGGGTATGACCGAGAAGGCACTCGGCGCGCTCGTGGCGGAGGCCAGTGAACGCTGGACGCTGGAGGGCGTGCGCCTCGTGCATCGGGTCGGGACGCTGGAACCACTCGACCCCATCGTCTTCGTTGGGGTCGCGAGCCGACACCGGGGTGAGGCCTTTCGCGCCTGTGAGTTCCTGATCGACTCCCTCAAGACCCGTGCCCCCTTCTGGAAGAAGGAGGTCACGGAGGCGGGTGAGCGCTGGGTCGAGGCGCGGGCGACGGATGAGGAAGCGGCGCGTCGCTGGTGAGTGCGACCTGATCGGCTGAATCGATCAGCGGCGGCGGCTCGGCCAGCGATCGGGTGCGCAGATGCAGCGCCGCCTTGGACAGCAGGTGCGCGCTCACCGGTGCGGTGATGAAGAGAAACAGGGTCACCAGCACCTCGTGCAGGCTCAGCCCCTGGCCCTGGGCGCTGAAATGGAGCATGGAGGCAATCAAAAGGCTCCCGACGCCGAGGGTCGTGGCCTTGGTCGGGCCATGCAGGCGGGTGAAGAAGTCCGGCATCCTCACCAGACCCAGCGAGCCGATGAAGGTGAAACCGGCCCCGATCAGGACCAGGAGGGCAAGCGCGATCTCCAGCATGGTGCCACCTATTCGATGATGTCGCCGCGCAGCAGATATTTACACAGGGCGACGGTGCCAATGAACCCCATCATGGCGATCAGGATCGCGGCCTCGAAATAGAGCGCCGAGTCCAGATGGATCCCCAGGAGCACCAGGAGTGCGATCGTGTTCACATAGAGGGTGTCGAGGGCCAGGATGCGGTCTGGATCGTCTGGTCCGGTCAACAGACGCCAGAAGGTCAGGCCGAGGGCGCCCGTGACCAGGGCAAAGGCGATAGAGAGCGCGATGTTCAGCATGGCTCGAAGACCTCGCGGATCGGTGCCTCGTAACGGCGCTTGATGGTGTCGACCAGGGCCTCGGGATCGGCCACATTCAACCCCTGGACCACCAGGATGCGCCGGTCCGGACTCAGCCAGGATGACACTGTCCCCGGTGTCAACGAGACCATGTTGGCGAGCAGACTGATGGCGAGCTCTGAGCGCAGCTCGAGCGGCACCATCACGAACGCCGGGCGGATGTGACGGGGTCCGCGCAGGATCAGCCAGGCCACAGCGAGGTTGGCAACCAGGATGTCATAGCCCACCAGGATCAGAAAGCGCATCAGGGTCAGCGGACGACGCACGGGCAGCGGATCCGGCCAGAAGGGCCGGGTGAAGATGGGGATGAGCCAACCGAGCCCCAGCCCGAGCAGGAGTGAGCCGGGCGTGAGGCTGTTGGTCAGCACCATCCAGATCAGGGCGAGCAGCAGGGTGAGGAGCGGATGCGGCAGCCAGCGTTTCATGGTTCAAACCCGGTTCCAATCGGCCTGAGCACGGCATGAATATAATCCGAGGGATCGAGCAGCTGGTCGGCCGTCGCCCGGGCCAGATCGAACACCGGACCCGAGCCGATCAGGAGCGCAAGACAGAGCGAAAGCAGCCCAAGGGTCGGCAGGGTTGCGCCCGCCTCAAGATGGGCGCTGGCGCCCCCGCCCCGGACATTGAAAAAGAGCAGGCTGCCCGAGCGCGCCAAGGCGATGAGCCCGAGCAGACCGCCGATCAGCACCACCCCCAGGATCCAGGGCCAGACCGGCTGCTCAAGTGCCGCGCGCAGGATGAGGACCTTGCCGACAAAGCCCGAGAGCGGCGGCAGACCCGCCACCAGCAGCGCCGTGACGAAGAACAGCCCGCCGAGCAGCCCTGCATTGGGCAGCGCCGGTCCGGGCACCAGTCGATCGGCGGCCCAGCCGCGCGTGCGCAGGATGAGATCGGCGACCAGAAAGAAGGCCGCCGTCGCGAAGGTGGTATGGACCAGATAATAGAGTCCGGCCGCGATCCCATCCGCCGTCCCGAGCCCGAAGGCCGAAATCAGCAGTCCAACCGAGACCACCACCAGATAGGCGACCTGCAGGCGCAGCTCGGTTGCCGCCAATGCCCCCAAGGCGCCGAGCACCAGGGTCAGCAGGCCCAGCGGTAGGAGCCAGGTGGTATAGAGACCGGCCAGGATACCCGCTTGCTTGCCGAACATCAAGGTCTCGACCCGCAGCAGGGCATAGGCACCGACCTTGGTCATGATCGCAAACAGCGCCGCCACCGGCGCCGAGGTCGCGGCATAGGCCGAGGGCAGCCACAGATGTAGCGGCACCAGGGCCGCCTTGAGCGCGAACACCATCAGCAACAGCAGTGCCGCCACCTGCGCCGGTCCCAGAGCCTCGGGCGGTAGTCGCGCGACCTTGAGCGCCAGATCGGCCAGATTGAGCGTGCCGACCAGACCATAGAAGGCCCCGGCCGCGAACAGAAACAGCGTCGAGCCGACCAGATTGATGACGACGAACTGGAGCCCAGCGCGTACCCGCGCCGCCCCGCCACCATGCACCAGCAGGCCATAGGAGGCCAGCAGCAGGATCTCGAAGAAGACGAATAGGTTGAACAGATCCCCGGTCAGGAAGGCGCCGTTGAGACCGAACAACTGGAGCTGGAACAGCGGATGGAAATGGCGGCTGCATTGGTCGGTGCCGTGCATGGCGTGCAGCAGGGCGCAGCCGGCCAGCAGTGAGGTGACCAACAGCATCCATACCGCCAGCCGGTCGGCCACCAGCACGATGCCCCAGGGCGCAGGCCAGTGGCCGAGGTGATAGGTGAGGATGGTGCCGTCCCCGACCAAGAACCCCAGCTCGATCGCAAACAGGATCTGGCCAAAGATCGCGGCCAGACTCAGGCTACGGCGCGCGGCGAGCGACAGCGTCCGGCGCGACACCAGCAACAGGGTCCCGACCAGCAGCGGCAGGAGTAAGGGGGCGATCACGAGGTGATTCATGCCTCCGATCCCTCGCGGTTCCTGACATCATCAGGATCGCGACCGTCGACATGATCATTGCCCAGCTCGGCTCGCGCTCTGAGCGCGAGCATGATGACGAAGGCGGTCATGGCGAAGCTGATGACGATGGCCGTGAGCACCAGCGCCTGGGGCAGGGGATCGGTAGAGCGACTCACCCCAGGGGCGAGGATCGGTGGCGCGCCGATCGTCAGGCGACCGCTGGCAAACAGGAACAGATTGACCGCATAGGTCAGCAGGGCCAGCCCCAGGACCACCGAGAAGGTGCGCGCGCGCAGCAGCAGATAGACGCCACCGGCGGTTAGCACACCAATGATCAGACTCATCAGGGCCTCCATGTCAGGCCGATTCCTCGCCGGGATGGGTGGCGCGATGCATCAGACCTAGATGAATCAGGATCAGGAGCGTTGTACTGACCACCACCAGATAGACACCCAGGTCGAACAACATGGCTGTGGCCAGCTCGAGGTCGCCAATGATCGGCCAGTTGAGATGAGTGAAGCTTGAGGTCAGGAAGGGATAGCCGAACACCAGGCTCCCCAGCCCGGTCAGGGTCGCGATCAGCAGACCCGCGCCGATCAAAGGCAACATGTTGTTTGACAACCGCCGATGGGTCCAGGCCACGCCATTGGCCAGATACTGCATGATGAGCGCCACCGCCGTGATCAGCCCGGCGATGAAACCGCCGCCCGGCGCGTTGTGTCCGCGCAGGAAGATGAAGACCGACACCAAGAGCGCCAACGGCAGCAGCAGTCGCGCCAGCGCCGCCATGATTGCCGGATGGACGTCCCAGTTCCAGCGACGACCATCGGCATCCTGGGTCATCCCAGGTAGCCGCAGGCCATAGAGCATGGCATGGATGCCGAGTCCGGCGAGCGCCAGCACCGTGATCTCGCCCAGGGTGTCGAAGCCACGAAAATCGACCAGGATGACGTTGACCACGTTCGCCCCACCTCCACCTGGCAGACTGTTGGCGATGAAGTAGTCCGAGATCGACTCCAACGGGCGGGTGAGGATAGCCCAGGTCAGGACACCGGCGCCGAGTCCGGCCAGACCCGCGACCATACCATCATGCCAACGCCGCGCGGTACTCGACTCATCCGGCCCGCGTTGGGGCAGGAAATAGAGTGCAAGCAGCAGCAGCACGATGGTCACGATCTCCACTGAGAGCTGGGTCAGTGCCAGATCGGGTGCCGAGAACTTGACGAAGATCAGCGCCACCAGCAACCCGAGCGCCCCGACCACGACCAGCGCCGTGAACCGGCGTCGATGCAGCGCGACCGTCACCAGGGTCACCAGGATCAGCCCGGCGGTCAGGGTCAGGCTGACGCCATCGACCGGCAACAGGGCGCGCGTCCCGGTTAGCGGCGAGCCGGAACCGATGGATCCGAGCACGCCGAACACCAACACCGTCAGCAGCAGCACCAGCACCCGCCACGGCAGCGAGCCGGGATCCAGCCGCCGGGTGAGCCAGGCTGCAAACAGGGTGAGCTCGGCCAGCAGCCCGTCATACAGGGCCCGCGCCTCGAGCCGCCCCTCCAGGCGCGTCGCGAGCCGAAACAGCGGTCGACGCGCCCCATAGACCAAAACGCCCCCGACCAAGGCCGTCAGACTCATGACCACCGGCAGCCCAAACCCGTGCCAGATGGCCAGATCGAACTCAGGCGCCGGGGCCTGGAGGACGCTGGTCACGGTCGTGCGCAGAATCGGATCGACCGTAAGCGCCGGGAGGATGCCGACCAAGAGACAGATGGCCACCAATACCGCCACCGGCGCCTTCATCCAGAACGGCGGCTCGTGCGGGGTGCGCGGCAGATCGATCGGCTCACCATTGAAGAAGACATCGTGGATGAAGCGCAACGAATAGGCCACCGCCATCACCCCCGCGAGCACCACCAAGGCCGGCAACAGCCAGCCGTATTCGAAGCCGGTCGCAAAATCCGCGGTCTCGGCAAAGAACATCTCCTTGGACAAAAAGCCATTGAACAGCGGTACACCCGCCATCGAGGCCGCCGCGACCATGGCCAGGGTTGCGGTATAGGGCATGAACCTCCAGAGTCCGTTGATACGGCGCATGTCGCGCGTGCCGCATTCGTGGTCGATGATCCCGGCGGCCATGAACAGCGACGCCTTGAAGGTGGCGTGATTGAAGATGTGAAAGACGCCCGCGACCGCCGCCAGCGGGGTGCCGAGTCCGAACAGGAGCGTGATCAGTCCCAGATGGCTGACGGTCGAATAGGCCAGGAGCCCCTTGAGGTCATGCTTAAAGAGCGCGATCCCGGCCCCGATCAAGAGGGTCGCCAGACCGGCGCCGATCACCAGCCAGGTCCATTCCGGCGTGCCGGCGAGCACCGGGAACAATCTGGCCAGGAGAAAGACCCCGGCCTTGACCATGGTTGCCGAATGCAGATAGGCCGAGACCGGGGTCGGTGCGGCCATGGCGTGCGGAAGCCAGAAATGGAAGGGAAACTGGGCCGACTTGGTGAAGGCCCCAATCAGGATCAGCACCAGCATCGGGGGATAGAGCGGGTCGGCGCGCACCGCCTCGCCCTGGGTCAGGATCACCGAGAGGTCGTAGCTGCCGGCCAGCTTGCCGAGCAGCAACAGGCCACCGAGCAGCGCCAGTCCACCCAGACCGGTGACCGCGAGCGCCAGGCGCGCCCCGCGCCGGCTCTCCGGCTTGCGGTAGGAATAGCTGATCAGCAGGAAGGACGACAGACTCGTCAGCTCCCAGAAGATCAGCATCAGGATCAGGTTCTCCGACAGCACGATGCCGAGCATCGCACCCATAAAGAACAACAGATAGGCATAGAATCGCCCGAGTCCATCGCGCTCGGGCAGGTAGTAGCGGGCATAGAGGATGACCAAAAGCCCGATGCCCAGGATCATGGACGCAAACAGCAGTCCCAGGCCATCGAGCCGGAACACCAGATCGAGCCCGATCTGGTGGATCCACCCCAGGCGCCACACCAGGGTCTGACCGCTGAAGGGCAGCGGGGCCAAGGGTGCCAGACAGAGCAGCGCCAGAAGGGTCACAGCCCCGGCCGTCCAGGCAGACTTCATGCGGCCAAGGTGTGACACCCAGCCAGCTAGAACCGCACCGACGAAGGGCAGGAGTACGACGAGCGATAGATTCATAATCTCGCGACTCTGCCAGCGGAACGGCGCGATGGCAAGTCGAATCCAGGGGTCGCGCCCCGAGAGGGTCTTGCTTAGTCCAGCGACTCCACCCACTCATAGATCGCGATCGTCGTCGGATCGCACTGACGACAGCCGGTGCAGGGCGTATTGGCCGGGAGCCTCCGCACCTGACCCTTGCGCTCCAGTGTTTCCAGCATCCCACGCAGCGCGTCCGGCTCGGCATCGAAGTGATAGGCCAGATCGCGCACGGCGGCGCGGCGGTGGTCGCGCAGATAGCGCGAGAGTTCACTGAGGATCATGACAGCCCCCTCTCAGTCGCCAGCTTGACGGGCACCGACTCGCGCCGCGCCCAGAGACGCATCCCGATGACGACGGCAAGTAGCAGCCCGGACATCACGCCGATCCAGATCGAGGCGTTGACTGGATCACGGTTGAAGATCGCGGCCTGATAGAACACAGTCGCTGTGCCATAGCCCAGTCCTGTGGTCCAGAGCACCGCAAAGGCCGCCCAGCCGGTGCCAATCTCGCGCTGGATGGCGCCGATCGCGGCGACACAGGGCGAATAGAGCAGGATGAACAGGAGATAGGCAAAGGCCCCGGCCTGCCCATCGAAGCGCGCGGCCATGGCTCCGAAGGTGCCGCTGCCGACCTCTAGTCTCTCCGCCGCGGCCTCGGGATCAGCGGTCTCAGCAACGTCGCCCAGACCCAGTGGATCGGCCCAGTGGCCCAAGGCATCGGCTAGATTGACCGGGATGGTCGCCACGGCCTCGCTCAAGCCGGCACTCAGGCTGTAGGGCCCCTCCTCTTCGGCGCTGGGCCCCTCACCGGACTCGGCGGCGGCCAGACGCGAATAGGTCGCATCCAGCGTACCGACTACGGCCTCCTTGGCCAGGAGGCCAGTGAAGATGCCAACCGTCGCCGGCCAGTTCTCGGCGTCCAGACCCATGGGCGTAAAGGCCGGGGCGAGGGTGCGCCCGATGGCGGCGAGCACCGACTGCTCAGTGTCCTCGTTGCCGAAGCTGCCGTCGGTGCCCGTGGTATTGAGCAGGTTGAGCACCAGCACCATGGGCACGATCACGGCCCCCGCGCGCACGACGAAACCCTTGGTGCGGTCCCGGGTGCGCTGCAGCACGCCCTTGAGGGTGGGCAGATGATAAGGCGGCAGTTCCATCACGAAGGGCATGACCTGACCCTTGAGCAGGGTGTGCTTGAGGATGAAGCCGGTCAGCACCGCCGCGAGGAGGCCGATCAGATAGAGCGCAAACACCACGTCTTGACCGCCGGCGCTGAAGAAGGCCGCCGCGAAGAGTGCATAGACCGGCAGCCGCGCCCCGCACGACATGAAGGGCGTCATCAGCACCGTCAAGACCCGATCACGTGGATTCTCCAGGGTACGACTCGCCATGATCGCCGGCACATTGCAGCCAAAACCCACCAAGAGGGGCACAAACGACTTGCCCGGCAGCCCAATCGCCCGCATGAAGCGATCCATGACAAAGGCCGCGCGCGCCATATAGCCCGAGTCCTCCAGCACCGACATGAACAGATACAGAAAGGCAATGATGGGGATGAAGGTCGAAACCACCTGCACCCCGCCCCCGAGCCCCTTGGCGATGACGATGATTAGCCACTCGGGCGTACCGATCCGACCCAAAAGCTCGGACGCACCCTCGACAAAGAGGGCCCTGGCAGCGAGATCAAAGAAATCGATGAAGGCCCCGCCGATGTTGATGGTGAACATGAACATCAGATACATCACGGCAAGAAAGATCGGGATGCCAAACACTCGATTGAGCACAATCCGGTCGACCCGGTCGGAGAGCGAGCGCGACGCTTGGCCGGATGTCTTCACCGTCGCCTGGGTGAGGGCGTGCGCAAAGCCATAGCGCGCGTCGGCGAACAGGATATCGACGTCGTCGGCCAGATCGCCGAGTAGGGCGCGGACCTCGTCCCGGCCCACCACCGGGCCGGCCAGCCGGAGCGCCAGATCGTCGCCTTCCAGCAACCGTGCCGCCAGCCAGCGCACGGAATCACCCTGTGCCTCGGCGATCGGACGCAGACGCGGTTCGAGCGCGCTGATCGCCGCCTCTAGCCTGGGCCCGAACGGGATCTGGACCGAGGGCACGCTGGCATGCTGGGCCTGTTCGAGCAGGACCTGTTTGAGTTGTGCCACCCCCTGGCCTTTAGACGCCACCAGGGGTACTACCGGACAGCCGAGCCGTTTGGAGAGCGCGGCGACATCGATCCGGAGCCCGCGTGACTCGGCCATGTCCATCATGTTGAGCGCCAGCACCAGCGGGCGGCCCATCTCGATCAGCTGGGTGGTCAGATAGAGATGGCGCTCCAGGCTGGAGGCATCGAGTATGTTGAGGATGACATCGGCCTCGCGGGCATAGACGAAGTCGCGCGCGATGCGCTCGTCGAGCGCGACCGCGGGGTCGGAGACGTCGAGCGAATAGGTGCCGGGTAGATCGACCAGGCTGAACTCGGCCGCGCCGAAGCGATAGCCTCCAGTCTTGCGCTCGACCGTGACCCCCGGCCAGTTGCCGACCTGCTGGCGCGCGCCGGTCAGGGCATTGAAAAGCGTGGTCTTGCCGCAGTTGGGGTTGCCGACGACACCGATGCAGTAGTGCGGTTTTGAGAGGGGCTGAGTCATCAGATGCGCTCCACTTCGAGCACCGCCGCCTCATCGCGGCGCAGACTGACCGCGGTGCCACGCACCCGGATCTCGACCGGATCACCCAAGGGGGCGACCCGGATCACCTCCAGGGCGACACCAGGCGTCAATCCCATCGCCAAGAGCTTGTGTCGATAGGCTCCGCCGGCGGCACGAAACCCGAGTACGCGCCCCTGGTCACCGGCCTTGAAGTCCTTGAGGGTCGCGTTCATGCCTCGACTGCCTCCACCAGGATCTTGACCGCCATCCCACCCCCGAGCGCCAGGCGGGTCTCACCGCGCGCGAGGACTAGAGCGCCGCCCTGACGCGCTACGACGCGCACCTCGGTGCCCGGATTCAGGCCCAGTTCGGTCAGACGCCTGGCCAGACCCTTGCCGCCGTGCAGGGTCCGGATGCGCACCCGCTGGCCCTCTCTGGCCAGCACCAGCGGGAAGCTGTTGGTTACGGCTGGTTGGTTCTCGCGATGATCAACCCGAGTTGCCGGGTCGAGGGGATCGCTGAGATCGCCCGGATGCAGTGAGGGCGCAAGATCCATGTTCAATGCCTCAAGAAATAACAAGAATAATTCTTATTCTAGGTGAGCTCCCTCATGAATGCAATGACTTCTCATTTGCCATCGAGATCGGGTATGTGCGACAAGGTCGGGGAGATGAGCATGAGTGCTGAAGCAACGTGCGTGGCTTGACCTCGATCAAGGCTGGTCGTCGTGAATCAACCAAGACTCGTTCTTTGATCATCGGTGGCCAAAGACACAATACGAGGAATCTCGATGCCATCCGGACAACGACTCGAACGCGAGCAGAAGACCATCGCCGCCATGCTGGCGATCTATTGTCGAGACCATCACGGCGGACGACGGGAGTTGTGCGAGGACTGCGCCAGACTGCTCGACTACGCCCGGCGCCGGCTGGATCGCTGTCCCTTCCAGGAGAAAAAACCGGCCTGCAACCGTTGCGAGGTGCACTGCTACTCGGCGATCCAGCGCGAGCGGGTGCGGGCCGTGATGCGTTATGCCGGACCGCGGATGATCTTACCCCATCCGATCCTGAGCCTGTGGCATCTGATCGACACCTGGCGACCCGTGCCCAGGCTCTTGCGACACAAGGGTACGGAGTGAACTCTGTCTTACATCGACTTGACCCTGTGCGCGACACGCCTTGTCGTTTGGGGCGCAATGTCTCTGCCGCCGAGACCCAAGGCGGCCGACGGCGGGGCAGGCTGGAAGTCACACCTGTGGAGAGACGCACTGTCATGGAGTGCTCGGCCCCAAAACCCACCGAATCGACTCAGGGGCGGTATTAAGCCACCCCTGAGCGCCTTAGGAATCCCCGGTCTTCAGTCCAATGAGGATGTCAAGGGCGGTGCGAAAGACATCGCCAACCATACCCCGGCGGCGAAGGCGAGCAGCAAGGCGAAGACGATCAGCCAGGGGATGAAGAGGCGCGGTGGATGCGTCGGTTGTGCCGCCGGCGCCGGTCCGTGGTCGGCGACACAGATCGCCCGGCGCCAGATCGCTATGGCTGTCTGCACCAACAGAACCACCACGACCCCGCTCAGCAGCGCGACCAATCCGGTCCCGAGTTGGAGATAGAACGCCTGCTTGGTCTTGTCGAACAGGGTCAGGCTCGCGATCCCGATCGCGGCGAGGGGGAAGGAATAGGCCCACCAAGACAGAAAGAAACGCAGCCCCAAGAAGCGCGGGATCTGGGTAAAGAGCAGGAGCGTCAAAAAGAGTCCGGCGAAATAGAGGATGCGCCCGAAGCTGTCGATCTCGCCGACCAGCTTCAGATAGGCGATGAAGCCGACGGCCGGCGGGGCGATCAGGATGAAGAGGGTCGGCATCAGGTGCGCTTCGAGCGGATGATGGAAGAGTACCCGGTTGAAGACGATCACCAGCAGGATCAGCCAGAACAGGATGCCGATGCTGAAGAAGAACCAGGACAGATCGCCATAGCCCAAGGGCACACCGGCGATGGGTACCAAGACATTGCCGACCGCTGGGATGAACCAGGCCGGATTCATATGGTGGATCTGGAAGTGCTCGTGATGGATCCAGACGCTGACGATATAGAGCGTAAACAGCAGATGCAGCCCGCTGCCGATCATCCATAGCGGGGCGCTGACGGATGCCGAGACTGGGAGAAAGGCGATGGCCAGCAACAGCAGGCTCATCGAGAGGGTCGGGAAGAAATTGATCTTGACCGGATGGCGCAGCTCGCGCACCACAGATGCACGATGCAGTAACAGCTTGAGCAGATAGATGAGTACGAGCAGAGCGAAGAGACTGGCCGTCGTGCCCAGCAGCCAGGGCGTGAGTCCAAGATCCAGGCCAAGGAGCACCTGGACCTTCTCCCAGCCGATGGTCAGACCCGACAGCCCCATGATCATCGAAAAGAAGGAGATGGGGAAATTGGCGAGCCGAGTTTCAGTGTGAGACATGTTCTCCATGATGACTCCGAATTACACCCGTCCCGGGTGGGGCGGGTGTACGAATAAATTAGGCCCGCTTGGTCGAGAGCTTCAGGGGCAGGTAGAGCGGACACCAGCCGATCAGGGCGGTGCCGAGTGGGATCAGGGCCAGGGCGCCGAGCAGCCAGTTCTGGGTGTTCAGTGCCCAGAAGGCCAGGGCCAGGCCGATGAGGACACGGATGGTGCGATCGAGTGTACCGAGGTTCTGGGTCATACTAAGGATCTCCGTTCGAGTGCGGGCGGCGGGAGGCCGCTTGGACGTTGACTGTGAAACGCACTCTACGGGTCGGCGCCGACCCTGTCGGTGACTTTGTCACACTGACGCCGGCGTCGTTTCCGGCGTCACTCGTCCAGTGCGCGGCGTCGCAGCGCATCCCGATCGAGCAGCTCGATCCAGCCGCGCCGCGCCCGCAGCAGACCCTGTTCCTCCAACCCCTTGAGCAACCGGCTGATCACTTCGCGCGAGGATCCCAGCTCGGCGGCCAGCATCTGATGGGTCGCCTGGATCGCATCCGAGCCCAGGTGCTCGGCCTGGCGCAGCAGATGCTCGATCAGACGCTGGTCGAGCCGCTGGAACAGCACGGCATCGAGCACACCGAAGACCTCGACCAGCCGGCTGGCGATGAGACCGAACAGATATTCGCGCCAGGGCTCGCAGTTCCCCAGCCAGAGGCGCACGCTCGCTGGCTGCACGACCACGGCCTCGACCTCGGTCTCGCAGACCGCAAACGCCGGAAAGGGACGCGCGCTGAGCAGACAGGAGGCGGTGAGCACACAGCCCTCGCCCGAATGCACGCGGTATAGGGTAATCTCGCGCCCGTTTTCACCGAGCTGATAGACCCGTGCCCTGCCTGCGAGCACCAGCGGCAAATGCGCGCAGTAGGCGCCTGCCTGGCAGATGGCCTGCCCGGCGGGCAGACGCACGTGCATGACCCGGGCGAAGAACTCGCGCTGGAACTCGGACGAGGCGGCGCGCAGAAAGTCGAAGCCTTTCAGGATCCGGAGGCGTCGATCGGGATCGGCGATCATAGACAGCGGCATGGCGGCGCTTGGAATGAGACGCCATCATACGCCATCGGGACGCTCGCCTGAGACGTCAGAACCAGAACTCGGGATAGCGCCGGTCAGAGGGGATGTTGTTGACGATGAGCGCCACCAGCAACAGCACCAGCGGCCCGATCAGCGCCGGCACGACCACGAACAGATAGCCCATGGCGTGCACCTGGTCCGAACCGATGACGGCGATCAAGGCCGTCGCGCCGCCGGGCGGATGGAGGGTTCGGCTCAGATGCATGAGCGCGATGGCCGTGGCCACTGCGGCCGCCGCCGCCAGCCAGGGTACGAAGCCGAGCCACTGCCAACAGGTCACGCCGACCAGCGCCGAGAGCACATGCCCGCCGATCAGATTGCGCGGCTGGGCCAACGGACTGCGCGCTGCACCATAGACCAGCACCGCTGAGGCGCCGAGCGAGCCAATGAGCAGCCTCAGATCCGTGTCGGCGAGGAACCAGCGATGGATGCAGGCCACAGCGGCGATCCCCAGGAAGGCACCGACCCAGGACCAGAGGATCTCGGCTCCGTTCACCCGCGGCGGGCTACCGCGGGTGATGCCGCGCATCTTGCCGAAATAATGTCCAGGCGCGCCAAGGTTCATCGGGGGCCCTCTCCCGGCGTCTTACCCGATCCACTCAAGAGCCGTTCGCGGGCCCGGCGATAGGCCAGGTGATAGATGGCGCGGAAGTCGTCCGTGCTGATATCGAGATAGCCGGGGATCTCGCGCATTGCCTCTAGGATATCGGCGTCGGAGAGTTCGAGTTCGTCCAAAGCGGACGGCGTTTCGTCATCCGGGTTCATGGTGGCACTCCTAGTGCGGGTTATATCCAGGTTGGAGACTAGGGTACCGAGGCCACTTCGGACCTTGACCCGGATCAAGTCGCCCGAGCGCGGCTAGTGTGCTGGGGTGATGACGGCATACAGCATATCCGGCATGGACTGGGTGTCGGTGTCGGCATCGAACGGCCAGAGCGGTTCGGGAACCTTACTGAACCGATCCTTGGTATAGATGACTTCGACCGTGTGCGTCATGCGTGCATTCGGGGCCGTGCCGTCGGAATGCTCCGGGATCAAAATCGTGCAGGAATCGGTCGACTGGCAGCCGCGTGGTCGCAGATCGGTCCGCCGGCCGGGCACAGCCTGGATGGGCAGTTTAGTGGCGAGCAGCGCCTGGGCGAGGGCGCGCGCCAGCGGTCCGTATCCACTGAGTTCGGACGGATAGATGGCATTGAAGGCACCATCCCTGAAGGTCACATCGTACAGTCGGCCCTGGATGTCCAGCCCGGACACGCCCGCGATCTCGCCGTCCTCGACGACGAGCGAAAGGGCTTGGGCCGAACCGGTGACGCCGATACAGAGGGCGGCGAAGATGGACGCGAGTCGACGCGAGACACGGGGTTTGATGCTCATTCTGGCAGATGCTCCTGGAGCCAGTTGTTGATCTGGATACGCGAACGCGCGCCACTGAACCGGCCGCGTTCCTCGCCGTGTTGGAACAGGATCACGGTCGGGAAGCCGCGCACCCGATAGTGTCCGGCCAGACGCATGTTTTCGCCCGCGTCGACCTCGACCTTGGCCAGTCGCAGACGCCCGGCGTGTTCCTCGACGACGCGCTTCAGATGCGGCGTGAGCGCGTGACAGGGACCGCACCAGTCGGCCCAGAAATCGACCAGGATCGGCTGCTCGGACGAGGCCGCAATGACCTGGGTTTGAAAGTCCTCGTAGTGGACCTCGAAGATGGGCGGATGGGGCGGCGCGGACGACGACATGAGGCTGTTACCCTTGAGTATGCAAAAAGCCTGAAATCAATCGGGGATCCTGAGTTCGAGGTTTTCGAGCAGCAGTTCGTCGCCGCTGACCAGTCGGGTCTGGAAGGCGCCGCAGGCCTTGCACAGCAACCGGTTCGGAAGCGCCTGGGTCTCTGCGCCACAGAGGTTGCAGCGCACCCGGATCTCGGACGGCTCGATGACGAGTTCGGCACCCTCAGCCAGGGTACCGGCGGCGACCAGCGGATAGGCCTGCTGGAGCAGCAGCGGCTCGACGCCCGACAGCGGACCGACCTTGAGCCGGATGCGATCGACACGACTCGCCCCGTGCTCACGGGCGATGTCGGTCACCTGATCGATGAGCGCCTGACAGAGTGAGAGTTCGTGCATGTTTTGTTCGCAATCATCCTGGTTGCGGGCAGTCTAGACCGATGTCGCCTGGGTGCCAACGCCTCACCGTCAAACACCACACCAGGATCCGGTTTTTGATCCTGGCCAGAAATCGTGTCGCGTGATCGATCGGCTTAACCATCCTTACTTGGCGTGTTGGGGCTGTCCCGAGCCTCCAGTCAGGGTAGTCGAGCTGGAACTTTTGTGCGCCAGCCGTGCCACATGGCCGACGCCCTTGCCGGTTTTCGACTTGAATCGGCCCGGTGTCGCCCCGACCTGCGCACTCCGGAAAAACAGGGCGTCGGATTCAAGCCTTTCCAACCCTATCCGATCCATCAACCAATGGAGAATGTCTGATGAAACACCTGTACGCCAGCACCGCCGCCGGTCTCATGGCCCTCGGCCTCGCCAGCCTTGCCCTCGCTGCCGATCTCAGCCCAGAGGAGCAGATCGAGACTCGCCAGGCCGGCTATGCGTTCATGGCCTGGAATATGGGCAAGATCAAGGCCAACCTGGAAGGCGAATATAACGCCGACCAGGTCAGGGCCGCTGCCAATGTCGTTGCTGCCATCGCCAACTCGGGTATGGGTGCGCTCTATGGTCCGGGAACCGACAAGAACGTCGGAGCGGTCAAGACCCGCGCGAAGCCCGAGCTGTTCCAGAACCTGGAAGACGTTGGCAAGCTCGCGCGTGACTTGGGCACCGCGGCCAATGCGCTCGCCGCGGCCGCTGCCACCGGCGAGGCCAATGCCGTCAAATCCGCCTTCGCCGACGTCGGCGCCGCCTGCAAGGCGTGCCATCAAAAGTACCGGGCCGACTGATCCCTCGTCGAGGGCCTAAAAGACAGCCGCCCTAGGAACTGGGCGGCCTGTCGTGGTTCTCACCAATCCAGTACACTGCCTGCTGGCGGTGGGGGAGGCTGTGGTGGCAGCAGCCCGCCAGCGGCGATCCAGACCGCGCCGGCTGTGATCGCCAACGCCAGGACCAGGGCCAAGGGTCCACCGCCGCGGGCCGAGTGGGCGAGCGGCTCCTGTGTCATCTTGTAGCCGGTGATCATGGGCCAAATCAGGTTGTCGCCGCGCACCCAGGTGTGAAACAGTATCGCGGCGATATGCAAGGCGACAAAACCACCGATGATCCAGATCGACTGACGGTGCAGACCGCTGAGCCAGCGGCTCGTCTCGCTAGAGACCAGCGACCTGAGCGGTCCTGAGAAGGCGATATCATCGTTGGCAAAGAGTCCGGTCAGACCCTGGACCAGCAGCAAGGTCAGCAGGACCAGCACCGAGATCCCACCCAATGGATTGTGCCCCATGCCGTGCCAGCGTCCGCGCAGATAGCTGAGGATGGTGTGAGGACCAGGTATGAACTGACTGAAACGGACATAGGTCGAACCGATGAAGCCCCAGACGATCCGGAAGACGATCAATCCAAGGATCGCCAGCCCGATCCAGCCATGCCAGCCGATCCAACTGCCGCCCGTCAGACCAGTCGCGAAGGCCAGCGCCACCAGCAAGACCAGCAACCAGTGAAAGAGACGGGTCGGAAGATCCCAGAGTTTGATTCGATGTGCCTGCATCATTCAGTGACCAAAGAGAGGATGGGGCTGCAAGTGTCGCTCAATCCATCGAGCGCCGCCAAGTCGGGGCGCGTTTCGGTGCGCGGGGTCGGGCGATGAAACCCGCCATCGTGCTCTTAAGCGGCGGACTGGATTCGGCCACGGCGCTCGCCATCGCCCGCGCCCAGGGCTTCGCGCCCCATGCCCTATCCATCCGCTATGGTCAGCGCCATGCGATCGAGCTGGAGTCTGCCTCGCGCATCGCTCACTCTCAGGGTGTGGTCGAGCATGTGATCGCCGAGATCGATCTACGTCGGTTCGGCGGTTCGGCCTTGACCTCGGATCTACCGGTCCCCAAGGGGCGCGATCCAGCCGAGATGGGCCTAGGGATCCCCCTGACGTATGTCCCCGCACGCAATACCATCTTTCTCTCCTGTGCACTCGCCTGGGCTGAGTCATTGGGCTCGGGCGACATCTTCATCGGGGTCAATGCGCTCGATTATTCCGGCTATCCGGACTGTAGACCTGAATACATCGCCGCCTTCGAGCGCTTGGCGAATCTAGCCACAGCCGCCGGTGTCGAGGGACGCCAGTGTTATCGTATCCATGCCCCATTGATCGAGATGACCAAGGCCGAGATCATCCGGACCGGGCTTGCGCTCGGGGTCGATTACAGCCTGACCAGTAGTTGCTATGACCCTGGCCCCGACGGTCGGCCCTGCGGGCTCTGTGATTCCTGTCGATTGCGCGCCAAGGGGTTTGCCGAGGCCGGGGTCGCCGATCCGCTCCTGGCCCGCTTCGGGGGCGACTTATGACCGCCAGAGTCTTTCATCTCGCCCTGGCCCACTTCGAGGCGGCGCGACGGCTCCCGAACCTGCCCGAGGGACATCCTGCACGGCGTCTCCATGGTCACGGCTTCCTGGTCCGGTTACGTGCCGAGCTGCCTGCTGGCTGGGCCAGCCCTGGGGTGGAGGAGGATGCGCTCAAGGCCGCGCTCGCGCACTGTATCGAGCCGCTCGACCATCGCGATCTCAATACCCTCCTGCCGACCCCGAGCGACGAGAACCTGGCGCGCTGGGTACGCGACCGGCTCGCGTTGCCCGGCCGCGCCTGCGTCGGGATCCAGAGCAGACACGACCAGGGGGTGGATCTTGATGGGGTAGGTCATGCCCATCTCTGGCGTCGGTTTCGCTTTGAGTCGGCCCATCGGCTGCCGAATGTCCCCCCAGGTCACCCTTGCGGGCGAATGCACGGCCATGGTTTCGAGGTCATCCTCCACGCCGATCAGGATCGAGACGACAGGGGCGTCGACGGCGACCAGCTCGCCGCGCTCTGGGCGCCGCTGCATGCCGAGCTGCATCAGACCTGTCTCAACGACATCCCTGGCCTGGAGAATCCGACCAGCGAACTCTTGGCACGCTGGATCTGGGTGCGGCTTGCCTCCGAGCTGCCGGGGCTGTCCTGGGTTACGGTCCAGGAGACCGCGACCGCCGGCTGTCACTTCGATGGACTCCACTACCGGATCTGGAAGGAGCAGCGCTTCGAGGCCGCGCTCTGTCTGAGACACGCCCCCGCCGGCGACGCACGGCGGCGTCTGCATGGACACAGCTATCTGCTGCGACTGCATCTGACCGCGCCGCTGGACCAGGTGCTCGGCTGGACGCTCGACTATGGCGAGGTCAAGCGCCTGTTCCAACCGCTCTATGTCCGGCTCGATCATCACCGGCTCGATCTGCTCGATGGTGTGGAGTCCGCCGACCCTGGGGGTCTGGCCCGTTGGATCCGCGAGCACATCCAAACGGATCTGCCCGAGCTGGATCGTATCGATCTATACCCGACGCCAGATCATGGTGTTTCGCTGTGTTGGGGTAAGCTGGGTCCGGCACTGCCGGTCTGAACGCATGGGGTATCTCGTCAAGGAGAGCTTTTACAGTCTACAAGGGGAAGGCGCCCAAACCGGACGTGCGGCCGTATTCTGCCGCTTTGCCGGTTGTAACCTCTGGTCGGGGCGCGAGCAGGATCGTGCGTGGGCCCGCTGTCGCTTTTGCGACACCGATTTTCGCGGCACGGATGGCGAGGGTGGCGGACGCTATCCCACACCAGAGGCCTTGGCCAACCACCTCCGCGCCCTCTGGTCGCGTGCGGCGGACGCGAGCGGGCGTCCCTATGTCGTCTGTACCGGGGGTGAGCCCCTGCTGCAACTCGACGTGCCGCTGATCGACGCCCTACATCGGCAAGGCTTCGAGGTCGCAGTCGAGACCAATGGCACCCGTCCCGCTCCCCCGGGTCTCGACTGGGTCTGTGTCAGCCCCAAGGTCGATGCCCCACTGCGACTGACCCGAGGTGATGAACTCAAACTGGTCTACCCGCAGCCTGGACTTGACCCGGAGCGTTTCTTTGGTCTGGACTTTCGGTATTTCTTTCTACAACCCCTGGATGGACCGCAGCGCGCCCATAACACGCGCCTGGCCGTGGCTTACTGCAAGGCCCATCCGCACTGGCGTCTGAGCGTCCAGACCCACAAATGGCTGGGTATCCCCTAAGTTTTTTGTAAATCCCTGTTGACATTATCTGGTGTCAAGCTAAGATGACATCGCCCGAGCAGCAGAAGACCCCTTCGAACCAAGCACCAGCCGTTCGAGTGAAGCCGAGGCGGTGTCGATGTAGTATTCGCGCCCCATCCGCGCGTCACGAAGGCGGTAGTACTCGATTTCCTTCGGAGTCATCAGTGGCTGAACCAAAGAAACCAGCTGCCGCTGCCCAAACCAAGGGCAGCAGCGCTAAACCCACAATGGAGACCAAGTCCATGGCAAGTCTTTCCGGCCTTACCGATCAGCAAGCCAAAGAATTCCATGAGCAGTTCAAGGTGACCTACACCGCGTTCGTCGGCCTGGCCGCCCTGGCTCACCTGCTCGTCATCGCCGCCAATCCTTGGTGGTAAAGCGGTTTTAAACCTCACTTATACAGAGTCAAGGCAATGAGCAACGTCGCAAAGCCGCGTAACCCCGAAGACGATTGGAAGATCTGGCTGGTCGTGAACCCGGCTACCTGGTTGATGCCCATCTTCTATGCCCTGCTGGTCCTGGCCATCGCCGTCCACGCGGTTGTCTTCTCGGTCGGCCTCGGCTGGAAGTAAGACTCGGATCTAGGAGTAAGATCCCAGCGCGCCGAAAATCAAACGGCATCGATCGCTTGGCGATCGGTGCCGTTTTTGTTTGGGCTTGCGCTGGAGCGCAGCAGAAAACTGACTGGATCCCGTCGCCGCGCACCTTATGGAAACAAGACGAGCGATCGTCAGTCCGTCAGACTGACTCGCGCCTGCGCGCAACGCGCGTCCCAGGCGCCCCTGGGACGTTTTGCCCTCTGCTGGGCTCGCACGGCTCGCGATGCAACCGTGCTGGTGGTATCGCGTCCTGTCCTCCTTCGACGCCTGAAGCTCTGTTAAAGATGAGCCCATAAAAAATCCCCCAGACGGGGGATTTTGGTCTTTTACGGAAGCCAGTCTTGGATCAGAGCGTGTTGGCCTGCTCGGCCAGATAGAGCCAGGTGTCGATCACGGTGTCAGGATTGAGCGAGAGGCTGCTGATGCCCTGTTTGACGAGCCAGTCGGCGAGGTCCTTGTGGTCCGAGGGTCCCTGGCCGCAGATACCGACATACTTGCCCTGGGCGCGGCAGGCGGCGATCGCCATCGACAGCATCTTCTTGACCGCCGGGTCGCGCTCGTCGAAATACTCGGCCACCAGGCCCGAATCGCGGTCCAGACCGAGCGTGAGCTGGGTCATGTCGTTGGAGCCGATCGAGAAGCCGTCGAAATATTCCAGGAACTCCTCGGCCAGTACCGCGTTGGACGGCAGTTCGCACATCATGATCAGACGCAGCCCATCCTTGCCTCGCGCTAAGCCCTGCGCGGCCAGCGCCTCGGTCACGGCCTTGGCCTGACCCAGGGTGCGCACGAAGGGGATCATGATCTCGACATTGGTCAGGCCCATGTCGTTGCGCACGCGCTTGAGTGCCTCGCACTCCAGCTCGAAGCAGTCGCGGAAATTCTCGGCCACATAGCGTCCGGCACCGCGGAAGCCGATCATCGGGTTTTCTTCCTCCGGCTCATAGCGCGGCCCGCCGATCAGGTTGGCGTATTCGTTGGACTTAAAATCCGACAGGCGCACGATGACCGGCTTGGGCGCGAAGGCGGCGGCGAGCGTGGCGATGCCCTCGGCGAGCTTGGCGATATAGAACTCGCGCGGGTTGGCATAGGCGGCGATGCGCGGGGCGATCTCGGCCTTGAGGTCTGCCGGCAACTGGTCGAACTCGAGCAGTGCCTTGGGATGGATCCCGATCATGGTGTTGATGATGAATTCCAGCCGCGCCAGACCGATGCCGGCATTGGGGAGGCTCGCGAAGGCAAAGGCGCGGTCTGGGTTAGCGACATTCATCATGATCTTGACCGGGATCTCGGGCATGGCCGAGAGTTCGATGGTCTTGTACTCGAACTCGAGCCGGCCGTCGTAGATGAAGCCGGTGTCGCCCTCGGCACAGCTCACGGTGACGGGCTGGCCGTCGACGATCTTGGCGGTGGCATCGTTACAGCCGACGACAGCGGGAACGCCCAGCTCGCGGGCGATGATGGCCGCATGGCATGTCCTACCCCCGCGGTTGGTGACGATCGCCGCCGCGCGCTTCATGATCGGCTCCCAATCGGGATCGGTCATGTCGGTGACGAGCACGTCGCCCGGCTGGACCTTGCTCATGTCGGCGATGCCCGTGACGATGCGCGCGACACCCGCGCCGATACGGTTGCCGATACTGCGTCCGCTGGTGAGCACCGGCCCCCTGCCCTTGAGGATGTAGCGCTCGATGACGGTGCCGATGCGGCTCTGGACCGTCTCGGGACGCGCCTGGACGATATAGAGCTTGCCGTCGATCCCGTCCTTGGCCCACTCGATGTCCATCGGCCGGCCATAGTGCTGCTCGATCAGGAGCGCCTGTTTGGCCAACGCCTGGACCTCGGCGTCGGTGAGACAGAAGCGCTGGCGCAGCTCCTCTGGAACGGGTTCGGTCTTGACCGGCGTTGCCTCACCCGGATCGCTATAGACGAGACGGCTGGCCTTGTCGCCGAGGGTGCGGCGCAGGATCGCCGGACGTCCGGCCAGAAGGGTCGGTTTGTGGACATAGAACTCGTCCGGGTTGACGGCGCCCTGGACCACCAGCTCGCCCAGACCATAGCTCGCGGTGATGAAGACCGCGTCGCGAAAGCCCGATTCAGTGTCGAGCGTGAACATGACGCCCGAGGCCGCCAGATCGCTGCGCACCATGCGCTGGATGCCGGCCGATAGGGCAACATGCCGATGTTCGAACCCTTGGTGCACGCGATAGGCGATGGCGCGGTCGTTGAACAGCGAGGCAAAGACCTCCTTGACCCGGTGCTTGATGGTGTCGAGCCCATGGACGTTGAGGAAGGTCTCCTGCTGACCAGCAAAAGAGGCGTCAGGTAGATCCTCGGCCGTTGCCGAGGAACGCACAGCCCAGGAGACATCATCGGTCCCGGCCTCGGCGGTCAGCTTGGCATAGGCCTCGTCGATGGCAGCATCCAGTCCTGCCGGGAAGGATTGCTGCATCACCCAACCGCGGATCCGGGCCCCGGCCTCGGCCAGCGCGGCGACATCGTCCACGTCCAATCCATCGAGCACGTCCTGGATACGCTCATCGAGCCCATCCTGAGCCAAGAACTCGCGATAGGCGTCGGACGTGGTGGCGAAGCCGCCCGGAACGTTCACGCCGAGATGGGTCAGGTTCTGGATCATCTCGCCGAGAGAGGCGTTCTTGCCTCCGACGACGGGGACATCGTCCATCCCGAGGTCACTGAGCCAGCGGACGTAGTCGGTCATCGTTGTGCTACTCCGGTCTGTGGATAAGGTCTGGGTTTCATTCAGGGTATCCGGGCGGTGCGGTCTGGGGGGCTGGAACCATCCGTGCGGGCGAGCTGGTATGAGCCAGGGTTGGAGATTGAGCCGAGTCGCCCTGAGCGGGTGATCATTGGTTGCAATGACCACGTCATAATCTAGAAAATATACCCCAGCCGGATGATGCTCGTCCCGAGAGTCCATCAATCCTGAGCATTGAGCCAGGCTGAATCGGTGGACACCGTTCGCGCCCTGGGTGTGATCCCGATCTTGCCACCGAACTCTTGTCTTGAACCAACGGGTCTGTTCAGGCAGCCTAGACGTGCCTAGCCGTATCCAAACCGATCCAGTCGATACTTGAACCGAGAGGAGGATCCCAATGAGTGAAGAGTTGCCAGGCCTTGCGTCGCTGCGGGCCATGCTGGGAGTTAGCGACAACAGCCAACTCATCGTGCGGGGCATGTCGATCATCGTCGCGGTGGGAGCCTTCTATGTGGTCTCCACCGAGGCGCTCTATGGTGATGTACCGCCGCTGCCACCGAGTCAGGTCGCCGCCAATGTCGCCCCGATCGGGACAGTAACACTGGCTAAACCGCCTGCTCCGCCAGCCGCAGCCGTGAATGAACCAACGGCTGAGACAGCACCTGTCGTCGAGTCGAGCGTTCCGGTCGCTGAAGAGGCCCCGGCGGTCGAAGAGGCCGCGCCGGTCGCTGAGGTGGCCCCGGCGGTCGAAGAGACTGCACCGGTCGCTGAGGCGGTCCCGGCGGTCGAAGAGGCCGCGCCGGTCGCTGAGGTGGCCCCGGCGGTCGAAGAGACTGCACCGGTCGCTGAGGTGGCCCCGGCGGTCGAAGAGACTGCACCGGTCGCTGAGGTGGCCCCGGCGGTCGAAGAGACTGCACCGGTCGCTGAGGTGGCCCCGGCGGTCGAAGAGACTGCACCGGTCGCTGAGGTGGCCCCGGCGGTCGAAGAGACTGCACCGGTCGCTGAGGTGGCCCCGGCGGTCGAAGAGGCCGCGCCGGTCGCTGAGGTGGCCCCGGCGGTCGAAGAGACTGCACCGGTCGCTGAGGCGGTCCCGGCGGTCGAAGAGGCCGCGCCTGTGGCTGAACCGGCCCCCATCAAACGTCCGATGCCCCCCTGGATGCTGCATATGGCACCGCTGCCCTCGCCGAAGTAGGCCCATTTTACGGGTCGTGCGTTTCGAGACGCGCGACCCGCGCGCCCGTTGCCATTATCCATCCCGACCATCGGACGATCTAGGCCGCAACCTCCTAAACTCGCCGACTGGCCGAGTCTCGATACATCCATACCCAGACTTTCCCGTCCCTGAACTCCGGCCTCTCTCGCTGGATGAGCCCTGGCTGCCCCATCCCAACGGCGTTTCAATCCGACGCTAGCGACTGTGTTCAGATGAACAGTTGACGCAGTTCGGCGTCGACGCTTCCGCGCTCCCAGAGCCGCTCGAAGTCCTGCCGCATCCGACGCGCGTCCCGCGGGTTGGCATAGTCGGCGATCGCCTCCATGCGCTCGGCCAAAGGGCGATGGACATAGCCGGTCTCGTCGACGATGAGGAAGGCATCGAGACGCTCCTGATCCTCGTCGGCGACGCGCCGGATGGTGACGCGCGAGGTCAGGCGGCGCGCCAGCTCGATGAGCCGATGGCCGACCTGAGTTGCGGCACGCGGGTCAAACAACAGAACGCGCACACAGAATCCTGGACGCGCCAGCGCCAAACGCCGCACGGCCTCCAGGAAGGGGATCTGATCATAGAGCGCGGCTTCGAGCCTGGGGTCATGGATCAGCAGCTCGCGTCGGGCCTGGGCAGCCATGTCTGCGCTGATGGCGGCGATCTCTGGACTACGCGCGAGCGTCCGGCGTCCCGCATCTTGGCCGAGCCTAAACATCCGACGGTCGATGTCTCCAGACATAGTCATGTTTGGTGCGCCTTAGGATCAGGAGTGATGCCGGATACATACAGATCGAGCGCCGGAAATGGACAGTGCGCAATCGCGACGAGTCTGTTTGTCGCAGATATGCAACGAAGGGGATGTGATGAAAACCCATCTCATACAATCACGGCTTAGTCTAGTGGCAAATAGTGTTGCGTTCTTATTCCTGGCGTTGTAAATATGTCGCGAGTTCATAAAAAAGTTGCACTTTTGCTCCTTTTGTGGGCTAAAATGTCTGTGTCAAGGCGCGCGGTTCGGGTGAGTCGCGCTCGCGCGACGCTCATTTCGCTAGCGAGATTCCCGAGGCGGAAAGATGGTTTAGCATTAGGGTTCATGAGCGATCTTTGCAACTGACCCAGTTTGGCTAGACCATGGGTTCCCCAATTCGATCATCTCCACACCTCAACAGGAAGCAAAAAGATGCGCAAACAATCTCTGTTCAAACGCCTGACCGCACTGGCTGCCCCACTGGCGGTGGCTGCGGTTTTATCCAGTCCGGCGACGGTGTGCGCCAAGGACTACAACATGGAGCACTTCTGGTCGGCCCAGCCCAAGGGCACGGCCTGGGTGAGCGGCTCCGGCGAGTGCTGGCAGAGCCTGCATGGTCCGGGCGATCTGGAGCCCTGTGTCGCCGCCCCTAAAGCGGCACCGGCCCCCAAGGAGTTCACGGTTCGTCTGAATTTCGAGTTCGATAAGTACCGGATCGAGAACGTCGTTAACGATAGCGAACTGCGCCGTCTCGACGACTACATCGAGCAGGTCAAGAAATCCGACGTGCGCGAGCGAATCTCGCTGACAGGTCACACCGATGCCAAGGGTTCCGAGGCCTACAACTACCAGCTCGGTCTGCGTCGCGCCCAGGCCGTTCAAGACTATATGATCAGCCGCGGGATCTCGCCTCAGGACATCGTCTCGGTCGAGAGTCGTGGCAAGTCCGAGATGCTGCCTGGCGTTGACATCTACTCCGTCCAGCAGCGTCGCGTTCGAATCAAGGCCGAATACTGACGGTACTTCAATCCTCGATCGGGCATATCGTCGGGCCAGACGGTGTGCCCGGCAGTCACTCAGCCAGGGCAGTGTGCAGGGATCGCTATGATCCAGGCCCTACTCATCTAATCTTTCAGGTTCACTGAGCCTCATCCCCCCGACTGGGGCTTAGGGTAGGGTCGGTCATGTTGGTACGTGATCGACCCTTTTTCTTGATCGTATGCAGGCCACCCTCCGCCTGTGGTTTAATGCCGCCTCTATGTTCCATCCATTGCCTCTCTACATCGGCCTTCGCTACACCCGTACCAAGCGTCGCAATCACTTCATCTCCTTCATCTCGGGCACCTCGATGGTCGGGATCGCCTTGGGTATTGTCGCCCTCATCGTCGTGTTGTCGGTGATGAACGGGTTCCATAAGGAGATCCAGGGGCGCATCCTGGCCATGGCCTCGCATGCCACACTGTCTGATCCCTATGGTGGCGGCATCGCCGACTGGCGTGCGGTCTTGGAGCAGGTACGCGCCAACCCCCATGTGGTCGGTGCTGCACCCTTCGTCGAGATCCAGGGGATGCTAGCCAGCGGCGCTCGGGTGAGTGGGGCCGTGGTACGCGCCATCGAGCCGGTCGAGGAGGATGAGGTCGCGGATCTGCGTCAACACATGATCAGCGGCTCGGTCGATGACCTGATCGATGGCGAATTCAACATCATCCTAGGTCAGGATCTGGCCAACTATCTCGGGGTGGGGCCGGGCGACCAGGTGACCCTGGTCACGCCCCAGGTCAGCTCGACACCGATTGGGATCATGCCGCGTCTCAAGCGCTTCACGATCAGCGGGCTCTTTGCCGTCGGCATGGCTGACTATGACCGCAACGCCGCCTTCATCCATCTGGCCGATGGCGCCCGCCTGATGGGCCTAGGCGAGGCCATCGGCGGGGTGCGGCTCAAGCTCGACGACCTGTGGCAGGCGCCGCGTCTGGCGCGCGAGATTGCCTATGAGCTCGGCGGCGTCTATCGTCTAGTCGACTGGACCCAGGTCCACAGCAATTTCTTCAGCGCCTTGGCGATGGAGAAACGGATGATGGGGATCATCCTGTTTCTGATCGTGGCGGTCGCGGCGTTCAACATCGTCTCGACCCTGGTGATGGTCGTCACAGACAAACAATCCGACATCGCGGTGATGCGCACGCTCGGGATGTCACCTCTAGAGGTGATGGGGATCTTCATGGTCCAGGGTACGGCCATCGGCCTGATCGGCACCCTCGTCGGCATGGTCGCAGGCGTGCTCCTGGCGTTCAACGTCGAACCCGTGGTGACCGGGATCGAAGCCTTGTTCGGTATCCATTTCCTCGATCCCGACATCTACTATATCAGCGCGTTGCCGTCCGACGTCCATCCGGGCGATGTGATCGGCATCGGTGGTGGGGCCTTTCTGATGTCGGTCCTGGCGACCCTCTATCCGGCCTGGCGCGCGGCCAAGACCCAACCGGCAGAGGCGCTGCGCTATGAATGAGCCGACGCCGGTACTGGAGGCCAAAGATCTGTTCCAGACCTTCCGGCAAGGACCGCAGGAGGTGGAGGTGCTCAAGGGTGTGAGCTTCCGGGTCCAGGCCGGCGAGCGCATCGCCATCGTCGGCGTCTCCGGCTCGGGTAAGAGTACGCTGCTCCATGCCATCGGCGGACTGGAGCGTCCGACGTCCGGGACCATCTACTGGGGCGGCGAGGACATCGGGCGACTCGATGAGTCGAGGCTCAGTCGGTTGCGCAACCGTCACTTAGGCTTCGTCTATCAGTTTCACCATCTACTGCCTGAGTTTACGGCGCTAGAAAACGTCGCCATGCCATTGCTGATCGGTGCTGCCAGACCCGCCGAGGCCCGGGCGCGCGCCGCGCAGTTGCTGGAGCGTGTCGGTCTGGGGCATCGAGGTTCGCACAAGCCGGGCGAACTCTCAGGGGGGGAGCGCCAGCGTGCAGCGGTTGCCCGCGCCCTGGTGACGCGCCCGGCCTGTCTGCTCGCCGACGAGCCGACCGGAAACCTCGATCGGCACACGGCGGCCGCGGTCTATGAGCTCATGCTCGAACTCAACCGCGAGATCGGCACCAGTCTGATGATCGTCACTCATGATCCCGAACTCGCCAGACGCATGGATCAGGTCTGGCGACTTGACGACGGGGTCTTGTCCAACGCCTCAAACAGCGCACGATAGCGCGCCTGGCGCTGCTTGACTTGGCGCGCCACGCGCCAGCGCCAGAGGATCCGGACCGTCGTGTAGCCGACGAGTGCGCAGACGCTCGCACAGATCAGACAGCCGATCAGCATGGGTTCGAGGATCTCGAGCCAATGATGCCAATCCAGCCAGAAGGCTGGATCGAAACCACGGGGCGGGAGACCGAGTACCCAGCACCCGATCATATAGGCGAAATAGTACATCGGTGGAATGGTCACCGGATTGGTGATCCAGACCAGGGCGACCGCGATCGGTAGATTGACCCTCAACCAGATGGCGAGGGCAGCGGCGATGAACATCTGTCCGAGTGGCGGCAGATACATCACGAACAGACCGATCGCCACCCCGCCTGAGACCGAGCGCCGGTTCAGATGCCAGAGATTGGGATCGTGCAAAAGGGTACCGAAGAGTCTCAGCCAGCGATGGCCTTGGATCTCTGTTTGGGTCGGGGTATAGCGTTTCAACCAATTTCTCACATGTCACAGCCTCACGGTCAGGGGATAGTCACGAGTATACGTCCGAGGGCGAGTCTTAAGGGATGTGGCTTGAAGTCGGATTAGGCTTCGCGCTGGGTGTCGGTGGGCTGTATCTGCTGCCCATGCTGCCGCCGGCCTGGGTCTTGGTGCTGGTCCTGTTCGCCTCTGCCGTCCTGGCCTGGCTTAGACCGGCTCTGCGCTGGGTCTTGTTCGGCGGCCTCGGTTTCTCCTGGGCCTGGCTCCAGGCCGACCAACGGCTAGAGGCGTCCTTCCCGGACACCTTGGCACGTCTCCCGCTGGTGATCGAGGGTTGGGTGACCTCGATTCCGAGCATCGAGGAGAGACGCACTCGTTTTTTGTTCCAGGTCGAGCGCACCTGGGATGAGCGCGGGATCGAACTGGATTTCAGCAATCGGGTCTTGCTCACCTGTTATCGGGATTGTCCTCGGCTTGAGGCCGGCGAGCGCTGGCGGATCCAGGTCCGACTCAAGCCGCGTCACGGTCTGCTGAATCCGGGCGGTTTCGACAATGAGCGCTGGCTGTTTACGCAGGGCATCGCAGCGACCGGCTCTCCGCGCGGTCGCGAGGCGTTCGAACGTCTGGACGCGGGGCCTGGGGCCTATTGGCTGACCCGTCTGCGCCAGCGGCTGGCCGACCATCTGGCCCGGGTCCTGGAGGGTTCACCGCAACTCGGTCTGGTCCAAGCCCTGACCCTTGGCGAGCGCGGTGCACTGGAGCGCGCGACCTGGGAGACCTTTACCCGGACCGGCACCAATCATCTGGTGGCCATCTCGGGGCTGCATGTGGGGTTGGTCGCCGGTGGGGGCTTCTGGCTGGCGCGCTGGATCTGGTCGCTGAGCGCGCGTCTGACCCTGTTTCTGGCCGCGCCACGCGCGGCGGCCATCGCCGGCCTGTTCGCCGCCTTCTGTTATGCGGCACTGGCCGGATTCGCGGTCTCGACCCAGCGCGCGCTCATCATGCTCGCGGTGGTGTTAGGTGCGGTGTTCTGGCAGCGTACGCTGCGGCCTTCTCAGGCCCTGATGCTGGCGCTGTTCGGTGTACTGGTCTGGGATCCCGGGGCCGTGCTGTCCTATGGTTTCTGGTTGTCGTTTGCTGCCGTCGCCGTGCTGCTGCTCCATCTTGGTCAGCGTCTGCCGAGCCGTACTCTCTGGACCCGGTGGGGACGGGCACAATGGGCGGTCGGCCTGGGGCTGTTTCCGCTGCTGTTTGTATTTTTCGGTCGGGCGTCGCTGATCGCCCCCCTGGTCAATCTCGTAGCTGTCCCCCTGTTCAGCGTGCTGATCCTGCCGTCGGTGTTGTTCACGGGTCTGCTGAGCCTGATCCCGGTCCCCGGATCCGAGCTCCCGTTGCGCCTGATCGCCGTCGGACTCGATTGGTGTCTCAAGGGGCTGAGCTGGGCCGCTGCCCAGCCTTGGTCTGTGATTCACCTCCCCGCGCGCCCGACCTGGGTCTGGGCCTCGGCCCTGTTGGGTGCGGTGCTGCTCCTGGCACCACCCGGTCTGCCGGGGCGCAGACAGGGTCTGGTCCTGATGCTGCCGCTGCTGGCCGCGCGCCCCGAGTCACCGGGTTGGGGGGAGGTCTGGTTCAGTCTGCTCGATGTAGGACAGGGACAGGCCGCCGTGGTCGAGACCCAGGGCGGCGTCCTGGTCTATGACGCAGGGCCGAGCTATCGAGGAGGGTTCGACACCGGGGCCATGGTCGTTGCGCCCTTTCTCCAGTCGCGTGGCATCGAGCGCATCGACCGGTTCATCCTCAGCCATAGCGATCGAGATCATGCCGGAGGCGCCGCGGGTCTCTTGGCACGTCTGCCCGCTTTGACCCTGCTCAGCGGCGAACCGGGGCGATTGGGGCTGGCCGGTGCCCAACCCTGTCTAGCCGGTGAAGGATGGACCTGGTCCGGTGTGGACTTTCGGCTGCTGCACCCGAGCGCCGCTGAACTCGAGTCCGGTCTTGCAGACAACGAGGCGTCCTGTGTCCTGGAGATCCGCACCGGTGAGCGATCCATCCTGCTGACCGGGGATGTGGGGAGTCGGACGGAAGAACGACTGGTCGAGCGTTTGGGTGCCGGGTGGCGGGTCGCGGTCCTGGTCGCCGGTCATCACGGGAGCGCGACCTCCACCTCGGAGCGACTGCTGGATCAGGTGCGACCCGAATGGGTGCTGTTTTCCTCCGGATACGCCAATCCGTTCGGTCATCCGGCGCCCAGGGTACGCGACCGCGTCGCGGCGCGCGGGATCCGCACCCTGAACACGGCGATCGACGGCGCCATCCGCTTCAAACTGGGACCAGCGGGTTGGATCGAAGCGCCGCACGGTTGGCGCAGCCGGGCCGAGCGGCTGTGGACGCATCGCCCGCAGCCCCTTCCCGAACGCGCTCGCGCACTCGGGATCGAAGCCAGGCCAGAGGATGCATCGCGCTGATGCCTGAGGTTCACGTCGAGAAAGAGCAGATCCGGCCCAAGCGCCCTTGAGTTCGCCGACCTTGGCCGCCGGGACCGGCCCGGGCGGCGCCAGGGTGGCCATTGCGCGCTGTCCTAGGTGAGGCAGGGGAGGCTATTTTTTTGTACTGTACTGGGCGATCAACATCCATTGGTCTGCATCAAGCCAATACCGACCCTGAGCGGACTCAGTTGAAAAATGATAGGCGCCCTCGTCTATCGCTTTTGGCGTATATGAGAGTGATCTGACCATCCCATGAACCCAAGCCAGATCCAGGACTTTTTCCGTAACGATCGTTTCGCCGCCCATGTCGGCATCGAACTGTTGGAGGTCGGGCCGGGGCGGGCGCGCGCCCGGTTGATGATCGACGACCGGCATCTGAACGCCGTCGGCGTGGCGCACGGGGCGGCCATCTTCAGTCTGGCCGACCTGGTGTTCGCGGTTGCCTCCAACTCGCATGGCACGGTCGCGCTCGGCGTGAATGTTTCGGTGTCCTTCCTGAGGGCGGTTCGGCGCGGGCCGCTGATCGCCGAGGCCGAGGAGGTGTCGATCAATCCCAAGCTCGCGACCTATGTCATCCGGGTCAGTGACGAGGCCAGTCAAGTGGTAGCACTGATGCAGGGGACCGTCTATCGCAAACAGGAGACGCTCGATGACTACATCGGTCATTGACGGATATACGCCCGACGCCAAACCTGAGCCGCTAGACGAGGTGAAAACCGAGACCGAAGCCCGCGAGCCGGTCGCCTTCGGTCTGATCGTCATCGGTGACGAAGTGCTCAATGGCGCGCGCGTCGACGCGCATCTGCCCGCCTTCAAGCGCCTGATCGGCGAGCGCGGCCATACCCTGGCCCGCTACTGGATGCTCCCCGACGATCCGGACGTGCTAACGGCCCATCTGCGCGTCTCGATGGGGCGGCCCGAGCCTGTGTTCGTCTGCGGCGGCATCGGTGCGACCCCGGACGACCACACCCGTGCGTGTGCAGCGGCGGCGGCCCATGTCGAACTGGTGCGCCATCCCGAGGCGGTCCAGCTGATCGAAGGTGTCTTTGGCGCGTCGGCCTATCCGTATCGCATCCTCATGGCCGATCTGCCGGCGGGGGCAGATCTGGTGCCCAATCCGATCAACCGGATGCCGGGGTTCAGTCTGGCTCGGCACTGGTTCCTGCCCGGATTCCCGAAGATGGCCTGGCCGATGGCCGAATGGGTGCTGGATCGGCACTTCGGGCGCTGTGCCCAAGTGCGCGAGGCGGCGCTACTGGTGCGTGGCGTGCCCGAGAGCCAGTTGATCCCGCTGATGCGCCGTCTGACCCTGGAATATCCCGAACTCAAGCACTTCAGTCTGCCGCACATGGGCGAGGATCCACACATCCGGCTCGGCTTTCGCGGGCGCGATGGACTGGACGCGGCCATAGGCGAGCTGCGTCAGGCACTCGACGCAGCCGCGATCGAGTATGTCGAGGCGCCGATCGATGGAACCTCGGGGGACTGAACCTCGGCCCCACCCTCGGGGCGCGGCTCAGGAATGCCCGCTGTCGCGATAGGCGCGCTGCATCCGGCTGAGCCTGTCGATAGGGCCCTCACCCTGGAGTTCGGCGAGTGCCGTGCTCAACGCCTGCCGCTGTGCCCCGGCAAGGGCGGCCACGTGCGCCTCCTGCCGGCGCACGGCGCGCAGACGCTCGGCATCGGCTGCGGTGATGGGTTCCTGCTCGGCGCGCTCGACGAGCGACTCGATCAGGACGCGGCGGCGCTTTTGCAGGCGCTCGACCATGTCCCAGTCCTCGCCCTGAGCGGCAAGCTTCATCTGATCCGTCGCCGCGACCAGGTCAGTGATGAGTTGTTCCAGATTGGCCATCAAAGACGCTCACACCTGACGCAAATTGGTCACAGGTTCAGCTACCAAGATTATTAACCCGGTCCTAAAAAAAGATGTGCATCGCGCTCAAAGGCACTCTTGCCGCCATGGCGCGTTACCAGAGGGGCGGCGGTAGGAGTGGCTTTAGCCGCGATTGGGGCGGTCAAACCGGCGGCGGGCGTTGTTATCGCGCCTGAAGCCGCTCCTACCGCTGTGATTTCGGCCAGTCAGCGCACGACGCTCGAGTCTTAATCCCCTCAAAAGCGGGTCTCGATGCGAACTCAAGCGTGGCTCTGGATCTAATTTATGGCATCCAGTCTTAATCCCCTCAAAAGCGGGTCTCGATGCGAACCGGAAACAGCGGCGAATGCGACCACGCTGCCGAAGTCTTAATCCCCTCAAAAGCGGGTCTCGATGCGAACTTTAGAAAAACACCGTCACATGGGCTTAGACTTGTCTTAATCCCCTCAAAAGCGGGTCTCGATGCGAACCCCTTGTGGATAACTTTTGCTTGAAAAATCAATCTGATAGACAAGCTCAAGCATACACAGAGAGTCGGCAAAAAAGTTAGGTCAAGTTTTGACCAAAAATACAACAGATTTCGGGGTCAGAGTGGCCGTGTCAGCCGCGCTCGATAATATCGAACTTAGGGCTTGAATCAAGTCTTTTAACGCTCACATCCCAAAGCCCCTAGTTGGGTATCGTTCTTTCCGTAAATTCCGTTTTGTGCCGTCGGCAGGAAGTCTTGCTAGGCGGGGTTGCACTCGGTTCCCGCAGCGCTGCCCGTTCCATCGGCAGCAAGACGCTGGACAATTTTTATGACCCGTTGCGCAACAAGCCTCGGCCTTCAGGCCGAGGAAGGATCGCGGTGTTCGAGTTCCCTTTCTTGCGCTCAGGGGGCAAGCATGGATTTCGCCTCGGTCGCGTGTGCCCCGATCATGATGCCAAGGAGATGCACGTCATCGCCCTGTCGCTCATAGAGCACGCGCAGACCCTGGACGCTGTAGTCGCGGGTCTCGTCCCTTTGGCCCAGCGCGCGCGGCTGATCCAGCCTGGGCCGGACCAGCAACCGCTCAGCCCCCTGAAAGACCTGCTCGACCAGCCGCCGGGCCTGGATGGCCGAATCCCGGGCGACGAAGGCGGCGATGGCCTCGAGGTCGTCGAGCGCGGCGCGCGACCAGATCAGCTCTCCAGCCATCGATCCAGCCGCTGCCTGGCTTCGTCGTTGAGATAACCGCGCCCCTGGGCGATGTCCTCACGTCCACGTTCGGCCTTCTCCAGCCGATAGAGGTGATACTGGATGTCTTCCAGGGTGCAGTCGTCGGGCAATTGGCGCAGCAGTTCGGTCACGATCTGCTTGGCATGGCGCGCGGTTGGTGTTCGTGCCGTCGTCGCCGCGACAGGCGGAGACAGGGGGGCGCGAACACCAGGGCGAAGGTCGTCGGGAATCTCCATAAGCCAAGGACCCTAGGGTTGTGGATCGTCGTAGGTGTGAGTCAGCCCAATGGTCTCAGCCACCGGTGACCGGCGGGAAGAAGGCGACCTCCTGTCCGTCCAGGATCGGCGTCTCGGGGTGGGCCAGATCCTGTTCCACGGCGGCAAGAACGATCGCATCGGCGCCGAGCATCTCCGCCCAGACGCCACCCCGCGCACACAGCTGCCGGCGCAGTGCGGCGACGGTCGCGGTCTGCGCCGACCAGTCGAGCTGTTCTTCGCTGGTCGCGAGCCGTTCACGCAGCCGGGCAAAATAGCGGATCCGAATCATGGTGTCCTCTTTGAAGCTTGGTGCGATCAATAGAACAGCTCGGCAAAGGGCAGGAACTCGACCGGGTCACCGCGCGCGATGACCTGTCCCGGCTGGAGCTGGACCAGGCCATCGGCCCAGGCGACCGAGGACAGCACCGCCGAGGAGCGGCTGGGATAGACCGCGACCTCCAGCTCGCCATCGGCCCCGCGTTCCAGACGCGCACGCTGGAATTCGAGCCGCCGGTCTGGGCGCGGCCAGTCGAAACCGGCGCGGATCCGAAGCGGTCGCACCTCTAGCTCGCCCGCCACGCCCTGCATCCGGAGGATCAAGGGGCGCGCAAACAGCACGGCGGTGACAAAGAGCGAGACCGGATTGCCAGGACAGCCGAGCAGCGGCCTGCCCTGGACCTCGCCAAAGACGAGCGGCTTGCCGGGGCGGATCTTCACCTGATGGAACTCGATCCGACCGAGTCGCTCGACGGCGGGCTTGAGGTGATCCTCCTCGCCGACCGAGACCCCGCCGCTGGCGATGATCAGATCGGCCTCGCGTGCGCCGCGGGCCATGGCCGCAACGGTCGATTCGAGATCGTCGGCGACGATGCCGAGATCCACCACCTCACAGCCCCAGGTCTGCAATAGCCCCATGAGGACGAAACGGTTGGAGTTATAGATCTGGCCGGGCTTCAGCGGTTCGCCGGGCAACGCCAGCTCGTCGCCGCTGGAGAGCAGCGCCACCCGCAGCCGCCGATGAACGACGAGCCTCGCCACGCCGACCGAAGCCGCCAGACCTAGATGCGCCGGCGTCAACCGCGTGCCGGATGCGATGACCTCGGCGCCAGCCCGGATGTCCTCGCCCGCGCGGCGGATATTGGCGCCGGCCTTGATCTCGAGCGGAATCCGCACCTGTCCGTCGGACGCCTCGCACACCTCCTGTTCGACCACGGTATCCGCGCCCTCAGGCACAGGCGCACCGGTGAAGATCCGTGCCGCCGTGCCGGGGGCCAGCGGTTTGCCGACCGCGCCGGCCGGGATGCGCTGAGCGACCGCAAGACAACCGTCGTGCGCGCTCAGATCGGCGTGCCGGATGGCATAGCCGTCCATGGCGCTGTTGTCCCAGCCGGGCACATCCAGGGTGCTCACCACGGGTTCGGCCAGCACCCGACCAAGCGCCGCTTCGAGCGGCAGGGTCTCGGTGCCGGCGATGGGTGAGACACGCGCCGTCAGAATGGCGACCGCCTGGTCCTTGGTCAGGGTCTTGCCGCCAGTTGCAACCGGTGCACAGTCGTTGGGTCGATCCATCATCGTTCCAATAAACGCGGGATGAGTTGAGCGAAATTGCAAGGCCGGGTGCGGATGTCCAGTTGGGGTTTTATTAACCCGTCCACCAAAAAGACGCGGATCGCTCCTGAAGACCTCCCCCGCCAACGCATCCGGTAGGATGCGGCTTTGGCCGCGATCTTGGCGGTTGAGGCGGGAGAGACGCATGAATCGCGCCTTACGGCGCCCCTAACAAATCACCCGACCCGCTCCTCCGAGATCTACCTTGACAGGGCCAGGGCTTGAAAGCGTTCTAGCGTTCACGCCTTCCAGGAAGACTGCTCGAGGCGTGGTGCAGCCTTTTGGCCCGATGGTCTTTATAGGCAGCCTTAATAATACCCTGCAGACGTAGGATCAAGGGACTGGATGGTCCTGGTTCGACCCGGCCCCACGCCGACCGATAGCGCTCATCGTACTTGGCCAGGAAACCCATATCGTCCTCGAAGGACGCAATAAGCCTGGCAGGATTTTAAGTCTGGATTCCCGGCTCTGTTAAACTGCGTTGTTCGTGGGACACTGTGTCCAGTCCTCACCCAAAGGCACGACCCTGGGTCGTGTGCCCGGCAGCACCTCATGTCAGCCATTCGCGTCCGATCATCTATTCGCCATTTCCGCCTGCGCCCGATCTTGGTCCTGAGTCTGCTCCTAGGCAGACTTTTATTCCAACCGGCCACTGCTCAGCAGACGGCGGCTGAGGCCATGGCGCACGCCATCGCGCGCATGATGGAGAGCATGGGGTTTACGGGTCAGGTCGAGCCGCGCAGTCCAGCGCCGGTCGCGCCGCCCGCCCCGATGGGGATGCCGTCCTGGGGGATGCTGGGCCAGATGCCTGGTGCCGCGGCGACCAGCCCCTGGGCGGGCTCGGTGTTGGAGGGGGTCTGGGAGGACAATCAGGGTGGACTCCTGATCGTCCAGGGTGGGTTTTATCGTCTCTATGCGGCCTGTCGGGGCTATATCGAGGGCGAGATCCGGGTCTGGAGCGATCGGGTCGAGCTGAGTAACCGCGCCGAGAACTTTACCCAAACCTTCGAGTTTGCCCTGGATCAGGGGCGATTGGCCCTGCGCGACCGCAATGGCCAGCTCTACCTCTATCGCCGTCTGGTCCTGAATCCGAGCACGGCTCGCTAGCCGGCGAGCGTCTCAGGAGAAGCCCAAACGCCCCGCGATCAGGAGCACAAGCAGGCCAAACAGCCGCTTGAGGTGGGGCACCGGAAGGCGGTGTGCGAGCTGGGCGCCAAGCGGGGCGGACGGAAGGCTGGCAAGCAGCATGGCCAGTACCGCGGGCCAGTAGACGAAACCGCTGCTTAGGTCCGGCAGCCCGCTTCGCCCCCAGCCGACCAGGGCAAAACCCAGCGCGCCCGCCGCAGCGATCGGCAGTCCACACGCCGCCGAGGTGCCAACCGCCTGACGCATCTCGAGGCCGCGGCTGGTCAAGAAGGGGACCGTGAGTGTCCCGCCGCCGATGCCGACCAGCGACGACAGCAGTCCGATCACCCCACCCACGCCCGCCAGTCCCAGTGGCCCTGGCAGTGGGCGCGAGCCGTGGCTGGCGGTCGCCGCCCCCCGCAGCAGACGCACCCCGACCGTGGCGAGAAAGAGCGCAAAGACCCGTTGCAGCCAGGGACCAGAGAGCCATCCGGCCAGACCCGCCCCGGCCAGGGCACCGAGGACGATGCCAGGGGCCAGGGGTCGGACCAGGTCCCAGCGCACCCCGCCGCGTCGCTGGTGCGCGAGCATGGAGGCCGCGCCGGTGCCGAGGATGGTCGCCAGCGAGGTCCCGACCGCCAGATGGGCCAGCCAGTCGCCGCCATGACCGAACGCGCCAAAGAGCAGGATCAGGGCCGGGACCATGACGGCCCCGCCGCCGATGCCGAAGAGCCCGGCCAGCACGCCGGAGACCGCGCCCACTGCCAGATAGGCGCTGAGTTCGATCACGGTCACCCCGGGCCGCCTTCATGGACCAGGATGGCGATCATTCGTGATGATCCTCCTGAGCCTCGCGCCGTTGCAGGGTATCGGTGCTGAACTGCTGACTGAAGCGGATGATGAGGATGGCGAGGCTGATGATCAGGATCGCCGAGCTTTCATAGAGCAGCCCCTGGGAGCTCCCCTTGCCCTGGAGCACGATCAGACGCGAGAGCGCGGTGACGGCGATGAACATCGGGTAGGTGAAGGGGACGCTGCGCCGGAGGAAATAGACATTGGCCATCGCCATGATCTCGATGAAGATGAAGATCATCAGCAAATCCGCCAGCCGAATCTCGCGGAGCTGAAAGATCCCCCATATCGACTGACCGATCCCGATCAGTGCAAGCCCACCGACGATGACCAGTACCAGCTTTTCGATATAGATAAAAAGGGCCGAGAGTCCTCTGTCCAAACGCGAATCAGGCGAATCCGGTGTATGCATGGCTTGGGTTCCTAGAGATAAGGGATGGATCAGTGCGATAAGCATCGAATAAGGTGTCGTATCCCTGAAATTCAGAATTGGACGAGGCCATCATGTCGAGACAGATGATCGAGACCGACCCCAGTGCCTATCGCACCTGCGACGAGATCCAGGTGGTCGAGGAGCTGGTCGAGGTCAAGGGACGCCGAGTGCTGGAACTGGGCTGTGGCGCCGCCTGGATGACGCGGCTGCTCGCGACCCGGCTGGGTGCACGCCAGGTGACGGCGACCGAGGTCGATCGCATCCAGCATCAGAAGAATCTCGCCATTCGCGACCTGCCCAATGTCGAGTTTCGGTTCGGCGGCGCCGAGTCGATCGCCGACCCGGATGCGACCTATGACGGCGTGTTTTTGTTCAAGTCGCTGCACCATGTCCCGGTCGCGCTCATGGATCAGGCCCTCGCTGAAATCCGGCGGGTGCTGGTGCCGGGTGGCTATGTCTATATCTCGGAACCCGTGTATTGGGGGGCGTTCAATGCCGTCATGCGCCTCATCCATGATGAGCGCCTGGTGCGCGCCGCGGCCTATGCCGCGATCGAGCGCGCGGTCGCCCGGGGGCAGTTCCGCTGGGAGCATCAGGTATTCTACCAATCGGAGGGCGTCTATCCGAGCTGGGAGGCCTTCGCCGAGCGCTTCATCCAGGTCACCCACACCGAGCACGATCTCGATGCGGCGCGTCTGGCCGAGGTCCGCGCCGCCTTCGAGGGTCACCTGACCCCAGAGGGCGCGCGGTTCCTCAAGCCGCATCGCGTCGATCTGCTGCGCGTCAGAGACGCGACGCCATGAGCACCCGCTTGGCCTCGTTGACCTTGGCGGCCAGATAGTCCGAGCCGCCGCGATCCGGGTGGAGACGTTGGATCAGGCGCCGATGGGCGGCCTGGATCTCGTCTGCACCCGCCTCGGGCGCAAGCCCCAGGATGGCGCGCGCCTCGTTTTCGTCCATACCAGGTCGATCGGATGGCGGCGGCGCGCCTGCGTGCCCCGGGTGTGGCCTCGGCCCCTGAATGCGCTGACCGCGCTCGTGGGTCAGATAGACCTCCAGGGCCTCGGCCGACTCGGCGTCGGTGCGATAGCAGAGATCGAGCAGACCGAGCAGTTCGCTGGTCTCGGTTGCCGCGAGCGTGCGCCCGGCAAGCGGCCCGGCGCGGATCTCGCCGTCCATGTATCCTGAGAGATGGTCGATGGTCAGCAGGATGTAGTGTGTGGCCACCCGCGACTGATGCGGCCCCTGATACCCATTGGGCGAGCGGAATTCACGCACCCACATGGCCGTGGCACCCGCCACCGCGACCGGCATCAGCAGAAAATTGAGCACCGGCACCATCGACATCCCAGCCACTGCCGCGCCGAAGCCCAGGCTCAGCCAGCGCCGCTCGCTTAGCCGCCGGCGCATCTCGGCGAACCTGAGACCGTGATTGCCCATCGGATAGTCGCTGTACTCGACTGCCAGCATCCAGGCCGTATAGAGGAACCAGAGTACAGGCCCGACCAAGGGTATCAGCAGCAGCAGTAGAAAGGGGATCGCCCACAGCAGGGCATAGGCGAGCTTGCGTAGCTCATCGAGCAGGGTCGGACCCAGCTCGGCCAGGAGGCGGGCGTAATCGCCTTCCTGGGCGATGGGGCGCCCGGTGAGCAGCAACTCGACCTTCTCGGCCAGCAGCCCATTGAAGGGCGCAGCGATCAGATTGGCGACCAGACCGAAGGTATAGAAGACGATGATGAACAACAGCAGGATGAACAGCGGCCAGATGATCCAGTCAAGCCATCCCAGCCAGGTGGGCAGTCTGGATTCCATGAGCTGCATCAGTCCCTCGAATTGACCGATGCCGACATAGATGGCCGCCGAGAAGATCAGCAGATTCAGTAGCAACGGGACGAGGACGAAACGCTTGATGCCGGGGCGGGCGATGAGGCTCAGGCCCTGCAAGAGATAACCGACCCCGGCGATGGGATGGTTGGACATAGGATTTAGTGCAAACAGGTTAGGCGTTGGTTGGGGGATTTGAACTGCGACGATGCGCAGGGCGCAAAGGAGTTTGGTGATTCTAAGCGATCGAGATCCTGTGCGCGTCTGGCGTCGGTTGGAGCGAGCGTTCCAGACAGGCGCGCAGCCGTTCGGGGGCCTCTAGCAGCGGATTGTGGCCGACACCCTTCAGGACATGGAGTCGGGTGGCGGGACGATGTGCCACGACCGCGTGCGCGATTGTCTGGAAGCGCCGATCCTCGCCGCCGACGATCCAGTCGAGCCGACCTTGATAGCGCGCAAGCGCCTCCCAGGTGGCGGGCATCTCGCCCAGTCCGAGCCGCTCGAGCGCACTGGCCAGTCCTTCGGGGCTGTGACTCAGACGCCGCGCGCGCTGGCGTGCCAGGATCTCGGGCGCAAGCCGCGCCTGGGTCTTAAACAGCGGCTGGTGCTCCCAGGCCGCAACGAAGGCTTCGATGCCCTGGTCGCGCAGCAGCCGGATCCAGACCTGATCGTCCGAGCGCCGCTGTTTGCGCAGGTCTGGGTCAAGCAATCCGGGATGGGCCGAGATGATTGCGGCCAAACGAAAACGCTCGGGCGCGAGCTGGATCAGGCTGAGCGCGATCCGTCCGCCGAGCGAGTAGCCGATGACCCGGTCGATGCTCGTCGGCAGCCTGTCGAGCAGTGCCCGGATCACATCGAGATACTCGCCGGTTGGACCCGGACACGTCAGATGCCCCGGCAGATCGACCGCCAGCCGCTCCGGATCCTCAGGAAAGACGCTCGACCAGTCGGCCCCGCCGCCGGTAAAGCCGTGCAGCAGCAGACAACGGGGTTCGTCCGGACTCAGGGCGCGGTACCCAAGGGGCTGAGCTCGGTGGCCTTGTCGCGCTCGATCATGGCATAGGCCGAATGGTTGTGGATCGATTCGAAGTTCTCGGCCTCGACCCGATAGGCGAGGATGCGATCGTCTGCGTTCAGCCGCTTGGCCACGTCGCGCACGATGTCCTCGACAAACTTGGGGTTGTTGTAGGCGCGCTCGGTGACGAACTTCTCATCCGGGCGCTTGAGTAGGCCATAGAGTTCACAGGAGGCCTCGCGCTCGATCAGCTCGATCAGCTCTTCGAGCCACATGAAGCGCTCCATGCGCACCTGGACCGTGACGTGCGAGCGCTGATTGTGGGCGCCGAAGTCCGAGATCTCCTTGGAGCAGGGACAGAGGCTGGTGACGGGCACAGTGACCCTAAGCTCCATGTGCGGCTGACCATGGCGGATCTCGCCGATGAAAGTGACCTCATAGTCGAGCAGGCTCTCGACACCCGAGACCGGCGCCTTCTTGTTGATAAAGAAGGGAAAGCGCATCTCGATGTGGCCGGCCTCGGACTCCAGACGCTCGGTCATCTCGCTGAGCATGACCTTGAAGGTCGAGACGCTGATCTCGCGCTCGTGGCGATTGAGGATCTCCACGAAGCGCGACATGTGCGTACCCTTGAAGTCATGTGGGAGATAGACGTACATGTTGAAGGTCGCCACCGTATGTTGTTCGGTACCGCTGCGGTCGAGCACCCGCACCGGATGGCGGATATCCTTGATTCCAACCTTGTCGATGGCGATGTGACGGGTATCCAGGCTACGCTGGACGTCTGCGATCTCGCGGCCTTTGATGGTCGAAGCAAGCGAGTTGATCAGTGAGTCCATGAGGGTTGTGTCATCGTCGTGATACGGATGGCCGCTAGGTAGGGGCAGCAAGTGGCTTGGACAAGTCGGACCCTGCAGGGTGTTCGAGTGGTCAATTCTTACGCCCCAGGAGTGCCTTGGCGATCCAGGTCAACGGCTGGGCACGTTCGCCGAAGATGGCGACCGACTCGATGGCCTCGGTGATGAGCTGATGGGCCATGGCCTTGGCCTCGGCCAGACCGACCAGGGCCGGATAGGTGGCCTTGTTGAGCGCCTGGTCGCGCCCGGCGGTCTTGCCAATCTGGGCGGTGTCACCCTCGACATCGAGTACGTCATCCTGGATCTGGAACGCCAGCCCTAGACACTTGGCGTAATGATCCAAGCGATCGGCCCGGTCGGCGTCGAGTCCGCCATACGCCAACACGCCCATCTGCACCGAGGCGCGAATCAGTGCCCCGGTCTTGTGGATATGGATATTCTCCAACTGCACCAGATCGAGCGGTCTGCCCTCGGCCTCGAGGTCCATCGCTTGACCGCCGACCATGCCGCGTGCCCCGCTGGCACGGGCGAGTGCCCCGACCATGGCGACGCGCGCCTCGGCGCTCAGCCCAGGTGCCTCGGCCAGGGTTTGGAAGGCCAGGGTCTGGAGGGCATCGCCGGCCAGGATCGCCGTGGCCTCGTCGAAGGCGCGATGACAGGTCGGACGACCACGACGCAGGTCGTCGTCGTCCATGGCCGGCAGATCGTCGTGGATCAGCGAATAGGCATGGATCATCTCGAGGGCGCAGGCCGGGGAGTCGAGCAGGGCGGTCTTGAGTCCGAGCGCCTCGCCGGCGGCATAGGCGAGCAGCGGGCGGATCCGCTTGCCCCCCGCCAGCACCGTATAGCGCATGGCCTCGTGCAGGCGCGACGGCTGCACGCTCACAGGCGGAAGGATCTGGTCGAGCGCGCTCTCGACGCGCGCGGTGCAGCGCGTGCGAAATTCATCCAGGGTGTGATCAGTCATGGGCGTCGAATGGCTCTGGCTCGGCGTCTGGCCGGGGGTCGGTGAGGATCCGCACCCGTTGTTCGGCGGCCTCCAGCGCCTGTTGACAGAGGCGAGTCAGACCGATGCCGCGTTCGAAGGCCGCAAGCGAGTCCTCAAGCGTCATCTCGCCCTGCTCCAGGGCATCGACGATGGCTTCCAGCTCGGTCAGTGACTGCTCGAACGAGGGTTGGGGCGGGGTCTTGGGTTGTTTCATCGGGGGTTTGAATCCGGGTTTACAGGTACGGTACCTTAGCCCGCCTGAACGGTCAAACCGGGGCGAGCGCTCCGGCAACCCCAGTTGGATTCAACCCATCCCGTCTCTTGCATAAGTAAAGATCCACGCGTCCATGACCGGCCAGTACGATGCCTCAGCCATCGAGGTCCTCCAGGGACTCGACCCGGTGCGCAAGCGCCCCGGGATGTACACCGACACCAGCCGTCCCAACCATCTGGCTCAGGAGGTCATCGACAACAGTGTCGATGAGGCCCTGGCCGGCCATGCCAAGCGCATTTCGGTGACGCTCCATGCCGACGGCTCGCTGGAGGTCGAGGACGACGGACGCGGGATGCCGGTCGACATCCATCCGCAGGAGGGGCGCCCTGGAGTCGAGGTCATCCTGACCAAGCTCCACGCCGGCGGCAAGTTCAACTCGGACCACTACCGCTTCTCGGGCGGTCTGCACGGGGTAGGGGTCTCGGTCGTCAATGCCCTCTCGCGCCATCTGGAGGTCTGGGTCAAGCGCGGCGGCCAGGAATACAACATGGCCTTCAGGGATGGTAACAAGGTCAGCGATCTGGATATCGTCGGCACGGTCAAGCGCCATGATACCGGCACCCGGCTGAGGTTCTGGCCCGATTCCAGGTATTTTGACTCACCCAAATTCGCCGTGCGTTCACTGACCCATCTGCTCCAGGCCAAGGCCGTGCTCTGTCCGGGGCTGGAGGTGCGTTTTCGCGATGAGACCAGCGGCGAGGAGCAGGTGTGGTGCTATCAGGACGGGCTCCAGGGCTATCTGCTCCAATCATTGAACGGGGTCGAGACCTTGCCGAGCACGCCCTTCGTCGGCGACCTGGAGGGACGCACCGAGGCGGTGAGCTGGGCGCTGGTCTGGCTCCCCGAGGGGGGTGAACCCATCGCCGAGAGCTATGTCAATCTGATCCCAACGATTCAGGGCGGCACCCATGTCAATGGTCTGCGCAGCGGGCTGACCGAGGCGGTGCGCGAGTTCTGCGAGTTCCGTAATCTGCTACCGCGCGGGGTCAAGCTGGCACCGGAGGATGTCTGGGGCCGTGTCAGTTACATCCTTTCGGTCAAGCTGCTCGACCCCCAGTTCTCCGGTCAGACCAAGGAACGGCTGTCTTCGCGCGAGTGTGCGGCCTTCGTCTCGGGTGTGATCAAGGACTCGCTCAGCCTGTGGCTCAACCAGCATGTGGCCGAGGGCGAGCGCATCGCCGAGCTGGCGATCAGCGCCGCCCAGGCGCGACTAAGGACCGAGCGGATGGTCACGCGCAAGAAGCCGACTCAGGGCGGTCCGGCGCTCCCCGGCAAGCTCGCCGACTGTACCGCGACCGATCCCGAGCGTACCGAGTTGTTCCTGGTCGAGGGCGATTCGGCCGGCGGCTCGGCCAAGCAGGCGCGCGACCGCGAGTTCCAGGCCATCCTGCCGCTCAGGGGCAAGATCCTCAATACTTGGGAGGTCGCACCGGAGGAGGTATTGGCCTCCCAGGAGGTCCAAGATATCGCCGTGGCCATCGGGGTCGATCCGGGCAGCGATGATCTGAGCCGACTACGCTTCGGCAAGATCTGTATCCTGGCCGATGCCGACTCGGACGGGGCCCATATCGCCACCCTGCTGTGTGCGCTCTTCGTCAAGCACTTCCGACGCCTGGTCGCCGAGGGGCATGTCTATGTCGCCATGCCGCCGCTCTATCGCATCGATGTCGGCAAACAGGTCTATTACGCGCTCGATGACGACGAAAAGCGGGGCATCCTCGACCGCATCGCTGCCGAGAAGATCCAGGGCCGGGTCAATGTACAACGCTTCAAAGGGTTGGGCGAGATGAACCCGGCCCAGCTACGCGAGACCACCATCCATCCAGATACGCGCCGGCTGGTGCAGCTCACACTCGAGGATGCGTATGCAACCGACGAGCTGCTCGATCGCCTGCTGGCCAAGAAGCGCGCGGCGGATCGGCGGGCCTGGTTGCAGGAGAAAGGGGATCTGGCCGAGGTGTCTTGACCCGGTGCGATTCGATGGAGAGGCCTCGTGGAATGGACAGGGTGTCTGACCATCAGACACACTCGCTCAGATCACCTGGTCTTAGTCCGGTGATGAGCAAAAGCATCAAATAAACCAATCCACCCGCTAGAATCCAGCCTGTCAGATCCAGAACCTGCGTCCAGGTGTTCGTCTGAAGCCAATCAGACCTTGCTCCAACACCCCAATGGAGTATCAGGCCCATACTCAGACTGGCGAGCGATGTCTGACCGAGCAGGCGTGCCCAGCCTGGGTGGCGCCGATAGATGCCCGAGCGCTTCAGTCCACGCAGCAGCAGGACGGCATTGAGCGCCGCCGTCAAGGCCGTTGCAAGCGCCAGCCCGGCATGTCCCATCGGCACCATGACCAACAGATGCACCACCAGCCCGACACCGAGCGCGATCAGCGCCAGTCGCACCGGCGTGCGCACGTCCTGTCGGGCGTAATAGCCGGGCACCAGCACCTTGATCGCCAGAAAGGCGGGGATACCGAGCGCATAGGCCATGAGCGAGTGCGCCGCCCGGGTGACATCCTCCGCGCCGAATTCGGACGATAAAAACAGCGTCGCCATCACCGGCTCGGCCAGCACCAGCAGTCCGACTGCCGCCGGCAGGCCGAGCAGCAGTGCCCACCGCAAGGCCCAGTCCAGCGTCTCTGAGAAGCGTTCGGGATCCTGCGCCGCCTCACGTTGCGATAGACGCGGCAGGATCACCGTGCCCAAGGCCACGCCCAGTAGGCCGAGCGGCAGTTCCATGAGCCGATCTGAGTAATAGAGCCAGGAGATACTGCCGGTCACAAGCACCGAGGCGAGCAGGGTATCGAGCAGTAGGCTGATCTGGCCCACGGACACGCCCAGTACCCCTGGCCCCAGACGTCGGAAGACGAGGATCACACCTGGGTCGCGTGGTTTGAAGCGCGGTCGCGGTAACAACCCGATTTGCGCCAAAAAGGGCAGCTGAAACACCAGTTGCACCAGTCCGGCCACGAGCACGCCCCAGGCCAGCGCCAGGATTGGCATCTCCAGCAAGGGTGCCAACCACAGCGCACAACTGATCAGGACGATGTTGAGCAGCGCCGGCGTGAAGGCCGGCACCCCAAAACGCTCGTAAGTATTGAGTACGGCAGCAGCCAGCGCAGTGAGCGTGACGAAGAACACATAGGGCAGGGTGAGCCGCAGCAGCGTCGTGGCCAGCGCGAGCTGATCGGTGTCTGCGCCAAAGCCAGGCGCAAAGACCAGGATCAGCAGCGGTGCGGCCAGAATCCCGAGTCCGGTGATCAGCAGCAGTGCAGCGGCCAGTGTACCCGTTAGGTCATCGACGAAGGACTTGAGCGCCGGCAGCCCCTGTCGCTGGCGATGCTCGTTGAGCACTGGCACCAGTGCCATCGACAGTGCGCCCTCGGCAAACAACCGGCGGGCGAAGTTGGGGATCTTGAAGGCGACGAAGAAGGCATCGCTCGCGGCATCGGCACCGAACACACGCGCAATGGTCAGATCCCGCACGAATCCCAGCATACGCGACGACAGTGTTCCGCCCCCCACCTTGGCAAACGAGGCGATCAGCGAGGCCATGGATCTTAAATAAGGCGACTTAAAGATTAAGAAAAACGCCAATTGTAATTGACAATCGCGATCCGCTCAGAAATACTTCAACTCTTCAAAGACTGCGTTCGGTATGGCCCGCTTAATAATTGGCGTCCGGCCCTCAACGCGGTTTCCTGGTTTTAGATACAATCGACCGCGTCAGACATCGAATTTCTCAGGAGACTCAGTTGGCTAACTCACCTCAAGCGCGCAAGCGCGCCCGTCAGGCGGAAGCCCGTCGTCAGCGTAACATGGCTCAGCGCAGCGCCCTTCGCACCTTCATCAAGAAGGTGATCAAGGCGATCCATGCCGAGGACAAGGAAGCGGCCGTTCAGGCGTTCAAAGAGGCCGTGCCGCGCATCGACCGCGCCGCACGCAAGGGCCTGATCCATGCCAACAAGGCCGCACGCCACAAGAGCCGTCTGAACGCCCACATCAAGGCCATGCCCTGATCGTGAAGACACAAAAAACCGGCTTGAGGCCGGTTTTTTGTGTCTGCTCGGTCGTCGAGCCATTCAGGTGGCTCGTGGACGATAGGCCAGGACGAGCAGCAGCCCGCCCCCCACCACCATCGGCAGCGACAGGAGCTGTCCCATGGTCAGCCATCCGAAGGCCAGATAGCCGATATGCGCATCGGGTTCGCGCACGAACTCGACCAGGAAGCGGAACACGCCGTAGCCGAGCAGGAAGAGACCCGAAACCGCCATCGTCGGACGTGGACGGCTGGAGAAGATCCAGAGGATGACGAACAGCGCTAGCCCTTCGAGCGCGGCCTCGTAGAGCTGAGAGGCATGCACGGCCGGACTCAGCAGGCTGTCGGGCGGCTGATCGAGACACTGACGCGGAAAACGCTCGCAGGGGAGCCGGACGCCCCAGGGCAGCTCGGTGCGATGCCCCCAGAGCTCACCATTGATGAAATTGCCGATCCTTCCGGCCAGTAGCCCGGGCGGCACTAGGGGCGCGAGAAAATCCGAGACCTGGAAGAAGTGGCGATCATGACGGCGGGCAAACAACCAAATCGTCACTATGACGCCGATCAGTCCGCCGTGGAAGGACATACCGCCCTCCCAGACCTTGAACAGATTCAGCGGGTTGTCCAGGATGCGATCGAAGCCATAGAACAGCATATAGCCGAGCCGCCCGCCGACGATGACGCCGAGGACACCATAGAAGATGAGGTCATCGACCATCTCCGCCGTCCAGCCGGATTCGGGGCGGTGCGCGCGCCAGCGCCCGAGCCACCAGGCCAGTATGAAGCCGATCAGATACATGAGCCCATACCAATGGACCCTGAGCGGGCCAAGGGTAAGGGCGATGGGGTCGATGTCGGGATAGGTCAGCATGGTCGCGGATGATATCACGGCGTGGTGGCAAAGAAGCGGACCAGGGCGGCGAAGTCGAGGTCCGGCAGCTTAGGGTCAGCGGCCTCATCGATACGTCGAGGCCACAGGCAGGGTCAGCGTCTCCGCTCAGTCCAGGCGTGCCCTGGATGCTTTGTTCTTGTTGGGGTTACGCAGCAGCACATAGACCGCCCCGGTTCCGCCGTCGCGGCTGGTCGCCGAGCAGAAGGCCAACACCTGATCATAAAGCCTGAGCCAATAGTTGACCTTGCGTTTGAGCACGGGGGCGCGTCCGCTGGAGCCAAGGCCCTTGCCATGGATGATGCGCGCGCAACGCACCCGCCGATGCAGACATTCGCTGAGGAATTCGGCCAGGATCTGGCGCGCGTGCTCGACCTGGAGTCCGTGCAGGTCGACCTCCAATCCGATCGGAAAGGCCCCGCGCTGAAGATCGGCGAGTACCCTGTTCTGGACGCCTGGACGTGCGAAGAACAGATAGTCGTGGGTCTCGACCTCGGATTCGGCGAGCGCGATGCGCTCGTCACCCACCGGCGCTTCGATCGGGCGTGGACGCGGTACCGGCGGTGGACGACGGCGAAAGGGTTCGGAACTCTCGAACGACAACGGCTCGGCATCCTCGACCTGTTTACGGAAGAGCTGGCGGTCGGCGTCCTGGAGTCTGGTTTTCATGAGCTGGATCCGGGGCTGTCTGGGCAGGCTTGGAACGCGAGTATAGCCGTCCCCAGGTCGGTCGACACTGTCGGGATGTCCGATCGAAGTCCTTAGAGTATGATCCCTAGGGCCATCAAGAGTCGCTCAAAGAAACAATGCAAATCCTTGTCAGCAATGATGACGGCTATCAGTCACCCGGTTTGATCGTGTTGGCCGGGGCCCTGACGGCCTTAGGCGAGGTGGTGGTCGTGGCCCCGGATCGCGACCGCAGCGGAGCGAGCAACTCACTTACGCTCGACCGACCCCTGCGCGCTCGGCGCATGCCCAACGGCTTCATCCAGGTTGACGGCACGCCGACCGACTGTGTGCACCTGGCGCTCACCGGATTACCAGCGATCGACCCAGACATCGTGGTCTCCGGCATCAATCATGGGCCGAATTTGGGCGACGACGTGCTTTACTCCGGGACAGTGGCCGCCGCCACCGAGGGGCGGTTCTTGGGACTGCCCTCGATTGCAATCTCTATGACCACGAGCGCGCCCCGGCACCTCGACACCGCCGCGCGCGTGGCGGTTCGATTGGTCGAGCGTCTGTGTTGCGATCCGCTCGAATCCAGCATCATCCTTAACGTCAATGTCCCGGATCGGCCCTATGCCGAGCTCCAGGGGTTCAAGGCCACGCGGCTGGGACATCGGCACAAGGCCGAGTCCGTGGTCGAGGCGCGCGATCCGCGCGGCCAGACCATCTACTGGATCGGTCCGGCCGGTCCCGAGCAGGACGCGGGTCCGGGCACGGATTTCGACGCCGTGCGCTCAGGGTTCGTTTCGATCACCCCGCTTCAGATCGATCTAACCCGTCATTCTGTTCTGGAGTCGCTTGGTTCCTGGCTGACCGGGTGTCTTTGATGACCCTGACCACGCTCGATCCGGGCATCGGTATGACCTCCAGACGCGCCCGCGAGCGTCTGATCCAGCGTTTGATCGATGCTGGGATCGACTCGTCCGAGGTGTTGCGCGTGATGCGCACGCTGCCGCGTCATCTGTTCGTCGACGAGGCGCTCGCCAGTCGTGCCTACGAGGATTTGGCGTTGCCGATCGGACATGGCCAGACCCTCTCTCAGCCCTATACCGTGGCGCGCATGACTCAGGCATTGCTGGAGCATGGTACACCCGATACCGTGCTTGAGATCGGCACCGGCTCGGGATTCCAGACCGCCGTGCTTGCCTCACTGGTGCGGCGTGTCTATACCGTCGAGCGCGTCGGCGATCTGTTTGAACGCGCCCAGGAACGGCTCGATGCGCTGAAGATACGCAATGTGCGCTATCGCCACGGCGACGGTGCTCAGGGTTGGCCCGAGTACGCGCCCTATCAGGCCATCATCTTGACGGCCGCCCCGCGCGGCATCCCGCGCGCACTCGCCGAACAGCTTGCGCCTGGCGGCCTCATGGTGCTGCCGATCGGTGAGGGGCCGCGCCAACACCTGGTACGGTTGGTGCGGCTGGCGCGCGGCGGTTTTGGTCACGAGATCCTGGAACCGGCCAGCTTCGTCCCCCTGCTGGCCGGGGTCGCTTGAGAAGCTTGCCCCTGGACGCCTCGCCTGAGTAAAAACCGTATCATCGTCTAGCTTCGTCCCGTTGCGGAGGATGTGGATGTCGAGCGCCAAAGACCGCGAGATCCCCGATAATCTACCCGAGATCGACAGCGAGTCCTTGTCGTCGCTGGACGAGGATTTGGGTTCCATCCTGCCCGATGGTTCGGACGATGATCTCAATGGGCTCGACGGCGACTTGTCGAGCCTTTCCGGAGAACACCCCATCGACGCGGCCGAGGCCGATTTCGATGCGACCCGGATCTATCTCAATGAGATCGGCGAGTCCAGGCTCCTGACCGCCGAGGAAGAGATCCAGCTCGCCCGCCGCGCCCAGGCCGGCGACAACGCGGCGCGGCAACGCATGATCGTGAGTAACCTGCGGCTGGTAGTCAAGATCGCACGCCGTTATCTCAATCGCGGCCTACCGTTGTTGGACCTGATCGAGGAGGGCAATCTTGGGTTGATCCGAGCGGTCGAGAAGTTCGACCCCGAGCGTGGCTTTCGTTTCTCGACCTATGCGACCTGGTGGATCCGTCAGACCATCGAGCGCGCCATCATGAACCAGACGCGCACCGTGCGTCTGCCGATCCATGTGGTCAAGGAGATCAACCTCTATCTCAAGGCCGCGCGCCAGCTCGCGCAGAGCCTGGACCACGATCCGACCTCCGAGGACATCGCCCAGTTGCTCGACCGTCCGATCAACGAGGTCAAGCGCATACTGGGCCTCAACGAGCGCATCACCTCGGTCGATACGCCCTATAGCAAGGACGCCGACAAGCCGTTGCTCGACATGCTCCAGGACGATGGGTCAAGCGACCCCACCGAGCGCATCCAGGACGAGGACATCCAGGTCAACATCGAGCATTGGCTCGGTCTGCTCAACGACAAGCAGCGCGAGGTGATCGAGCGGCGCTTCGGTCTGCACGGCTACGAGAACTCGACGCTCGAAAGCGTGGCGCGTGAGCTGGGCGTCACCCGTGAGCGGGTGCGTCAGATCCAGATGGATGCGCTGCGCCGACTGCGCGATATCCTCAAAAGCGAAGGGTTTTCGGTCGAGTCGTTCTTCAAATAGACCTTGATGATTCGCGGGTTGACTTTCTGCGCGCGATCCATTGAGATTCACCGATCGGTGCCGCCGGTTCGATACGCGCCGATTCCAGGCCGGATGGCCTCCTTGCCTCAAGGCTGTATCCAATGGTTTCTGGAGGGTCCATGCAGACCAGTCTGGAGCAGAAGTACAACTTCGAGATCGTGCGCTGGTTCACGATCATGGCCGTGGTCTATCTGGTGCTGGGCGCGGCCTTCGGTGTCTATATCGCCGCGGAACTGGCCTGGCCGGCCCTGAACTTCGACAGCCCCTATCTCTCCTTCGGACGACTGCGTCCGCTGCACACCAACACCGTCATCTTTGCCTTCGGCGGCTGTACCCTGATGGCCACCGCCTTCTACTCGGTCCAGCGCACTTGTGGGGTGCGACTCTGGAGCGACACGCTGGCGCGCTTTACCTTCTGGGGCTGGAACGCGGTCATCCTGCTCGCGGTGTTGACGCTGCCCCTGGGTCTGACCCAATCGAAAGAATACGCCGAGCTGGAGTGGCCGATCGATATCCTGATCGCCGTCGTCTGGCTCTCCTTCACGATCAACTTCATCATGACCATCGCCAACCGCAAGTCCTCGCACATCTATGTGTCGAACTGGTTCTTCCTCGGCATGATGATCATGATCACCTATCTGCATGTCGTAAACAGCCTGGCGATCCCGGTCGGGCTCTTTAAGTCCTACTCGATCTTCTCTGGGGTGCAGGACGCCATGATCCAGTGGTGGTGGGGGCACAACGCGGTCGGCTTCTATCTGACCGCCGGCTTCCTCGGCATCATGTACTACTTCGTCCCCAAGCAGGCCGGGCGCCCGGTCTATTCCTACCGACTGTCGGTGATCCACTTCTGGGCCCTGATGTTCGGCTATGTCTGGCTCGGTGCGCATCATCTGCAATACACGGCGCTGCCGGACTGGACCGGCTCGCTGGGGGCGGCGATCTCGCTCGCCATGATCATCCCGTCCTGGGGTGGGGCTGTGAATGGCATGATGACGCTCTCGGGTGCCTGGGATCGGCTGCGCACGGACTATGTGCTGCGCTTCCTGATCATGGCGCTCGCCTTCTATGCCATGTCGACCTTCGAGGGGCCGGTCATGGCGCTCAAGAGCGTCAACGCCCTCTCGCATTACACCGACTGGACCATCGGCCATGTGCACTCGGGTGCACTCGGCTGGGTGGCCGGGATCTCGATCGGGGCCATCTACCATCTGATGACGCGGCTCTATCACACCGAGATGTTCTCTGAGCGCCTGATCAATCTGCATTTCTGGACCGCAACCATCGGCACCGCGATCTACATCGTCGCCATGTGGGTGTCGGGGATCATGCAGGGTCTGATGTGGCGCGCCTATGACGAGTACGGCACCCTGGCCTATACCTTCGTCGAGTCGGTCGATGCCATGCATCCCTACTACGCCATGCGCGCCCTCGGTGGCGGGTTGTTCCTGTTCGGTGCGGCGGTGATGCTGTTCAATGTGCTCATGACCGTGCGCAAATCCATCGTCGAGGGTCGTCTGCAACAGGCGCGCGCCCTCCCGGCCCTGGCCTGAAGCGAGGGACCAAGCATGAGCGACAGGGCCAGGGTTTGCGTCAAGGGCGTCCAGGAATGGCTGGAGGTCAACATCTGGGGCCTGCTGATCGTCACCGCCCTGGTGCTCTCGGTCGGTGGGCTGGTCGAGATCGTGCCGCTCTTCTATCTGAAGGGCACGATGGAGCACCATGCCTTCCCCGAGATCGTCTGGGACAAGGCGGGCCAGGAACCCATCGTCACCCGGGATGAGACCGGCAAGGTCCAGTGGAACTGGAGGCCAGGCGATGGGGTCCGGCCCTATACAGCGCTGGAGCTGGCCGGACGCGACATCTATCAACGCGAGGGCTGCTATCTCTGCCATTCGCAGATGATCCGGCCCTTCCGCGACGAGAAAGAGCGCTACGGTCACTATTCGCTCGCCTCCGAGTCCATGTTCGATCACCCCTTCCAATGGGGCTCGAAGCGCACCGGCCCGGATCTGGCGCGGGTCGGTGGCAAGTATTCAGACGACTGGCAGCGCCGGCATCTACGTGATCCGCGCTCGCTTGTACCCGAGTCGGTCATGCCCAGCTATCCCTGGCTCGACGAGACGGCGGCTGATCCGGACATGTCGCTGCGGGTGTTCGGCTTCACGCTCTGGCCGGCAGGTACCGGCTCGCGGATGCAGCGCCACATGGAAGGCCTGCGGCGCATCGGCGTGCCCTACACCGACGCCGACATCGCGGCGGCCGAGTTCCTGCTCGAGGGCAAGACCGAGATGGATGCCCTGGTCGCCTATCTCCAGGTGCTCGGTACCATGGTCAAGCTCGATGACGCCAAGGCCTATCGTGAATAGACTCGCCGAGTATTTCGCGACCGATTGGGAGGCGATGACGGTCAATGACTGGATCGGCACCCTCCTGACCGTCGTCATCTTCTTGCTGATGATCCTGGCCTATTTTCAGGTCTTTCGTCCCAAGAACCGGGAGTCGCTCGAATCCAGGAAGCACATCCCATTCGAGGACGATCCGCCCTCCGGAGAGCGCGATGGCCGATCCTAACCCCTTTCCAGGCGAGAACAACACCGGGCATGTCTGGGACGACAACATCCGCGAGCTGAAGAATCCACCGCCGCGCTGGTGGATGCAGGGGTTCTGGCTGTCGATCCTCTGGGTCATCGGTTACTCGATCCTCTATCCGACCTGGCCGCTCGGCGAGGGGCCCAATCGCGGACTGCTCGGCTGGACCCAGATCAAGGAGTACGAGCAGGGCCTCGCACGCATCGAGGCCAAGCGCGCCGAGTTCGAGGATCGGATTCGCGACCTCAGCGCCGATCAGATCCTGGCCGATCCTGGGTTGAAGCAATACACCCTGGCCTCGGCCAAGGTGCTGTTCGGCGACAACTGCGCCGCCTGTCACGGCAGCGGCGGGCAGGGCAATCCGGGCTATCCGGTGCTTGCCGACGACGACTGGCTCTATGGTGGTACCACCGCCAAGCTCACCGAGACCATCACGGGCGGGCGTCAGTCGTTGATGCCGGCGCACCAGACCATGCTCACCGAGGCCGAGGTCGATACGCTCGCCCACTGGGTGGTGGCGATGGCCGAGACCGGCGGCGAGGGTGGGAGCGAGGCCGGCTGGAACCTATTCCGCTCCAAGGGCTGCGTGGCCTGTCATGGTCAGACCGCCAATGGGCATGTGGTCGATCTGCCCAATGGCGACTTCATCGGCGTGGGTGCGGCCAATCTGCGCGACGGCATCTGGCGCTTCGAGCCAGGCGGTTTCGAGAGTGCGCGTCACACCATCCTCTATGGCGTCAACCAGAAGGACGTCCCCGAGAGCCGTAGCGCCGTGATGCCCGCCTTTGCCCAACCTGCCGGCAAGCTCAGTGCACAGGACATCAAGAAGCTGGTCGTCTATGTCCACTCGCTCGGCGGCGGGAGGTGACGTCCGGGTGTGGTCCAATTGAACACCCCTCCTGAATCGACCGCGCCGGTCTCAGTCGACGCGCTCTACGCCGAGGCCGACGACTGGCACGTCAATGCCGGCGGCCAGACCATCCATGCCAAACGCATCCCGGGGCGCTGGCGGACCATCAAGTGGGCCCTGGCCTCGGTGTGGCTGATCTATCTGCTCGGCCCCTATCTGCGTTGGGACGGTCGGCAGGCGGTGCTGTTTGACATCCCCAACCGTCAATACCACCTGTTCTCGGTCACGGTGCTGCCGCAGGACTTCTGGATGCTGTCGCTGCTGCTGCTGTTCTTCGCCATCCTGCTGGCGGTGATGACGGCGCTCGCCGGGCGGGTCTGGTGCGGGTTCTTCTGTTTCCAGACGGTCTGGACCGATGTCTTCACCTGGATCGAGGAGCGGCTGGAGGGTCCGCCGGCGGCACGGCGTAAGCTCGACGCGGCGCCGATGTCCCTGGAGAAGCTCAAAGTTCGCACGATCAAGCATGGTCTCTGGCTCCTGATCGGCGTTCTGACCGGATTTAGCTTCGTGGCCTGGTTCACCGATGCGCCGACGCTGTGGCGGACCTTCTTCACCGGTCAGGCCAATGGCGCGGCCTATGTCACGGTCGCGCTCTTCACGGTCGGGACCTATGTCCTGGCTGGATTCCTACGCGAGCAGACCTGTTTCTGGCTCTGTCCCTATGCGCGCATCCAGGGCGTGATGCTCGACCGCTCGACCATCGTGCCGACCTATGATGGGCGGCGTGGCGAACCGCGCGCTCGGCTCAGGCGGACGGACGAGGGGACGCGCACCACAGGCGATTGCATCGATTGCAATCAGTGCGTGGCCGTCTGTCCGACCGGGGTCGATATCCGGCGCGGTCAGCAGGAGGGCTGCATCACCTGTGCGCTTTGCATCGATGCCTGTGATCAGGTCATGGACAAGATCGGTCGTCCGCGCGGACTCATCCGCTATGCCTCGCTCGACGAGCTGGAGGGTCGCTCGACCCGGGGGTTGTGGCTGCGCCCAAGGATCTGGGTCTATGTCCTCATCCTGGGGCTGTCGCTGTTCGGCATCCTCCATGGCCTGACCGCGCTCGACCCGCTCGAACTGCGGGTGTTGCATGAGCGTGCGCCGCTGTTCGTGCTCCAGAGCGATGGTTCGATCCAGAACAAATACACCCTCAAGATCCTCAACAAGACCCATGAGCCGCTGGCAGTGAGGATTCGCGCCAAGGGGCATGACGACTTGAGGCTCGTCGGTGCCGAGCCGCCGATCGAGGCGAGGCCGGGCGGCGTGACGCCGGCGACCGTGTTCGTGCGGATCCCGCGTGAGGCGCTCGAAGCCGAGCAGCAGCCGATCGTCTTCCGGATCGAGGCCGAACGTGCTACGGGTGAGCTGGCCGTGACCGAGCGCGAGAGCGTCTTCGTCGGCCCTGAACCGCGCTCTGACTGAGGGGCAGAAACGCACAGCAACACGAGGTCTAGCGTCGATGATGACCCCCATCCAAACCCGTCTCCGGGTCCATCTCCAGCCCAACGCGGCCCTGCGCAATCCGTGGGTGCTCGGCTGGATCGGGCTCGTCGCCCTAGTGCTGGGTGTCAATCTGGTCATGGTCTATCTGGCCTTTGCGACCAATCCGGGTCTGGTCAATGCCGACTACTACGAGCGTGGGCGAAACTATGAGCGAACCGTCCTGACCCGTCAGGCACGCGATCCAGGCTGGCTGATCCGGGCCGACATCCCGGCGTCGCTGCAGGTCGGTCAGACCGCGTCCATCCGTGTCTTCTTCGTCGATCGCGCCGGTCAGCCGGTCGATCCCGAGGCCGTCACCTTCCATGCCTACCGGCCTTCGGATGCCGCGCGCGACTTCAGCCTGACCATGAACCGCGAGGGGCGCGGGCGCTATGGGGTCGAGACCGCCTTTCCGCTGATCGGCGTCTGGGACACCCTGATCGTCGCGCGTCTGGGCGCAGACGAGTTCAGCATCAGTGAACGCCTCAGGGTCGGGGCCCCCTAGACGGTGGATGAGGGGTCCTGTTGGTGGATGAGGGGTCCTGTTTCCACTGCGGTCTGCCGATCGCCGCCGGCGCGCGCGAGACGGCTGAGGTCGCCGGCGCCGAGCGCGCCTTCTGCTGCACCGGCTGCAAGTCGGTCTGTCTGGCCATCCATGCCGCCGGGCTGGAGGGCTTCTACCGCCGCACCCCTGAAGGCCTCTTGCTCGCCCCACCGCCCGAGCCGCCCAAGGATCTCAGCCTCTTCGATCTGGACGCGGTGCAGGAGGAATTCACCGACGTTGCTGGCGAGGACCGCGAGATCAACCTGCTGGTCGAGGGCATCCACTGTGCGGCCTGTGTCTGGCTGATCGAGCGCGGACTCCAGTCGCTCCCGGGCGTCGCGGAGGCGCGGGTCAATCTCACCGGACGCCGGTTGCGGGTGCGTTGGGACAATGGCCGGCTGCCGCTCTCGCGCATCCTGCGCCGGCTCGCGGATCTGGGCTATGCCGCTACACCCTTCGACCCGGACGCTGCCGAGGGCGCCCTCGCGCGCGAGAATCGCGCCCTGCTGTTCCGGCTCGCCTGGGCCGGATTCGCCATGATGAACCTGCTGTGGGTCTCGATCGCGCTCTACAGCGGGGCGGATCAGGGTGAGTTCCGCGCGCTCTTCCACTGGCTCGGCTTCCTGCTCGCCACGCCAACCATCCTCTATTCGGGCGCGCCCTTCTACCGTGGCGCCTGGTCGGGTCTGCGCTCGGGTCATCTGAGCATGGATCTGCCGATCGCCATCGGGGTCAGTGTCACCTATGGCTATTCGCTCTATGTGACGCTCGGTGGCCCCGAGCGCGGCGCGGTCTACTGGGACACAGTGGTCAATTTTCTGTTCGTGATCCTGGTCGGGCGCTATCTGGAGGCCGGTTCGCGCCGGCGCGCGGTGGCCGCGACCCAGCGGTTGTTCGATCTCCAACCCAGGGTCGCCACCCGACTCCAGGACGACGGCGGTGAGGAGCTGGTGCCGATCCGCGCACTCGCCATCGGTGACTGGGTGCTGGTGCGCCCCGGCGAGCGCATCCCGGTCGATGGCGAGATCCTGGATGGACAGAGCAGCGTCGATGAGTCCATGCTGACCGGCGAGTCGCGTCCGGTGCCCAAGACCCTTGGCGATCGGGTCTCGGCCGGCACCATCAATGGGGCAGGGGTGCTCTGCGTCCGGATCACGGGGCTGCTTGCCGCGACCAGGCTCGGACGCATCATCCGGCTGGTCGAGGAGGCACAGGCCAGCCGTGCGCCCATCCAACGTCTGGCCGACCGCAGCGTACCCTGGTTCGTCGCCGCGACCCTGGGGTTGGCGGCCCTGACCTTCGTGCTCTGGGTCCAGGTCGATCTGGAGCGCGCCCTGACCGCGGCCACTGCCGTGCTCATCATCACCTGTCCCTGTGCCTTCGGTCTGGCCACGCCCATGGCGGTCGCGGTCGCCTCGGGCCTGGGCGCGGCGCGCGGCATCCTGATCAAGAATGGGGCCGTGCTGGAGCGATTGTCGAGCATCCGGCATCTGGTCTTCGACAAGACCGGCACCCTGACCGAGGGGCGCCCGGTGGTGGTGGCGATCGCCGGGGCCGAGGCCGAGTGGCGCAGGCTCGACCCCGATTCGCCGGTCCTGAGCGAGGACCAGCGTGCCGATTTGCGGTTGATCGGCGCACTGGAGCGGCTGTCGGAGCATCCGGCGGCCAGGGCGGTGTTGAGGCTGTGCGAGCAAGCCGGGATCGACCCCGGTGGGTTGAGGGTGGAGGCGGTCGAGGTCGAGCCGGGCCTGGGCATCGCCGGGCGGGTCGCGGGGCGTGCCGTCGCCATCGGGCGCGCGGAATGGCTTGCACGTCAGGGTATCGCCTTACCATCGGAGCCCGAGTCGACCGCCGCGCCGGACGGACGAATCCTTGGTGCGATCGATGGTCGTCTGCGCCTAAGGCTGGGTGTGGAGGATCGTCTGCGTCCGGGGGCCGAGGCCGTGGTCGCGCGTCTGTTCGATCGGGGGCTTCGCGTCACCCTGCTGACGGGCGACCGCCGCGCCGCCGCCGAGCGCATCGCCCGCCGCCTCGGCCCGGTCGAATTGATCGCCGAGGTCCTGCCCGAGGACAAGGCCCGTGTCATCACCGAGCTTCAGCGCACTGGCCAACCGGTCGCGATGGTGGGCGACGGCGTCAACGACGCCCCGGCCCTGGTGCGTGCCGATGTCGGCATCGCCATGGGCAGCGGCACGGATGTCTCGATCGCCGGCGCCGACATCGTGCTCATGTCGAGCGCGTTAGAGCGGGTGCTGGAGGCGATCGAGCTCGCGCGCCGTACCCTGGCCGTCATCCGCCAGAACATCGCCCTTTCGATCCTTTATAATCTGATCATGGTGCCTCTGGCCATGGCCGGCGTCGTCACCCCCCTGATCGCGGCCATCTCCATGCCGCTGAGCAGTCTGGCGGTGATCGGCAACTCGGCACGGCTCGGCGCGCTCTTCAAGTCGTCCGGTGAGCGCTTGCCCCCGATCCGATCGGTCTCGGATTCACCGGCGGCTCCAATCCCATCCTAGCGAGCCACCTCTCGATGGAAGTCATCTACGGCCTGATCCCCGGCATGCTGACCCTAGGGCTTGCGGCGGTCGCCGTGCTGTTCTGGGCCGCGCGCAGCGGTCAGTTCGACGACCTGGAAGGCGACGGGCAGCGTCTGCTGCTCGATGAGGACGAAATCGACACCGAGCACCCACCTCTCGAGTCCGACGACAGGTCGGATACCTGAACACAGTCCCAGGCATTCCTGGAATCCGGCATTGGCGCTATGATCCGGCACACGCTTGTCTTGAGACATTGCGCACGCGGGGGTACCACATGCTCACCAATGACGAACGTCGTGGATTCAGACGCCTGGATACCAAGACCGACATCACCGTCACCCGTCTGGCGACGGGCGAGTCCATGCTTGCCGGTCTGATCAACCTGAGTGCCTCCGGATGCGCCTTTCGCTCCGAGCAGGCGATCGCAGATGACGAGGAGCTGGAGATCCTGATCAACAGCCCGAGCCCGAGGATCGAGCCGCTGCGTCGGCGCGCGCGTGTGACCCGGATAGACCAGGACGCGGATGGGCAGTTGATCGCGGTCGAGTTCCTGTCGCAATAGTGGGCGCGGACTTGCGCGCGCCCCTGCCGTCCACCACCGCCCCAAAAACATGCGTTACTTCCATTTCAGCCTGAACATCCCCAGCACCGAGTATCTGCGTTATTACCAGGGTGCGGCCGCGCGCGTGGTGGTGCGTACCCAGGATGGGCGCACGCTGTCGATTCCAGCCATCAACCTACGCCAATTCGTCACCCACGCCGGCATCCAGGGCCGGTTTCGCGCCGCCATCGATGAGAACAATCGGCTGGTCGCCTTGGAGCGACATTGAGGCCGACTCGACCCGAATGACCTATCATGCCCATCAGATCGACTGCCATCCAATCCAGCCGGAGAGATTCATGTCTGAGCAAAAGTTCCGTCTTGTCACGCGCAGTGACTTCGATGGTCTGGTGTGCGCCGTCCTGCTCAAGCACCTGGACCTGATCGACGAGATCCTCTTCGTCCATCCCAAGGACATGCAGGACGGCAAGATCGCGATCAGCGGGCGCGACATCACCACCAATCTCCCCTATGTCGAGGGCGTGCATCTGGCCTTCGATCACCATCTGTCCGAGACCCTGCGCACCGGCCGGCACGACAATCACATCATCGATCCAGAGGCGCCCTCGGCGGCGCGTGTGGTCTGGCGTTATTACGGCGGACACGACACCTTTCCACTCGTCTGGGACGAGATGATGGAGGCGGTGGACAAGGGCGACTCGGCCCAGTTCGAGCTCGAGGAGGTATTGCACCCCACGGGCTGGGTGTTGCTGAACTTTTTGATGGATGCGCGCACCGGGCTTGGACGCTTCCGCGAGTTTCGGATCTCCAACTACAACCTGATGATGGACCTGATCGACTACTGTCGGGATCACACCATCGATCAGATCCTGGCCCTGCCGGATGTGCGCGAGCGGGTCGAGCTCTATTTCGAGCACGAGGAGCCATGCAAGGAACAGATTCGACGCTGCGCCACCGTCCACGACAATCTGGTGGTGCTGGACCTGCGCGGCGAGGAGACCATCTGGGCCGGAAATCGCTTCATGATCTATGCGCTCTTTCCGCAGTGCAACATCTCGATCCATGTCCTCTGGGGCCTCAAGCGCCAGAACACGGTCTTTGCCGTCGGCAAATCCATCTTAGACCGCAGTTCCAAGACCAATATCGGCGCGCTGATGCTGGAATACGGCGGCGGCGGGCATCAGGCCGCCGGCACCTGTCAGGTCGACAACGAGCACGCCGACCAGGTCTTGGGCGAGCTGATCGCGCGGATCACGGCCGACGGTTGAGTCATCGAGAACTCAGGCGATCCCTGGAGCGATCGAAGTGTCCTGTCATAGCGCAATCCTTCAAATGAATCCCTTAGTCGGCGACGTGGCTGGCAACACCGAGCGCCTGATTTCAGCCGCCCAACAGGCCAGGGTCCAGGGCATCGATCTATTGCTCTGTCCTGAGCTGGTTCTAACCGGCTATCCGCCCGAGGATCTGCTGTTGCGTCCCGAGTTCATCGCCCGGGTCGAGACGGCGGTGGCGCGTCTCCAGTCCGAGGTGCGGGGCCTCACCCTGGTCCTGGGTTATCCGCGTGCCTCGGTCGGCGGTCTGTTCAATGTCGCCGGTGTGATCCGCGACGGCGCCCTGATCGCCGAATATGCCAAGCAGCATCTGCCCAACTACAGCGTCTTCGACGAAAAACGCTACTTCCAACCCGGCGCGACCGCTGTCCTATTCGAGCACCTTGGTCTGCGTTTCGGTTTGAGTATCTGTGAGGACATCTGGTGGGAGGGACCGACCCGCGAGGCCGCCGCGGCCGGCGCTCAGGTGTTGCTCAATCTCAACGCCTCACCCTTCCACGCCGGCAAGATCGCCGAGCGCGAGTCCCTGGTGACCCAGCGCGCCCGCACCCATGGACTCACCATCCTCTATGCCAATCTGGTCGGCGGTCAGGATGAATTGGTGTTCGACGGCGCCTCCTTTGTCGTCGCACCAGATGGCCGGATCACACACCGCGCGCGTGCGTTTACCGAAACGACGCTCGCCCTCGAGCTCGATGCCGATGGGGTCCCGAACACAGCCGATGCCGAACCGCTCGCCGACTGGCCTGGTGAGGAGGAGACGATCTACGAGGCCCTGGTGCTGGGTGTGCGCGACTATGTGCAGAAGAACGGCTTCGATGGGGCTGTGCTGGGTCTGTCCGGTGGTATCGACTCGGCCCTGACCCTGACGGTTGCCGTGGATGCGCTCGGCGCCGAGCGCGTCGAGGCCGTGCTCATGCCCTCGCGCTATACCGCCAGCATGAGCATCGAGGACGCCCTGGAGCAGACCAGGCGTCTTGGTGTCGCAAGCCGGATCATCCCGATTGAGCCGGCCTTCCGCACCTTTCTCGATCTGCTCGAACCCGTCTTCGCCGGTCAACCCGCGGACGTCACCGAGGAGAACATCCAGGCGCGTTGTCGCGGACTCATCCTCATGGCCATCAGCAACAAGTCCGGGCGTATCTTGCTGACCACTGGGAACAAGAGCGAGATGGCGGTTGGCTATGCCACACTCTATGGCGACATGGCCGGTGGTTTTGCCCCGCTCAAGGACGTCCCCAAGACCCTGGTCTATCGACTTGCAGGGTATCGCAATGGCTGCGCGCCTGTGATCCCCGAGCGGGTGATCGCCCGCCCGCCCTCGGCCGAGCTGCGCCCGAATCAAACCGATCAGGACAGCCTACCGCCCTATGACCTGCTCGACGCCATCCTCAAGCACTATATCGAAGACGACGAGGGTGTGGACGCGATCGTGGCGCGCGGCTATCCGCCCGATGTGGTCCGGCGCGTAGCGCGGCTGGTCGATCGCAACGAGTACAAACGCCGTCAGGCCCCGCCTGGAGTGCGGATCTCGCGCCGCTCTTTCGGGCGCGATCGACGCTATCCGATCACCAGCGGTTTTCATAGACCCTCCGCAAGGAAACCCGCGACTTGAGTCGCGGGAGGAATGGCGGGCGCGCGAAGTGCGCCATGTGGTGTATAATGCACCGCAAGTGTGGTCTCCGGGCGCACGCAGACTGCAACGCCAGTCGAAACCTGGCCCGGATTGGCAGCGGAGCCCCGCTGCCAAGGGCGGCTGTAAACACGCCTAATGTTGGGGATGCGGTCAACCATGTTTGCTGCGTCTCACAATAAAGCCTTCGACTTCAGTCGAGGGTTGTTTACTAAACCCGGCCCTCAATCAAAGATGTGGATCGCGCCTTACGGCGCTCCTACCCCACCAACGCATCCCGTCGGATGCGGCCTTAGCCGCGATACCGGCGGTCGAGTCGGAAGCAATCGCCACCATCGCGCCTCAAGGCGCCCCTCCAAACCCGCCGACCCGCTCCGCGAACCGGGTTCGTCGTCCATCCTCAGCCCAGTCCATCGACTTTTATCGATGGATAACATTCTTTTAATTGATTGGTATCGGGGATTTGACCCATTTATCGTCTCCGCAATCTCGGGCCGAACCCATCGAACGGAGTAAATCATGAGCACGAAGACGTATGAAGCCGGCGTCAAAGACTATGCCTTCACCTACTGGACCCCGGACTATGTGCCCCTCGATTCCGACCTGTTGGCCTGTTTTAAGGTCACGCCACAACCCAAGGTGTCGCGCGAGGAGGCTGCGGCCGCCGTCGCCGCCGAGTCCTCGACCGGCACCTGGACCACGGTCTGGTCAGACCTCTTGACCGATCTCGATTACTACAAGGGCCGCGCCTACCGCATCGAGGATGTTCCGGGTGACAAGGAGAGCTTCTATGCCTTCGTCGCCTATCCGCTCGATCTGTTCGAGGAGGGCTCGGTCGTCAACGTGCTCACCTCCTTGGTAGGGAATGTGTTCGGCTTCAAGGCGGTGCGTGCCCTGCGTCTGGAAGACATCCGTTTCCCATTGCATTATGTGAAGACCTGCGGTGGCCCGCCCAATGGCATCCAGGTCGAGCGCGATCGTCTGGAGAAATATGGTCGTCCGCTCTTGGGCTGTACCATCAAACCCAAACTGGGTCTGTCGGCCAAGAACTATGGGCGCGCGGTCTACGAGTGTCTGCGCGGCGGGCTCGACTTCACCAAGGACGACGAGAACGTCAACTCCCAGCCCTTCATGCGTTGGCAGAACCGCTTCGAGTTCGTCATGGAGGCGGTACGCAAGGCCCAGGAAGAGACCGGCGAGCGCAAGGGTCACTACCTAAACGTCACCGCGCCGAGCTGTGAAGAGATGATCAAGCGTGCCAAGTTTGCCAAGGAGCTCGGCTCGCCCATCATCATGCACGATTTCCTCACGGCTGGCTTCACGGCCAACACCACCCTGGCCAACTGGTGTCGTGACAACGGCATGTTGCTGCACATCCATCGCGCCATGCACGCCGTCATCGACCGCAACCCCAAGCACGGGATCCATTTCCGGGTCCTGGCCAAGTGTCTGCGTCTGTCGGGTGGGGACCATCTGCACACTGGCACCGTGGTCGGCAAGCTGGAGGGCGACCGGCAATCGACGCTCGGTTTCGTCGATCTGCTGCGCGAATCCTTCATCCCTGAGGACCGCTCGCGCGGTGTCTTCTTCGATCAAGACTGGGGTGGCATGCCAGGCGTGATGGCGGTGGCCTCGGGCGGTATCCATGTCTGGCATGTCCCAGCGCTGCTCTCGATCTTCGGTGACGACGCGGTGTTCCAATTCGGTGGCGGCACCCAGGGCCATCCCTGGGGCAACGCGGCCGGCGCGGCGGCCAACCGCGTGGCGCTGGAGGCCTGCGTCAAGGCGCGCAACGAGGGGGTCGAGGTCGAGAAGAATGCTCGGGAGATCCTCACGGCGGCGGCGCGTCACAGCCCCGAACTGGCCGCTGCCATGGAGACCTGGAAGGAGATCAAGTTTGAGTTCGACGTCGTCGACAAGCTCGATGCCGCCTAAAGCCCGCCATCCATCGTTTGTGATGAGGAAGCCGACACCATGAGTACCGCGAGCAGCATGGGCGATCACGCCACCATCGGTCGCTATGAGACCTTCTCTTATCTCCCCCCGCTGACGCGCGAGGAGATCCTGGAGCAGATCCTCTACATCCTTGACAACGGCTGGAACGCCTCGTTGGAGCACGAGCATCCGAGCCGTGCCTTCGAGTACTACTGGCCGATGTGGAAGCTGCCCTTCTTCGGCGAACAGGATCCGAACGTGATCATGGCCGAGATCGAGGCCTGCCGACGCAGCTACCCGGATCACCATGTCCGGCTGGTCGGCTACGACAACTATGCCCAGACCAAGGGGCATTCCTTCCTCGTGCACCGCGCCCGCTGAGTGCGGGTGCGTGGGCGAGGGGTGCGCTCCGGATGGGCCGTTGCGGACTTAAGGATCGGGTTGGATGCGTCGGCTGGGCAATGCCTTGCCCAGCGGCGCACGGCCGGCCACCAAGGCGAGCGTCATCGGCCCCAGAGAGCCTGGACAGCAGTCAGCAGCGATCCACGAAGAGGCAGGCACGGACATGGCTGATCAAGAACGACAGTTGACGGGGCGCGCGGCCTCTATCGCCAAACGCCGCGCCATCGCCAACGGAGGTAAAACGGGGCGACCAGACCCTGAATCGGTCGCGAACACGGGGCCGAACAGGCGGAACGCCCAGCGTGTTCCGTCCGGCGAAGCGGCACCCATGACGCTCCGCGAGCGTCCGAGTGCCGCGGAGCCCACACCGGCACGGTGTGAGAGTCAACCCAAGCCCGAACGTGACCGGCGTTCCGTCAACCAGGCGGAAGGGCGCCGGCGCTCGATCGCGCGGCGCGACGCTCACCCGCGGACTTCTAGGCGATGGGCGTCCGGCACCGGCGGATCAGCCCGATCTGCGCGGATTGGTCGGGCGCGAGGCTGCGATCGCCCGGCGTCGTGCCATCGCTGGTTTGGAGCCGGTTGTACCCCAGAATACGCGATTCGACGTGACCGCGGCTCAAGCGGACAATGTGTTGCAGCCCGGCACCGAGCGGCGCGCAACGCTCAATCCGCTCAATGACCGGCGGCAACGTAACAGTCGCCCACGCGGTGGTCCGACCCTGGCCAAGGCCCCCTCGCGTGGACGCATGGTATCGATGGCGCGCCGTGTTGCCCTGGCCGAACGCGGCAAGACTGGCGTTGATTCAGTGAGCGGACGCTCCAGCCAGGCGGTGACAACCCATCTGCTGCGCAATGCAGGTGTCAGCTCGCGCGAGATCGCCAAGCGGGTGCGCGAGGCGCGCTGCGAGCATGGCAAGTGCGGCGATTCAGGACCGCGACCCACGGGACGCATCCGGCGCACACCCAATGCGCTGCCATCCAAGGTCGGCGTCAGCACCACGGCCTCGGGCCAGACCCTGACGGGCACCCTGGTTGGGCGCAGCTGGCGCACCACGGGCGACGAGGCCGGTGCCTGTCGCCAGATTACGGGGACCGAATATCTGGGTGCCGAGATATTTCAGGAGTTCTGCAGCATCAGGCTCGAACCTGCACCCAACCGTCAAAGCGCGGTTGCTGTCACCAGTGGGGGCCAGACCGTCACCGGCGATCAGGTCGGGCGTAGTGCCAAGGTCACAGGCGACGAGGCCGGTGCCGGGCGCCAGCTCACCGGAACGCCCTACACCGCGCCTGGTCCCGAGGGGGCGCCGTCCAAGGTCGGCCAGACTCAGACCCTGGCTGGACGCGCCGTCACTGGCTCGCTGGTCGGACGCACCCCGGCCTTGACCGGTGTCGAACCAGGTTCCTGTCAACGGATAACGGGCAATGAGTATCTCGGCTTGGAGCACTTCGACAGTTTCTGCAAGACCCGACCCGAGCCGGTCGGCCCGCTCAAGGTCGGACTCGATACCACCTGGCGCGGTCAGACAGTGACCGGAACCCTGGTCGCAGGCAAGGCGCGGGTCACCGGCAACGAGGCTGGGCGCTGCGAGATCGTCACAGGCACCACCTATCTAGGCTCCGAGCAGGTCGCCGCTGACTGTGGTCCAGAGATGGCCCGCCAGGTCGCCGAGCGGATGCCTGTGGGTCGCTCCACCCCGGGCTTTGGTCTCACCGGCACCCAGCCTGGGGTCGGCGGGGTCACGACGGGTGATTCCAAGGGTGCCTGTCAGCCCGTGACCGGCACCCCCTATCTGGGGGGAGACGATCTCTTCGCCCACTGTGGCACTGATGCGTTTACCGAGGAGTTTGCGGCCACACCGGGTAGCGACGACTTTCCGCAGCCGCTCGGCGGCGGTCGGTAGAGTGGCTTCAGTATCGAGACCCCGGCGCGCACCGCTCAATCCCAGCGTCCAAGGCCCAGCGTGACCGGTACCCAGTACGACCAGGCACGCAGCCGTATCACAGGTCCCTTCAACCTGGGCGGTGATCGGGTCACAGGCACCGAGAGTTTTCGCGCCCGTCGGGCCGAGGAGGGTCGCGTCGGGGGCCAGGCTCGGGCGGGCGACCTCGTGTCCCAGCCAGAGCCGTCCCAAGGGGAGGTGTCTGGTCAGGATCCTTCCACCTCGGCCCGCCCCCGGATCACTGGCGAGGGGATGGACGGCCGGCTACGCATCACGGGCGACGACTGGGGCCGCAACGAGCGCGTCACGGGCACTGAGGGTCAGTCGGTGCAGGGGCGCAATCCGACCTGGCGCGGTTCGCCCGCCGCGGCCTTCGCTGGGGCACGGCTGTTTCGCACTGCCCAGTGGCAAGATCGCCCTAAACCCGAGACCCGGATCACGGGGAGTAGCGGCAGCACCGAGCGTGGCGCCCTCGTCACCCTCTCGGGTGGGGCGCGCGGTTGATGAACACACTGGGATCCGGAACCATCGCCATGCGCATCAAGCCCCAATCACGCCGGCGCGTCCGTTCGACCTCCTGGACCAACCGTCCTGGTGTGCAGATCCAGCCTGAGGCGGCGGAGATGCGCCGGGGTGCTCGGCCCGAGACGCATCCGCTCACCCGCCTGGACGAGAACCAGCGGCTGTGGGCCTATGAGCAGCGGGTCAAAGGCTCTTTCGACCGTATCGTTCCGGTGCTCAAATCCATCGCGGCCCGCGTCCCGGATGCTGGTTTCGAGGACTGGGCGCAGGCCGAGGCCCATCGGATGCTCGGCTTTGGGCTGCCTGAGTCCTTGCTGGCCGATGCCTGGGTCGCCGGACTCGACCGGCGTGCGCTCTTTGCACATGCCATCTTTGAGACCGTGCGCACCCTGAGCGATGACTACTTCACAACCGACCCGCTCGATGATCGCGGCCAGTCCGAGGCGTTCGGCCGCTTTCTGATCGACTGCGGTTTCCATGCCCATGAACGTCACGACCTGTTCGGATGGACGTCTGGCCCATGCCATCCGCTATGTGTTGCGGCTGCCTATGGGCGCCCTTCGGCGCCGCGCCAATGCCGGCGCCCTCTTCGACATCGAGGAGGCACTCGAACGCTGGTCAGAGGTGGAACTCAGACGCTTCCGGGAGGCTGTACCCAACACCGCCGATGCCCAGACCCGCTATCTCAAGGTGGTGATCTATCACTACAGCAGCGGCGACCCCGAGCATCACGGCTGCGCGGCCCACGGCAGTGACACCCGTCAGTCAGCCGCTGCCGGGCGCGAGCGTCTGCGCGCCTTCCGCGAGGCGGTCGAAAACACCTACTGCTGTGGTGCCTCGATCGAGATCTTGCTGGCCGGCATCGATACCGACACCGATCGGTTGCGTCTGCACCTACCCGATGCGCGCGGTGATGCCGATCTGGATCGTTTCGTCGATGCCGGAGCGCTCCAGCGCGAGACGGCACGGCTCGATCCTGAATCGGCGGCGTGCCCTGATCCGAGAGCGCTTGGCCCGCCCGAGCGACGGCGGTCTTGCGCCTGCACCCGGGATGCAGCGTCTGATGGCGCGTCTGATCGAGCACAACATCTCGCAGCTCGACTATGTGCGTGATTATCACAATCCTGAATCCGTGGTCATCAAAGCTGAAACCTCTCCTGTGAGCTGTCTGGCATGAAATATCCGCCTGACAGCCCGAAATTTCTGTCTGCCGATGGTCTTTCCCGGGGCGGCGCACTGCCTTTTGGCTTCGAAAGTCGGCACTGGCGGGACGGCGTTACGTCATTTTCCTGCTCCGGGACGAGCCCCGGCCTTCCACTGGCGCGAAACCGAGCGTCTCGGCCAAGAGCAACCGCCGCGCCGCACCCATGGCAAAGCAGCGCACACAAGCCACCCCTGCAGCACGACGAACACCTCAACGTAACCGACAAAGCGGCGGCCACAGACCAGCACCCGCTCCCTCGCAAGCACCACAAACCCCGCCGCCCAGCACATAACCCCCTGCAACACCGTCTTCAGCCGCCCCCCCTCGGCCGCATGACGGATCGGTGCAACCTCCCCCGTCAGCCCCAACCGCCCCAACAGACGCAGACAGCGACAGGCAAACGCCCCCAAATGCAGCACCCAATCGTGGATATCGAACTGGCCCGAGTGCAGCCGCCCCACCTCAAAATCAGGCTCAATCCCCGCACAGAACGGCCCATGCATACCGCGATCGACGTCAGACCCGATCACCGCCTTGGCCGGCAAGCCGCGGCCGATCCACCAACCCTCGAGTTCGAACCCCGACGCCAAGAGAGACCAGCCCCTCCGATCGCCGCCGCGTTCGCCCACCTCGACGAACAGACGAAAGCAACGCCCCTCCTCGCCCCACACCCGATCGACCTCAAGCTCAAACCGCCCACCGCCCCTACCCGGCCGAATCCCCTAAAAGACCCCGACCGCCTCAGCCTAATCCACCCAAGCCGAGGCATCCCGCCTACGCGGATCCCACCGCGTGCTAAACCCCAGCGCCCCGCCCTCCAGCGACCCACACCCCCCGCTCGACGACCTGAGCAAACACCAACCGCACCCCGTCACAGCCCCTCCCCTCGACCATCAAAACAGCCACCGCCGGCCCGACCAAACGCCCCCCCGAGCAAAGGCACGCCCGTAGCAACACACCACCTCGCAGGCGCAACGCCAAGCGCCGACCCGCAACTCCAGACCAACGTCCCAACCCCCCTGGCCCAAAGAGCCGGCGATCGGACACTAGCCATCGACGCCTTGACAACTGCGGCCCACCTCCTCACCCCGCGTATCGCCACTGTCCATAACAAAAGTGTCGCCCTCGAAGCCCACAGACCCCTCATACGGCACGATCGCAGCCTCGCTGCGCCTCAGCAACCGCACCGACAACCCACCCGACAACGCCCGCAACTCGCTGGCCTGGGCATCGAACCGCCGCCGCATCCAGACCCTAAAGAGCACCCTCGACAGCCACAATGCCCCCTTAAAGGAGCGAACCGTCCGAAACGGCCCGACGGCTTCAAAGTCACCCTTGCCCAGACTCAGCCGCCCCACCATCGCCTCCACCAGATCTGGGCCCCTCATCCCCTGCAAGACCCGCAGCCGAGGAACGACCACCCGATCGACGTGCGCCGCCTCCCAACACTGGCCGATGAGTGCCAGGCCGAAGGTGGAGGTCAGGTTCAGCTTGCCTGTCTGGCACACCCCAAATTTCGGCATGTTCAGTTGGGTGAAGAGTTGCGATGCAGTATTCTCGCAAATAATCAACAAGTTATGCTTGATCTATGACAAACGAACACGGATTCAGGTGATCGAGATCGACGACCGCCTGCCCATCCCGGGCAACGATGAGTCTCACGAGGTCATCTGGGTTCCGCTGCATCTGGTGCCGCGCTACAACAACAATCTCTCCACCCACCACCTGGTGGAAAAGACCCGCAGGCTGAAGAATCCGCACAATCGGCAACGCCGCATTCAGCACCTTGACCGTCCATGAGCTGAGGCGATAGCTGAGAATTGCGCGCGAATATGGTCAAATGCGCCTCCATCCCGTGATCCCCGATTTGAGGAGGCTCGAACCCTTATGTCGCCCGTGCTCGTGAACCAGACACCCCAGTGGCAGGCGCTCCAACGGCATTGGGAGTCGATGCGCGGCCAGCACCTGCGCGCCCTGTTCGACGCTGATCCCAAGCGCGCGGCGGCCATGAGCCTGGCGGCGGCAGGGCTGTATCTGGATTACTCGAAGAATCTCATCACCCAGGAGACCCTGGACCTGCTGATCGAGCTGGCCGAGGCGGTGGATCTCCGGGGTTGGATCGACCGGATGTTCGCCGGTGAGCCGATCAACACCACCGAGGGGCGCGCCGTATTGCACATTGCGCTGCGCAACCGTTCCACGCGCCCGATCCAGGTCGAGGGCGAGGACGTGATGCCCCAGGTCAAAGGCGTGCTGACGCGGATGGAGACCTTCGTCGGGCGGGTGCGCTCGGGCGACTGGCGCGGCCATACCGGCGAGCGCATCACGGATGTGGTCAACATCGGTATCGGGGGTTCCAACCTTGGACCCAAGATGGTGTGCACGGCGCTTGCGCCCTATCAGAGCGAGAACCTGCGGGTGCACTTTGTCTCCAACATCGATGGCACCCATCTGGTCGAGACCCTGCGCGGGCTGAATCCGGCTCGCACCCTCTTCATCGTCGCCTCCAAGACCTTCAGCACCCAGGAGACCCTGACCAATGCCGGGAGTGCCCGCGACTGGCTGCTCACCGCGCTTGTGGATTCGTCGTCGGTGGCGCGCCATTTCGTCGCGGTCTCGACCAATGCCGAGAAGGTCGCCGCCTTCGGGATCGATCCGGCCAATATGTTCGAATTCTGGGACTGGGTTGGGGGGCGTTACTCACTCTGGTCGGCGATCGGGTTGCCGATCGCGCTCGCCGTCGGCTTCGACCGCTTCATCGAGCTCTTGGAAGGGGCGCACGCCATGGACGAGCATTTTCGCAGCGCCGAGTTGCGGGAAAACATGCCAGTGCTGCTGGGCCTGATCGGGATCTGGCATACCAACTTTGCCGGGGCGCGGACCCACTCCATTCTGCCCTATGACCAATCATTACGCTATTTCCCGGCCTATCTGCAGCAGCTCGACATGGAGAGCAACGGCAAGGGGGTGACGCGCGAAGGCCTGGCCGTCCAGTATGCCACTGGGCCTGTGGTCTGGGGCGAGCCGGGCACCGACGGTCAGCATGCCTTTTATCAGCTCATCCATCAGGGCACGCAGCTCATCCCAGCCGACTTTATCGGTGCGGTCCATAGCCACCATGAACTCGGCGATCATCACCTCAAGCTCATGGCCAACTTTTTTGCCCAGACCGAGGCCCTGATGCGCGGTCGCACCTATGACGAGGCCCTGAACGAGCTCCTCGCCGCTGGCATGGACGAAGAGCGGGCGCGCTGGCTGGCCCAGCATCGCACCTTTCCGGGCAACCGCCCGACCAATACCCTACTGATGGAGCGCCTCACCCCGCATACGCTCGGCGCCCTGATCGCCCTCTATGAACATCGCATCTTCACCCAAGGCGTGGTCTGGGGCATCAATTCGTTCGACCAATGGGGGGTGGAGCTTGGCAAACAGCTGGCCAACGTCATCCTGGCCGAGATCCAGTCCGGTAAGGTCACGTCCAATCACGACGCCTCGACGCACGCGCTGCTGGAGCGCTTCATCCGTCAGCGCAGGGCTTGAGGAGGGGATCACGCTGGTGCACGGCTCGATCTGTTCCAGACAAGTTGGAGAAGACCGCCCCCTCGAACAGATGATCGAGGCCGCCGCTGCCCTGGAGCCAACCCTTGCAGAGGCCGCCTTCGGCGGCACGCCTGGGCTGAGGATCCGTGATTTTCAGGATGTGCCGCCGCCGGCCATCTGAGCAAGCCCTTCTCCCGCCGGCGGGAGAAGGGTTGGGATGAGGGCGTCTATCCACCCGCGGAAAGCCTGTGGTCGGTTTGACACCCTCACCCCGGCCATCTCCCGCCCGCGGGAGAGGGGACGGGCAAGCGTGTTGCCGCATGCGCTGCGAGAGGAAGTACTGGACCGGAGGTGGCGGCGCCTAGAGCTCTTCGAGGCACTGGGCCAGCGACAGACGCCAATCCGGCATCCTGAGCCCGAAGGTCTCCTCAAAACGGGTATTGTCGAGGACCGAGAAGGCCGGGCGCCTGGCCGGGGCCTGATATTCGGACGAGGGGATGGGGATGAGTCGGGTCCGGGCACCAGTCGCCTCCAGGATGGCCTGGGCGAAGCCGTACCAACTGATCTGACCACTGCCGGTCAGGTGATAGAGACCGCCGATCCGATCCAGATCCAGGTCGCCGCTCAGCACGCGATAGAGCACCTGGGCCGTGACCTCGGCCAGCATCCGGCTCCAGGTCGGTGAACCGATCTGGTCGTCCACCACCCGCAGTTCCTCGCGTTCTTGGAACAGCCGGCGCATGGTGAGCAGAAAGTTCTGACCCCGCGCCCCATAGACCCAACTGGTGCGGAAGATCAAGGCCCGGGCGCCCGAGTCGCGCAAGGCGCGCTCGCCATCGAGCTTGGTTTCACCATAGACATTGAGCGGGTCCGGTTGGTCGTCCTCGGTATAGGGGCGGCCTAGGGTGCCAGAGAACACGAAATCGGTCGAGTAATGGATGATCGGGGTGCCGCGCTCGGCCAGGAGCGCACCCATCTCGCCGACCGCCTCGGCATTGACGCGCTGGGCGGTGGCGCGGTCGCGCTCGGCCTTGTCGACCGCGGTGTAGGCCGCCGCGTTGATCAGGGCGTCCGGACGGCTGTCCTCGATCAGACGGGCCAGGGCCTGGGGGTCCATCAGATCGATAGTCGGGCCATACTCGCCCTCCAGTGAGGCGGCGATCACCTCGCCGACGCTGGCAAGCGTGCGGCGCAGTTCCCAACCGACCTGACCATTGGCGCCGATCAGCAGGAGTGTGGGCCGGCGGTCGGCCTGAATCTTGGGGGTCATGGATAATCCTCCAGGCTGGGGAGCCGATCGAGCGGGATGTCGCGCAGACAGGCCGCGTCGCGATCCTTGGCCGACAGCTCGGGGGTCACCCCGGCGAGCGGCCAGTCGATGCCCAGATCCGGGTCGTCCCAACGCAGGCTGAACTCGGTCTCCGGGCTGTAATAGTCGGTGTTCTTGTAGACGAAGAGCGCGCTCTCGCCGGTGACGAGAAAGCCGTGGGCAAACCCAGGCGGGATCCACAATTGGCGTTTGTTCTCACCCGAGAGCCTCACGCCCACCCAGTGTCCGAAATGGGGCGAGCCACGCCGGATGTCTACCGCCACGTCGAACACCTCGCCGGCCAACACCTGGACCAGCTTGCCCTGGGCGCGCGGATGCTGGACGTGCAGCCCGCGCAGGACGCCGCGCCGCGAGAATGACAGGTTGTCCTGGACCAGCGGTGTCGGGATACCGAGTTCGGCATACCCGTTGGCGCGATAAAGCTCCAGAAAATAGCCGCGCTCGTCGCCCCAGACCCTGGGTTCTAGGATGAGCACGCCGGGGATGGCGGTCGCGATGACGTTCATCAGATCTGCCCCCGCTGTAACAGGCTCAGCAGATACTGGCCGTAGCTGCTCTTGCCCAAGGACTCGCCCAGGGCGCGCAGCCGCTCGGCATCGATCCAGCCGTTCGCATAGGCGATCTCTTCTGGGCAGCAGATCTTGAGACCCTGACGTTTCTCGATGGTCTCGATGAAGTGTGCAGCCTCCATCAAGGAGTCGTGGGTCCCGGTATCGAGCCAGGCGATGCCGCGACCGATGCGGATCAGGGACAAGGCGCCCTCGCTGAGATAACGGTTGTTGAGATCCGTGATCTCGAGTTCGCCGCGCGCCGAGGGTCTGAGCTCAGCCGCCAGGTCCGGGGCGCGCCCGTCGTAGAAATAGAGTCCGGTCACGGCCCAGTTGGACTTGGGATGGCGCGGCTTTTCCTCGATGCCGAGCACCCGCCCCGAGGCGTCGAACTCGGCCACGCCATAGCGTTCAGGGTCGGAGACATAGTAGCCGAACACGGTCGCGCCGGTCTTATGCGCCGCGGCCTCCTTGAGCTGCTCGACCAGTCCATGGCCGTAGAAGATGTTGTCGCCCAGGATCAGACAGGAGGGCGCCCCGGCCAGAAAGGCCCGCCCGATCAGAAAGGCCTGGGCCAATCCGCCCGGCTCAGGCTGGACGGCATAGCTAAGGGCAAGCCCCCACTGCGACCCGTCGCCGAGCAGCGTCTGGAACAGGGGGGCGTCATGGGGGGTGGTGATGATCAGGATCTCGCGCATCCCGGCCAGCATCAGGGTCGCGAGCGGATAGTAGATCATCGGCTTGTCATAGACCGGCAACAGCTGCTTGCTGAACGCCCGGGTCACTGGATAGAGCCGGGTGCCCGAGCCGCCGGCGAGGATGATCCCCTTGCGTGTCATCTGTGTCATTCTAGACACCCCCCCGACCCAGGCGCTCGCCGCGATAGCGGCCCTCCATCACCTGCCGGCACCAGTCGCGATGGGTCAGATACCAATCGACCGTACGTGCAAGCCCGGACTCGAAGGTCTCGGTCGGTTCCCAACCCAGTTCACGCCGGATCTTGCCGGCGTCGATGGCATAGCGACGGTCGTGCCCGGGCCGGTCAGGGACAAAGGTCTTGAGTTGGGCATGCGGACGGTATGGCGAGTCGGGCAGACGCTCATCGAGTAGGGCGCACAGGGTATCGACGACCTCGAGATTGGTCCGCTCGCTGTTGCCGCCGATGTTGTAGACCTCTCCGGGCGTCCCGGTCTCCAGCACGCGCGCAAGGGCACGGCAGTGATCGCCCACAAACAGCCAGTCGCGCACATTGCCCCCGTCGCCATAGATCGGCAGCGGCTCACCGGCCTGGGCCTTGAGGATCATCAGCGGGATCAGCTTCTCGGGGAACTGATAGGGGCCGTAGTTGTTGGAACAGTTGGTGATGAGCGCCGGCAGCCCATAGGTGTGGAACCAAGCGCGCACCAGGTGATCCGAGGCGGCCTTGGAGGCGGCATAGGGCGAGTTGGGCGCATAGGGCGTCGTCTCGGTGAAGCGCCCGGTCGGGCCGAGCGAGCCATAGACCTCGTCGGTCGAGACGTGCAGGAAGCGGAAGGCCGCGCGTGCCGCCGGGGCGAGCCTAGACCAGTAGTCACGCGCGCATTCGAGCAGGGTGAAGGTACCGACCACATTGGTCTGGATGAAGGCCGCCGGGCCATCGATCGAACGATCGACATGGCTTTCGGCGGCAAAGTTGACCACGGCCTCGACCTCATACTCGCGCAGCAGGCGCCCGACCAGCGCACCGTCGGCGATGTCGCCTTGGACGAAGATGTGACGCGGATTGTCGGAGAGGTCGGCGAGGGTATCCAGATTGCCAGCGTAGGTCAGAAGGTCGAGGTTGACCACCCGCACCTCGGAGTGGGCGAGGATGTAATGGACGAAGTTGCCGCCGATGAAGCCGGCCCCGCCCGTAACCAAGAGGGTTTGCATGGAAGTCCCGATCTAAATCTTTTCTAAGAATCGTCAAGGTGGAGGGATAGAGTATCTTTGACAGGTTCTATGCAACAATGGGGTAAGGCAGAGCGTTCATGCCGTCGCACGGATGATGGATGCCGTTGAGGCTTCGCACCAGAAAAGGCACCTTGATCAAAGCACGATGGAGGAGCGCCGTAAGGTGCGATTCATGCGTCTCTCCCGCCTCAACCGCCAAAATCGCGGCTAAAGCCGCTCCTACCGGATGCGTTGGCGGGGGAAGTCTTCAAGAGCGATCCACGTCTTTTTGGCGGCCGGGTTAATAGTCCCTCGGCCCCTGGCGACGGGGGCCGGTGGAGAAAGTGCGGCCTTGCACGGGTGTATGGCGGCAGAAGACGATGCATGGCTGGATGCGCATTTACCCTCGCGCTTTGCAGTGCGACTCGCCTGTACGAGCTGATCCCACGATAGCTGTTCCAGGCCGATGCGCATCCTGGCCTCCCCGAAGCTGGCTGAACGCGAGGGCTCATGCCCATGGCTCAGGGTCCCGTCCGGGGACTTTTGGGCGACGCGGTCCGAATGCGACCGAGCGGCGGGCAAGAGTCTCCTGGAAGAACCGCGCTGCCGCATGGGCGTCCGCGTCACCCGCAGCCGTTCAGGTGGACGGCAAGCCATCGGGTAAGCGCCCCGCGTCATGTTAGGATAAAGCACCGCTCGCTCCCTGGAAGCGAGCGCTTGAAACCAACATCAGCACTGACCTTGATGCCAAACCTCGTCCCTCTCTCCCGCGACCGTCATGCCGGTAAGGGCTGGAGACGTCTCGACTCCTACGCCTTCGCCGCGCACACCGCCTTGGTGCCGCTCGTCGCGTCCGAGCTGCCCAAGGCGGCCATGTCGCTGCCGATCGCCTTCATCCGACAGGATGAGCACTATGTCCCGGTGGCCGTGCTCGGTCTTGAACCGACCACCAACCTCTTTGTCGCCCCCGATGGCCGTTGGATCGGCGCCTATATCCCCTCGGCCCTGCGCGGTCATCCCTTCGCCCTGGCTTATGCCCAAACCGGGGAGCAGGTGCTCTGTCTGGACGAAGACAGTGGTCTCTTGACCGAGGCCGGTCAGGGTGAGTCCTTCTTTGATGAGAAGGGGGAGCCGAGCGAGGGTCTGAGACAGATCCTCGCCTTTCTACAGCAGATCGAGCTTGGTCGCCAACATACGACCCGGATCTGTGACCTCCTGGCGCAGTTGGGATTGATCCAACCCTGGCCGATCCAGATCAGGGTCGGCCAGAATGAACGCCGGATCCAGGGTCTGTTTCGAAGCGACGAATCCGCGCTCAACCAGCTATCCGACGCACACTTCATCGAACTGCGCCGTGCCGGAGGGCTGCCACTGGTCTATTGTCAGCTGCTCGCGATGCAGCACATCGGGCTGCTCGGGCGGCTGGTCGATCTGCGGGCGAACGCGGCTCAAACCGCGGCCCGGACGCCGCCTCCGTTTTCATTTTCATTAGAGGATCAGGACATCCTGAGGTTTGACTGGGATTAGCCCTTGAACAGCGACGACACCGATCCGTGCATACTGGTGCGTCGGTCCTAGTCTGGGGTACAATCCAGGCGCTCTCTTTACCGAGTAGGTATCAGAGACGCACCCCTTGCGTGATCAAGATGGGGGCTAAGCGCCGGGTCTTGTGAAACTCCCGGGCGATGTTTCATGGTACCGACCACAGGATCTCATTCGGCAACCCACCCGTGAAACCCAATCATCACCCGGATGACGAATTGCGTACAGCCCTCAAGGCGAGCCGCAATTCATTCCTTTTTGCCGGCTTTTTCAGTCTCTTCATCAATCTGCTGATGCTGACGCCGGCCATCTACATGCTCCAGGTCTATGACCGGGTGCTCGCCAGCAGCAGCGAGTCGACCCTCATCATGCTGACCATCCTAATGATCGGGCTCTTTATGGTCATGGGGCTTCTGGATGTCATGCGCTCACGCATCCTGGTGCGTACCAGCGCGCGTCTGGATCTGCAACTCAACCCGCGTCTGTTCGGCGCCATCTTCGATGCCAAGCTACGTGATGGACGTGGTGTCGGGGTCCAGCCGATCGAGGACCTCACCAATCTGCGCCAGTTCCTGACTGGCAACGGTCTCTTTGCCTTCTTCGATGTGCCCTGGATACCGGTCTATATCGCCGTGCTCTTCCTCATGCACCCCTGGCTCGGTTGGTTCTCGGTGATCGGGGCCCTCATCCTGTTTGGGCTTGCGCTCGCCAACGAGCTTGCCACCCGCCAGCCGCTCGCCAAGGCCAACACCCTGGCCATCGGTGCACGCGGATACCTGGGGGGCAACCTGCGCAACGTCGAGGTACTGGAGGCCATGGGCATGCTGCCGCGCGTACATCGGCGTTGGTTCGAGCGCCATCGCGAGGTCCTCAGGCTCCAGACCCTGGCCAGCGATCGCGCTGCCTTCCTGTCCAATGCCAGTAAGGTCTTGCGCGTTACCATGCAGTCGTTAATCCTGGGTCTGGGCGCCTATCTGGTCATCCGGCAGGAATTCACCGCGGGTGTCATGATCGCCGGCTCCATCATCATGGGCCGCGCAATGGCGCCGATCGATCAGCTCATCGTCGGCTGGAAGGGCTTTCTTTCCGCGCGCTCGGCCTACAAGCGTCTGCACGACCTGCTGCACGCCATCCCGGAGCGTCCGCGCTACATGAGCCTGCCCGCGCCCGATGGCCGGGTCACACTCGAGGGTGTGGTAGCCGCGCCGCCCGGGTCGAACATCCCTGTGTTGCGTGGTGTGCAGTTCGAGATCGCGCCCGGCGAGGTCATCGGTGTCATCGGACCGAGCGCCGCCGGCAAATCGAGCCTGGCGCGCGTGCTGCTTGGCATCTGGCCGGTGGCCGCCGGCAAGGTGCGGTTGAGCGGTGCCGACATCAGCCATTGGAACCGCGACGAACTGGGCCCCTATATCGGCTATCTGCCCCAGGACATCGAGCTGTTCGACGGCACCGTGAGCGAGAACATCGCCCGTTTCGGCGAGATCGACCCCGAAAAAGTGGTCGATGCCGCCCAGCGTGCCCAGGTCCATGAGATGATTCTGCGCCTGCCGAAGGGCTATGACACCCCGATCGGCGACGCCGGTGCCGTACTCTCAGGCGGCCAGCGTCAACGTATTGCCCTGGCGCGCGCCATGTACGGCAATCCGGTACTGGTCGTACTCGACGAGCCCAACTCCAACCTCGACGACCAGGGTGAATCGGCCCTGGTCAAGGCCATCGCCCAGCTCAAGTCCGAGGGTACGACCGTCATCATCATTACCCACCGCCCCAGCATCCTCGGCTCGGTCGACAAGATCCTGGTGATACGCGAAGGGCAGGTCGCGATGTTCGGTCCACGCGATCAGGTGCTGGCTCAGTTTGCCCGTCCGACCGCCGTTCCGCGCCCTGCGACGGGCACACTCCCTGCTCAAGCCGCCGGTTGAGACAGCCATGGACATCACAGTCACCCCCCGTCGTCTCGGCGCGACCGAGGATTCCATCCCGACCAACGACAAGCCCGAGCGTCTGATCGGCCTGCTCATCCTGCTGTTGGCGTTCGGCGGCTTCACCACCTGGGCGATGCTGGCTCCGCTCGAGGGGGCCGCCGTGGCCCCGGGTGTCATTGCGGTCGAGTCGGCACGCAAGACCGTGCGCCATCTCGACGGCGGGATCGTCAGTGAGATCCGGGTGCGCGAAGGCGATCGGGTCAACGAGGGCGATGTGTTGATCCGGCTCGACGACACCGAGGCCAGTGCCCAGCTCGAGATCGCGCGCGGTCAGTTCCTGGCCCTGCGCGCCCAGGAGGCACGCCTGATCGCCGAGCGCGACGACCTCGCCAACATCCCCTTTCCCCCTGATCTTCTCGCTGCCGACGACGACCCACGCCTCGCCGAGGCCATCGCTGGCGAGCAGCGCGTCTTTGAGGAACGCCGCCGCTCGCTCCGCGGCGAACAGCAGGTCCTCGAACAGCGTCGCGACCAGCTCCAGGAGCAGATTCGGGGTCTCGAGGCACTGATCGCGAGCAAGACCAAGCGCATCGACCTCTATCAAGAAGAGATCGCGGGTCTGGTCAAACTGTTCGACAAAGGGCTCGGCGACAAGCGCCTGTTGCGTGAATACGAGCGTCTGTCGGCCGAATTGCAGGGCGAGCGCGCCCAGCACCAGTCCGACATCGCCGCGGCGCGCATCCAGATCGGCGAGACCGAGATCCAGATCGCCCAGCTTAAGCGCAAATTCACCAGTGACGTTGTCACCGAGCTGCGCGAGGTCGAGACCAAGATCGCCGACCTACGCGAGCGCATGCGCGCGCTCGGCAAACAACTGGAACGGACCGTGGTACGGGCACCGGTCAGTGGCTCGGTGGTCGGCTCCAGCGTGCATACCGTTGGGGGTGTCATCCGTCCCGGTGAGCAGCTCCTCGATATCGTCCCCGAGGGCGAATCCCTGGTCATCGAGGCCCGAGTCAACCCCATCGACATCGACCGTGTCGCCCCGGGGCTCGAGGCCGATCTGCGTCTGAGCGCCCTCAATGCCCGCACCACCCCCGTCATCCAGGGGCGGGTGTTGACGGTCTCGGCCGACCGGCTCCTGGACCCGGCCACCAACCACCCCTATTATCTCGCGCGGATCGAGGTCACGCCCGAGGGGCTGGCCAAGCTGGAAGGGCGGACACTGCAGGCCGGGATGCCGGTCGAGGCCCTGATCAAGACCGGCGAGCGCACCTTCTTCGACTATCTGGTGCGTCCGCTCACCGATCGGGTGGCCCAGGCTTTCCGGGAGGAATGATTCACGCCAACCTGGACCCGACGACCGTCGAAGAACGTTTCGTCTGGAAGGCGCCTTGTCCCAATGCTTCTGGTGTTGGCGTCGTTCTCATCAACTATCGAACCCCATCGTTGACGCGGCGCTGTCTCGAGTCGCTGACCAAGCTCGATCCGGCACCCGCCCAGATCCTCGTATTGGATAATGCACCCGAGGAGGCTGGATCGATCCTCTCGCCTGAGTTGCTTGAATGTTTCCAACACACCTCAGTGCGTCTCTTCGTCTCGAGCGTCAATCTGGGTTTTGCCGCAGGCTGTAATTTCGCCATCGAGGTACTCCTCGCAGACGAGTGCTGCCGTGCCATTTTGCTCCTGAACAACGATGCTGTTGGCCTGCCGCCGCTGTTGAGCGAATTGTTGGGGGCGCTCACCGCCTCACCCGAGGTTGGGATGGTCGGTGGGCGTCTGCACGACCTGATGGATCCCCAGGCCATCGACACGCTCGGCATCACGCTCCACGCCAGTCTGATGCCGGCAAACCGCCTCGATCTCCAGGATCCATTCTTAGGGCCGACCGGCGGCTGTTGCCTGCTCGACCGTGCCTTCATCCAGGATATGCAGGACTCCTTCGGCTATGTGCTCGACCCAAGATTCTTTTGTTACTGTGAAGACACCGACTTGGTCGTGCGGGCCTTGCTCAAGGGCTATCGACCCGCCTATGTCGATAGGCTCGTGGCCCTACACCAGGGTCAGGGCAGCACGGGGAAGGGATATAATCCCTTCATCGCCTATCACGGACTGCGCAACGTCATCTGGATGCATGCCAAGTGGTTTTCCTCGCGTCTCCTCCTGCGCCATCTCCATTGGCTGCTCCTTGCCCACACCCTGGCAATCGTCCGCCACCTGTTGGCCGGACACCCCGAGGTCGTCTATCGCGTCTATCGGGATGCTTGGCGCGGGCTTCCGGCCTGCATCGCCGAGCGGCGCACTCATCGGCGGCTCGTCCAACAGGGGGCACCCAGGCTCTCCGAGCGGATGAGCAAGCGTTTTTATCAACCCGGCTATTTCAAAGTCGTGCTGAGTCAACTCGCTGCGCTGTATCGGCGCTGACATTCAATTCCAATCAAGGCCAGTCCTGAATGACCTCGAGTCCAATCGTTCGAATTCTTGGCCCCCTAGCGACCTGTTTCGTTCCGCTCTCGACCCATCGGCGCCTGCTCATCGAGCTGACTCAGCGTGAGGTGCTTGGGCGTTATCGCGGATCTTTTATGGGGATCGCCTGGTCACTCTTGCATCCCTTGCTGATGCTGTCGGTCTATACCTTCGTCTTCTCCTATATCTTCGAGTCGCGCTGGGGGTTAGCCGATGAGTCGCGTGTCGATTTTGCGATCATCCTCTTCGTCGGCATGATCGTGTACGGCTTTTTCGCTGAGTGCATCACCCGCGCACCGAGCGTCATCCTTCACAACCCCAATTACGTCAAAAAGGTCATCTTTCCGCTCGAAATCCTCCCCTGGATCCTCGTGTTGGCCGCTGGCTTCCACGCCTTGGTCAGTGTGATCGCCCTGCTGTTGGTGCAATGGCTGCTCAAGGGGACCCTGCCGGCGACCGCGCTCCTGCTGCCGATCCTGCTCTTGCCGTTCGTGCTCCTGATCGCCGGGCTGGCGCTGATCCTGGCCTCCCTCGGCACCTTTGTGCGGGACATCGGTCAGGTGATCGGCGTCTTGACCACGATCCTGCTGTTTTTGTCGCCGGTCTTCTATCCAGTCTCACGTCTTCCGGAGCCCTTTCAGGTGTGGATGACACTCAACCCACTCTCATTCATGATCGAGGAAGGCCGTAAAGTGCTCGTTTTCGGCCTGTTGCCCGATGTCATGGGTTGGCTACTTTACAGCGGCATGGCGCTCTTCATCCTTTGGCTCGGTCATTGGTGGTTTCAATTTACGCGCGATGGATTCGCGGATGTCTTATGACCGGCTCGGGATCACCGATGACCTGCATGCTAGCTTCCACTGAACAACCCAAATCCTGTCTGCTCGTGATCGGCATGCACCGCGCGGGCACCAGCGCCGTCGCTGAGCTCCTGGGGCGGGTCGGTTTTTACCTCGGTCGGGATCTGATCGAGGCGAACGCCTGGAATCCGCGCGGTTATTTCGAGTCGCAATCCGTCATCGACTTGAACGATGCCTTGCTCGCGAGCGGTGACGCGCACTGGCATAGCCTGTTTCACGAGCTGCCTGCGACCGAGACCCTGATCGAATATGCCCGACCTCGCTTCCAAGGGCTCTTGTCCCAGGTATTTGGGGATGCCCCGAGGATTGCCATCAAGGATCCCCGTCTGTGTCGATTGCTTCCGGTGTGGCAGGCCCTGCTCAAGGAGGCCGGTTATCGTCTCGGCTATCTGGTGATGGTGCGCGACCCACTCGCCTGCGCCGATTCATTGGCGCGCCGCGACGGTTTCGATCCGCTCAAGGGGTTATGGCTATGGGGGCTGCATCTCTTCGAGGCGCTCGGGGCCGTGGATCCGAATGAATCCATCCTGGTGCACTATGAAGATCTCATCGCCGCCCCTGGGCATGAGATCGCGCGCTTAGTCGATTGGCTTGAGTCCAGGGCCTGGATCGACGCCCCCCCGCCCGATCTGTCGTCGTCCGACCTGATCGATCCCAGTCTCTCGCACGCGCTCGATCTCGACACCCGGATCCCCGAGGCCCGGGATCGCATCCCGGCGTTCGTAGCCGCACTCCATCGTCTCTTGCGTACGCCAGATGGACTGAAGCATCTGGCCGAACGTCTGCCTGAGATCGCGCATCAGCTCACATTGGATCGACAGCGCGATCTGCCGTGGCTGCTTGACCTGGTCGAACGGGAGGCTTTGCATCTGCGCAAAGGACTGGCGCTGCGCGAACGGGAGATCGACACAGCCCGCCAGAACATCGACGACCTCCAGCGTCAGCTCGAGGTCTCCCGGGACTCGCATCGGTGTCTAGAGATCGAGCTCGACACAGCCCGCCAGACTGTCGTCTCACTCCAGTCCAGGGTCGAGGAACTAGCGACCCGGCTCGAGGACTGTCAGCGGGCATTGGCCGCATACACCCTGCCTGCTCAGGTGCGTTTTTTCCTCGAGACCCCGCGCTGGGGACTGGGGTTGGCCGGTTCCATCCGTTTATCTGGCTGGTGTCTCCATCCGCAGCAGGCGATCGAGTCGCTGCACCTTGAGATCGATGGTTTCAAGGTCCCCTGTGACTATGGTCACGCCCGTCCAGACGTGCACGCCGCCCATGCCTTGATCGAACATGGTGCGAACGCTGGCTTCTGCGTCCAGGTCAATCTGACCCCGGGCCATTATCGGCTGCGTATCTTGGCCCAGCTGGCCGATGGCCATATCGAGTCGGTCGAGGCGAGGGGCCTGCTTATCTTGCCCGATCTGGGCCTCAAGTCGGTGTTCATCCCAGGTTTGAGGCGCGCGCTGAGTTTCACCGGTTTCGCCTGGAACGCCGCGCGCACCTGGTATCGCAATCATCGGCGCCTTCCGCATCCGGCAGAGCTACCGCAGCTGATCCAACTCGCCTTCCGGGTCCATCAGGCCCAACTGCGATCGCAGACCTTAGCGCTTGCGCCGCCCGTCGGCTTCAGATGTCCATCCCCGGTCGATCCCTATGAGGCTTGGATTGCAGTCAACGGACTCACCGCCGCTGACCTCGCCTGCTACCAACGCCGGATGGCAGAGCGGCCCAAGGAGGACTGGCCGCGTCTCTCGGTGGTCATGCCGGTCTATGACCCGCCGCGGGAACTGTTCGAGGCCGCGATCGACTCGGTCCGCACCCAGATCTATCCACACTGGGAGCTGTGTATCGCCGATGATGCCAGTACCCAGCCCTGGGTGCGCGAACGTCTGCGCGAATTGGCAGCGGAGGATCCACGCATCCGGATCGTGCTGAGGACGACCAATGGTCACATCAGCCGCTGCACCAATAGCGCCGCCGAGCTGGCGACTGGCTCCCATCTCTGTCTGCTCGATCAAGACGATCTACTCGCCCCCGAGGCGCTCATGGAGGTCGCGCTTGCCCTGATCGATCAGCCCGACACCGATCTACTGTATTCCGATGACGACAAGATCGACCTCGAGGGTCGGCGCTACGACCCGCAGTTTAAGCCAGACTGGAGCCCCGAACTCTTGCTCCACTACATGTATTTCAGCCATCTCTTCGTCATCCGGCGCGAGCTCTTCAGCGCGCTCGGCGGACTGCGGGTCGGTTTCGAAGGGGCCCAGGACTATGACCTCGCATTGCGTGCCAGCGAGCAGGTGCGCTCGGTGCGTCACATCCCGCGCATCCTCTACCACTGGCGGGCCCTACCGGGCTCCACAGCCACGAGCGGCAATGCCAAACCGGCCAGCTTCGAGGCCGGTGAGCGTGCGCTCAACGAGGCCTTTCGCCGACGTGGGCTAGCGGCCACGGCCTATCGACCACTCTGGGCCAAACACGGCGGGCTCGGGATCTACTGGCATCGCTTCCCGGACACGGGCCCCAGCGTCACCATCCTCATCCCCAGTCGCAACAATGGGCGTATCCTCAAGCGCTGTCTCGATTCACTCGCCCGCACCAGCTATCGCAACCATCAGATCCTGGTCATCGACAATGGGAGCGACGACCCCGAGACCCGGCGCTATCTCGCTGGAATCCAACACCCCGTACTTTCGATCCCGAACGGTCCAGAGGGCTTCAACTTCGCGGCCATCAACAATCAGGCCGCGCGTCAGGTCACCAGCGACTATCTGCTGTTCCTCAATGATGACACCGAGGTGATCGCACCCGACTGGCTCAGCCAGATGATGGGCTATGCGCGTCTCGAAGGCGTCGGGGCGGTCGGGGCACGTCTGCTCTTCCCCAATGGGACCATCCAGCATGCAGGCATCGTGCACGGCTACTACGATGGTCTGGCCGGACCGGCCTTCAGGAATCATCCGCGCTGGCATCATGGCTATCTCTCCTTTGCCATGGTCGGGCGCAACTATTCGGCCGTGACCGCGGCCTGCCTGCTGACACCACGCGCACTCTTCGAGTCGCTTGGCGGTTTCGACGAGAAGGCGTTCGCCGTGGCCTACAACGATGTGGATTACGGTTATCGCCTGATCGCCGCTGGGTATCGTTGTGTCTATGCCCCAGGCGCCGAGCTCTACCATCACGAGGGCCATTCGCGTGGGCTGGGTCTGGATGACCCCTCTGAGGTCCTGAACTTCCGTGAACGCTATCGCGACTATCGCGACCCCTACTACAGCCCGCATCTGTCGCTTGAAGACGAAGGGTTCCGGATCGCCGCGCGCCGCCTGCCTCGGGGATCGGCGCGCCGACCGATCCGTGCGCTCCTGTGTGCCTTCACGCTCAATCACGAGGGCGCGCCCTACAGTCAGTACGAGCTCACGTTGGCGCTCAAGGAGGCCGGCGTCCTGGAGCCGATCGTCTATTCGCCCTCCGATGGACCGCTGCGTGCGCGCTATGAAGAGGCCGGTATCCAGGTCCTGGTCCAGCCCCATCCGCTGCTAGGTGTCTTTGACCTCCAGGCCTATGAGGCGGCCATCGGGCGCTTCGCCGAACTGGCCGCGTCGCTCGGGGTCGATCTCATCTATGCCAATACACTCCAGACCTTTTATGCCATCGCCGCTGCCCGGCGTCTGGGCAAGCCCAGCCTCTGGAACGTGCGCGAGAGCGAACCCTGGCAGACCTATTTCGACTTCCTCGCCCCGTCGCTGGCCGTCGAGGCCCTTGGCTGCTTTACTGAGCCCTACCGCGTCATCTTCGTCGCCGAGAGCACGCGGCGCCAGTTCGAGCCGCTCAACAGCCGCAACAACTTCTCGGTGATCCACAACGGGCTCAATCTGGCACGTTTTGAGGGTGTGCTCCAGGAGGGATCGAGGCAGGAGGCGCGCCGTCGGCTCGGGGTCGCCGATCAGGAGTTCGTCGTCCTGCTGCTCGGCACGGTCTGCGAGCGCAAGGGGCAGCTCGATCTGGTCCAGGCCTGCGCCCATCTGCCGCCCGAGGCGATAGCACGGTTGCGTGTCTTCATCGTCGGCGACCGGCCGAGCGACTACAGCCTCAGGCTGCATCGCGCCCGCGAGGGATTGGCGCCCGAGCGGCGCGAGCGCATCCACATCATCGCCGAGGTCGATCAGCCGGCACTCTATTACGCGGCGGCCGATTGTTTCGTCTGCACCTCGCGCATCGAGAGCTATCCGCGCGTCATCCTCGAGGCCATGGCCTTCGAGCTACCGATCATTTCGGCGCCGACCTATGGTGTCGTCGAACAGGTGCGCGAGGGCATCAATGCCGACTTCTATCCGGCCGGGCAGCCGCGCGTCCTGGCCGAGCGGCTGCGGGCGTTGCTGGACGACCAAGAGCGTCTGGCGCGCTACAGGCGCAATGCGCCCCTGGTCCTGCGCTCACTCACCCAATTCGACGAGATGGTGGCCGCCTATGCCCGATTGTTCGAAGAGGCCGCGGAGTTGTCCGAAAACCAACGGGTTGGCGGTTAGCTTGAAATGTTAGCTGGCCAGGCTGAAGCAACAGGGCGCGCTGGACGCTTTCAGCGCATCCAAATCCTGCGCGCGCTCGCCGCGGGCGCCGTATTGCTTTACCACACGCTCCATTATGTTGGCGAGGCGACCGGCCTGGGGCCGGTCGGTCGCCCCTGGTTCGTCCTGGCCTGGGGCGTACAACTCTTTTTTGTCATCTCTGGGTTCGTACTGAGCCATGTATTACTCAGGAGTCGGCCAAATCAATTTCTGATCCATCGTGTTCTCAGGATTTATCCCATCTACTGGATGACCGTCGTGCTCGTCGCTTTTGTGCCACTACTCGGGGGTGCAGCACAGAGCGATCAGTGGCTCGACCCAGGGGTTCTCTTATTGTTGCCTATTGGACCTGCGATCTATCCGATCGGTGTCGAATGGACGCTGATCTACGAGGTCTTTTTCTACGCGCTCCTCTTCCTGCTGGCCTGGTTTGGCGCACCCTGGATCACCGAAGGGATCATGCTCGTCTGGATTTTTGCGATCTGGGGCGCCGACCGGATCCTGCCCAGTGTTTGGACGAGTTTTACGCCGGAGCTATCTCAAATCCTGTTCTCGGGCTTCAATCTGCCATTCATCGCGGGCGTTCTGACCTATGGTGTCTATCGTCGCGGTGGGCGCATGCCAGTCGGTATCGCTACGATGTTAGGCCTTCTGTGTCTGGTGTTGGCTTACACAACGCCAAAGACCGAGTATCAGCTCGCCTGGCAGGCACTTGGTTTTGCCTGTTGGGTACTGGCGGCGGTCAGCGCTAAACCGGTCCAACCAAGCAATCTCCCGCAGCAGGTGCTAGTGCGCTTGGGGGATGCCTCCTACGGGCTCTATCTCATGCACGTCCCAGTGATAACAGGTGCCATCGTCATCCTCGGTCCGTGGCTGCCGAATCCCGCCGTGCTCGCTTTCGTGGCGTTGTCGCTGGCGCTCGCGCTGGGGGGGCTGTGGGGGGCCTTTGATGTCTGGTTGTACCGTCGGCTTAAATCACGCGTCGACGACTCTTGGTTCAAGGCACTTAAACCGCGCCACTGAGGCGGGCTGGTGAGTCTGCAATGTGCGGCATCTATGGTCTGATCGGCTATCCTTGCCATCGTGCTGGGCGCCTGCTCGATGTCATCGGCGCCTCCATGCACCTGCGCGGTCCGCATGGCGAGGGTCGTCATCTCGAGCCGGGCATCGCCCTGGGCATGCGCCGGCTCGCCATCATCGATCTCGAGCACGGCTGGCAGCCGCTCAAGGCCCGCGACGGCCAGGTGGTCTGTTTCCAGAACGGTGAGATCTACAATCATCGCGAACTCAGACGCGCGCTCCAGGCGCTCGGTGCACGCTTCCAGACCGCCAGCGACACCGAGGTGCTGGCGCACGGCTACGCGCACTGGGGGATCGATGGACTGCTCGCCCGTCTCGACGGTATGTATGCACTCGCCATCCTCGACCGCGATCGGCGCGAGCTGATCCTGGCGCGCGACCGCTTCGGTGAAAAACCGCTCTTCTTCACCCAGGTCGGCCCCGTCTTCGCCTACAGCTCCGACCTGCTCACCCTGGCCGCCCTGCCTGGTCAGGATCAGGGCCTGGATCCGCTGGCGCTCGAGCGCTATCTTGCCCTGCATTTTGCGCCCGGACGGCGGACGATCTTCAGCACCATCCAGCGCGTCCTGCCCGGCGAGCTGTTGCGCATCCGGCTCGACGATCCCGCCATCGTCGAACGTCGGCGTTATTTCGTCCAATCGCTCGGCCCCTCGCGAAACATCACGGACGATACCCTGGCCGAATGCATCGAGAAGGCCGTCACCAGCCGTCTCATCGCCGACGTCCCGGTCGGGGTCTTCCTCTCGGGCGGGCTCGACAGCTCGATCGTCGCCGCCGTCGCCGCCCGCGCCCAGCCTGCCATCGATACCTTCTCGATGGGTTTCACCAGCGCCAGGCACGACGAGAGCCCCTTTGCGCGCGCCGTCGCCCAGCACATCGGCTCCAGACACCATCACTTCGAGTTTCGGGGCGATGATTTCATCGAACTCTTGCCCCAGGTCGCGCGCGCGCTCGATGAGCCGGTCGGCGATCAGGCCATGTTGCCGCTTTATTGGCTCTGCCGCGAGGCTGCCGCTCATGTCAACGTGGTCCTAGCCGGGGAGGGCGCCGATGAGATCTTCGCCGGCTATGGCTACTACCAAGCCTTCGCACCTGGACCCGGACTCGCTGGAATCCTGCGTCGTCTACTGTCGCGCCACCCCCGGCATCCGGATCTGAAGCGGCTCATCCGCAATCGGCATCCGGCCACCCCGTCCGGCTTTCCGTTGCTGACCGATATGGCCGGGCGTCAGGCGCTCCTGGAGCCCGAATGGCGGGATCAGGCCCTGGACGACTGGGAGTCCCGGCTCCTGGACTGGCTGGAGACGGCCCAGGATCCGCTCCAGCGCGCGACCGCCGCCGATCTCGCGACCTGGCTCCCGGACGACCTGCTGGTCAAGTTCGACCGCATGTCCATGGCCCATAGCCTGGAAGGTCGCGCCCCCTTTCTCGCCCCGGCCTTGGTCGATGCCGCGCTCCACCTGCCCGCTCGCCGGCGCCAAACCGGTGCCGAGAGCAAGGTCGCGCTGCGCCGGGTCGCGCGCCGCTGGCTGCCGCCTGAGATCCTGAAGCGTCGCAAGCAGGGATTCGTGCTGCCCATGCGTCAGTGGCTGGGGCAATGGTTCAACCGGCATGGCGCCCTGTCTGACTATCTCGATCAACGGAGACTGCCGGGGCTGTGCAAGACCGCACTCGCCGAGCGGCTCGCTGATGAACACGCGCGCGGATTTCCGAATGAGCGCCTAGTCTTCGCGCTGGTCCTGCTCCTGGAATGGCACCGGAGTGCCAACGCCCGGATTGGCCTGCTCAGGCGTGATTATGATCTAGACTAAGCGCATGGAGTCGGACGAATCGGTCGTCCAAACTCCGTATTCAATCTGTGCAGCCCCTCCAAGGGCTACCCTGTGCCGATGGATGTCTGTGCAGGCCTCGATCTCAAAGGAGCCGCTCTCATGAATGCATCCGATTTCGCATCTCGAACGCGAGCCTGCCTGCCTCGATGGTTTCCGGTCATGGTCGCGCTGGTCCTCGTCCTCGGCTGGTCCTTGGTCGCGTCGGCGGCCGGAACATCCGGAGGCACCACCCATCAAGAATCGTCATCCGTGGAGCCATCGGGCACTTGGTGGGGCGGGGCGAGCGATCAAGACACTGACTGGGACGAGCCGTCATGGCCATCCGAGCGCCCGGTCGGGGCGCCCGGGCGGGTCGATACCTTCACCGCGCCCAGCGTGGGTCTGCGTCCGGCGACCCTGGAGCGGCTGCGTGCTGGACGTGAGGTCGAGCTGATCGTCGAATACGTCGCACCGAACCTGCCGGCCAACGCCGACGACACGACGATCCGCCGCGGTCAGCGTCTCACCAAGGCCGATGTGCTCCACGAGATGCAGGTCTTCGATATCGAGGAGGTCCAGGACTACAGCCACTTGCCCCTGAATGTGCTGCGGGTCCGTTCGCTCCAGGCCCTCGAGGCCCTGCGTCACGACCCCCGCGTCAAGGCCGTGCACGAGGTCGGCGTCAAGTCTCTCCAGCTCAACCAGAGTCTGCCGCTGATCGAGCAGCCCACTGCCTATGGACTGGGGGCGACCGGTAGCGGCACCACGGTGGCGGTGCTCGATACCGGCGTGGACTACACCAGATCCGCCTTTGGCTCCTGTACTGCGCCGGGCGGTTCCTGCAAGGTGGTCTATGCCCTTGACTTCCCGACCGACGACGGGAGCCGAGACGACGATGGGCACGGCACCAATGTCGCCGGCATCGTGCTGGGTGTCGCACCCCAGGCCAGGATCGCGGCCCTGGATGTCTTCGGGGCGGGTGGCACGGCCTTGGATAGCGACATCCTCGCGGCGCTCAATTGGTCCATCGCCAACCGCGCCACCTACAACATCGTGGCCGTCAATCTCAGTCTGGGCGGTGACCAGAAATACACCGCCCCCTGTAGCGGGTCGAGCTATGAAGCGGCCTTTTCGAGCCTGCGCTCGGCCGGCATCTTCATTGCGGTCGCCTCGGGCAATGAGGGTTACACCGATGGCCTCTCGAGCCCCGCCTGCGTTCCGGGCGCCGTCTCCGTGGGCGCCGTCTATGATTCGAATGTCGGTGGGATCACTTGGAGTGGTTGCACCGACACTGTCACGTCCGCCGACAAGGTCACCTGTTTCTCCAATTCGGCCAGTTTCATCAGCCTGCTCGCCCCGGGCGCGCTCATCGAGGCCGCCGGCTTAGAGCAGGGCGGCACATCCCAGGCCTCGCCCCATGTCGCCGGTGCCGCAGCGGCGCTCAAAAGCCTCTGTTCGCCCGCCACACCCAACGACATCCTCTCCGCGCTCCAGGTCAGCGGCAAATCCGTGACGGACTGGCGTAACGGCATCACCAAGCCGCGCATCGATGTCGCCGCCGCCGCCCAGCGTCTCACCAGCACCCTCAACTGCAGCGGCGGCGGGACCGCAAAGCCCGACCTGATCGTCACCACCGTCAGCAGCCCGACGACGGGCACGGCCGGTGGCAGCATCACGGCCGCGTCGACGGTCAGCAACCAGGGCACGGCGGCGGCCGGCGCCTTCCGACTCGGCTATTACCTCTCCGCCGACGGCAGCATCACCATCAATGATGTCGACACTACCTGGGGCTGCGACGTCTCCTCGCTGGCGCCCGGCGCGACCTTCACCTGTTCAGGGACCGTGGGTATCCCGGCGACCCTGACCACGGGCAGCTATTATCTGGGTGCCTACGCCGACAATAAGGGCGAGGTCTCCGAGGGCAACGAGGGCAACAATGGTCTGGCCGCCTCGAACCCCATCGCCATCACGGGCACCGGGGGTGGCCAACCGAGCGCCGAGGACTATTATCGCAAGGTGAATGCCTATTTTTTGGGGGTCCTCGGGCGCACGGCCACCGACGCTGAGCTGGCCCAGTGGGGCGCTGTGCTGCGCGACAACAAAGGCAGCGTCTGGAGGCCCACAGGGGCTGGGCTTCAGACGTATCTCAGCGGTCTGATGGGCTGGGGCACCGCCCCGCTCGACCGCGCCACGGCGAGCTCTCGGGTGGATGAGGTGTTCATAAACCTCTTTGGCTCATCCTCCGACCTCGACCCGCGGATCCTCGATTACTACATCGAGGCCCTGGTGAGCGGCTCGGTGCGTGAGCGCGGTCTGGTCAATGCGATCCTCAACGACCTGGCGATCATGCCCAAGGTCGATGGGACCTATGGTCAGCCTACGGGCTGGACGGGTGGGGCCGCGATTCGGGACCTGTTGACCGCAGAGCAGTTTGCCCAGTATCGGGCACGGGTTGAGGATTTTTGAAGTGCCGAAAACCGCTATGAAACAACTTGAGTTTAGGTTTTTACTGAGACGCTGATTTCCCTCAACCCCAAGTCTCTCCACCAATGGAGAGGGGGTTATTCAGAGCTTCATTATGGAGAGGTGGACCATGATCGAACGATTCTTGGCCTTGATGTTGGTATTGATCGTGGCCTTCCCCGTGGCTGGGGTAGGGTCGGAGGTCCGGCTATTCGCGGATGCCCAGGCGCCTGAGGTGGCGATTCCGGATCAGGCCGCCGAGCTGGTGTGGCGTCAGCGGCTCGTTCAGGTCCGGATCGAGGCCCTGCCGCTGGAACCCGGCGGCGAGGTCGTGCTCGATCTCTTCGACGACCGGACCCTGTGGCTCGTCTGCGACGAGATCGGCGACGAGCGGCTCGGCAGCCGCTCCTGGTGGGGACATGGCGCGGACGAAGAGGGGGTCAGCGCCCATCTGGCCGTGGGCGAGACCACGCTCTCGGGCACCATCCGAACCCCGGCTGCCGTCTTCCAGATCCGTCCGTTCGATGACGACTGGCACATCGTGCGTGAGCTTACTTCCCGTGCCGAACCTCCCGGTGCCGAACCTTTGTTTGCCGAGCACACCCCTGCCGCTGAACTGCGACCTGCGACCGTCTTGGCCTTCGAGACCGAGACTGCGCGCCTCACCAACAACGAACGCCGGATGAACGGCCTGTCCTCACTGGCCTGGAACGACCGTCTGTGGTCCTCGGCACGCGGACACTCGACCGACATGGCCACCAACGACTATTTCAGCCACACCGGACTCGATGGTCGCACCCATGGCGATCGCATGACCGCTGCCGGCTATCAGTGGAACTCTGCCTTAGAAAACATCGCAGCCGGACAGAGCTCGCCTACCGCTGTCGTCGATGCCTGGATGAACAGCCCCGGGCACCGCGCCAATATCTTAAACACCGTCGTCTGTGATCTGGGCGTAGGCTATGCCTATAACGCCAGCAGCACCTATGGGGACTACTGGACCCAAAACTTCGGGCGTCAGGCCGGTGTCTCGACCTGTCCCCCCGTCCCCCCCGATGATGACCAACCGACCGCCGAGTCCTACTATCGCAAGGTGAATGCCTATTTCTTGGGGGTCCTCGGGCGCACGGCCACCGACGCTGAGCTGGCCCAGTGGGGCGCTGTGCTGCGCGACAACAAAGGCAGCGTCTGGAGGCCCACAGGGGCTGGGCTTCAGACGTATCTCAGCGGTCTGATGGGCTGGGGCACCGCCCCGCTCGACCGCGCCACGGCGAGCTCTCGGGTGGATGAGGTGTTCATAAACCTCTTTGGCGCATCCTCCGACCTCGACCCGCGGATCCTCGATTACTACATCGAGGCCCTGGTGAGCGGCTCGGTGCGTGAGCGCGGTCTGGTCAATGCCATCCTCAACGACCTGGCGATCATGCCCAAGGTCGATGGGACCTATGGTCAGCCTACGGGCTGGACGGGTGGGGCCGCGATTCGGGACCTGTTGACCGCAGAGCAGTTGGCCCGCTATCGGGCACGGCTCGAGTGAGCAGGACGCCCCGATGGGTTTGATTCCAAACCAGATGCTCGCCGCCCGGCGACGGCTCAGTGAGCGTTATCTCACCGGGCGGGGGATCGAGATCGGCGCCTTGCACGCCCCCTTGCACGTCGGGCCGGCGGTCGAGGAGATCCGCTATGTCGATCGACTCTCGCCCGAGCAGCTGCGCCGTCAGTATCCGGAGCTAGACGGCTGCGACCTCGTCGAGGTGGACATCATCGATGATGGCGAGCGCCTGACCCAGATTGCCCCCGGCGAGCTCGACTTCATCATCGCCAACCACATGCTCGAACACTGCGAAAACCCGCTCGGTGCCATGCGCACCCATCTCGCCAAGCTCAGGCCAGGAGGCATGATCTATTACGCAGTCCCGGACAAGAGATACTGCTTCGACGCCGCGCGCCCGCTCACCCCCTTCGAGCATCTCGTCCGCGACGACCAACACGGGCCTGAGGTCTCGCGCCGGGCCCACTTCGCCGAATGGGTGAGATACGTCAACCAGATCCTCGATCCGGTCGAGGCCGAGCGGCAACTGGAGCGGTTGCTCGAGATCGATTACAGCATCCACTTCCATGTCTGGGACGGCGATTCGTTCCAGACCTTTTTGAGCGAGGCGCGGCTGTATTTGAGCGGCGCCTTTCGGCTCTGTGAGTTCCAACGCAACGACACCGAGATCATCGCCATCCTCCAGTCCGTCCCTCAACCCCGGCTGGATTGATCTCGGGGCTGAAGCAAACGATGGAAACACCGAATCAATCGCGGCTCAAGCCGCTCCCACACCATCAATGGTTTGTAGGACTGACTTTGGCCGCGAATGGGATCGATCAGCGTCTCACTCGACGGATGTCAGAGGATCTTTCAAAGCTGAACCCAGCCATGCGCCTCTTCGGATTCCTTGGACTTTTCATCCTGACGAGTCTCCCGGCCCAGGCCGCCACCCCCCAAGTGGCCGCGGGTGAAAGCCACTCGCTCGCCCTACATAGCGACGGCACGGTCTATGCCTGGGGCAGCAATACCCGTGGCCAGCTCGGCAACGGCCAGTCCGGATCAGGTCTGCTGAGCGCGTTGCCGGTCCAGGTCCAGGGTCTCACCGACGTCATCGCCATTGCCGCGCGCGCCGACCACAGCCTGGCCTTGAAAGCCGATGGCACCCTCTGGGCCTGGGGGGCCAATACCGATGGCCAGCTCGGTGACGGATCCCAGATTGACCGCGCCACCCCGGTTCAGGTCCAGGGGCTGACCGGGATCAAGGCGATCGCCGCCGGTTGGAGGCACAATCTCGCGGTCGCTGACAATGGGCGACTGTGGGTCTGGGGCGCCAACGACGGTGGGCGTTTCGGCAACGGAAGCCCGGGCTGGGGCGAGGTGTCCAGTGTCCCGACCCTGGTGCCCGGTCTGAGTGGCGTGGTCGCCGCCGCGGCCGGCTATGCCCAGAGCTTTGCGATCAAGGACGACGGCACCCTCTGGGCCTGGGGCGACAATTCTCAGGGTCTGCTCGGTCTCGGGACTCAGGGTTCCATCGAGACCTTTCCGGTGCAGGTCACCAGTCTGCGCACGGTGAGCCGGATCGCCACCCATACGAACCATGTCCTCGCCTTCGCCCAGGGCCGCGACAGTAAAGTCTTTACGCTCTGGGCCTGGGGTTCCGACAACGAATTTGGTCAGTTCGGCAATGGCACCACCACCCCCAGCCCGAGCCCGGTCTCCGTGCTCAACCTGCCGAGCGCCGAGCCGACCGCGCTCGGGCTCGGCTGGCGGCACAGTATCGTCCGGCTGGCCGATGGCCAGGTCTGGACCTGGGGCAACAACTGGTACGGTCAGCTCGGGCTCGGTGAGGCCGGCAGTTCCCAGGTCGAGGTGCCGACCCGGGTAGACATGGAGAGCTATACCTCGGCGATGCCCCAGACCATCGCCGCCGGCGGGGATCACAATCTCCTCGTAAGCGAGGGCGGTCTCGTGTGGGCCTGGGGTCTGGGTCGCGTTGGACAACTCGGGCAGGGTCAGGACAACCTCGTCTCCATCGGCAACCCGGTACGGGTGCGCGATCCCGGCGGCACGGGTTTTTTGAGCCTACTGCCGGCGCCGGCCGTCCTGAGCCTGAAGGTCGCAGGTTCCGGGCGGGTGCGTGATGCAAGCGGCACCCTCGACTGTCCGGACGTCTGTCAGGCGGCGTTCCCCATCGGTACCCAGGTCCAGCTGACCGCCATCCCGGATGCCGGTTGGAAGTTTGCCGGTTGGGGTGGCGGCTGCACCGGCGACCAAGACTGCATCCTGACCCTGACGCAATCGGTCGAGGTCACCGCCAACTTCACCCAAGCCGCCAACCGCTACCAGCTCGACACCCCGATCAACGGCAACTTCGAGAGCGGGATCGGCGTGGTCCACGGCTGGGTGTGTGAGGCCCAGCGGGTCAGCCTCAGGGTCGATGACCGCACCCCCTTGGGCGCCGCCTATGGGGCTGAACGTCCCGACAGTCAGGTCATCTGTGGGGATAGGGACAACGGCTTTGCCGCCGCCATCAACTGGTCCGAATACGGCGATGGCGACCATACCCTCACCCTGCTCGCCGATGACCAGCCGCTCACCGAGGCTCGAGTCAGGGTCACCACCCTGGGCGCGAGCTTCCTCACCGGGCTGAGTGCAACCACCTGGGTCACGAACTTCCCGAAATCAGGTCTGACCACGCCCCTGGTGTGGTCCGAGCCGCATCAAAACTTCGTCGTCAGCCAGGCCGCGATCACGACCTCTGACTTTTCAGACTGGGCGAGCAGTGCCACGGTGGCCGGTCACTGGGAGAGCCCATTGCCTGGCGGGGTCGAGAGCGGCCAGGCACTCATCCGCGGCTGGGCCTGCACCGCAAGCACGGTCGAGGCCGAACTCGATGGGGTGCGGCTCGCGCTGCCCTACGGCAGCGAGCGCGCGGATACGCTCGGTGTCTGCGGCGACAGCGACAACGGCTATGCCCGTGCCATCGACTGGACCGAGTATGCCGATGGAGCGCATCAGATCCAGTTGTTCCTCGATGGCGCCCTGGTCGAGACCCGCCACTTCCAGGTCGCCACCCCCGCCGGCCAGGGCCGCATCACCGGCGTGCAGCGTCTGCACTCGGTGTCTGATTTCCCGCGTCTGGGCGACAGTGTCACGCTGCAATGGTCCGAACCCCATCAAAACTTCCGGATCGTCTCCTATGCCTCGGCTGGCCACACGGCCGAGTCCTACTACCGCAAGGTGAATGCCTATTTCTTGGGGGTCCTCGGGCGCACGGCCACCGACGCTGAGCTGGCCCAGTGGGGCGCTGTGCTGCGCGACAACAAAGGCAGCGTCTGGAGGCCCACAGGGGCTGGGCTTCAGACGTATCTCAGCGATCAGATGGGCTGGGGCACCGCCCCGCTCGACCGCGCCACGGCGAGCTCTCGGGTGGATGAGGTGTTCATAAACCTCTTTGGCTCATCCTCCGACCTCGACCCGCGGATCCTCGATTACTACATCGAGGCCCTGGTGAGCGGCTCGGTGCGTGAGCGCGGTCTGGTCAATGCCATCCTCAACGACCTGGCGATCATGCCCAAGGCCGACGGGACCTATGGTCAGCCCACGGGCTGGACGGGCGGGGCCGCGATTCGGGACCTGTTGACCGAAGAGCAGTTGGCCCGCTATCGGGCACGGATCGAGTGAGCAGCGCCGCTCGCCCGAAGCAGGTCCAGATACAGTGCGCCCAGTTCGGTCGCGATGAATGCCTGGCTGGCGGGATCCAGTTCGCGGACCCCGCGGCCCAGGCCCTCACCATGGATGCCCGAGGTCCGGTCGATCTTGGGGTCCTCTAGCCCGCGTCCGCGCGCCGGGTCGGTCAGACCCTGGATGAGGCTGTCGTCCGGTTCGAGACCGAGCCAGGCGAGCAAGGCCTCCAGGGTCGGCCCCGGGCGTTTGACCAGGGCCTCGTAGCTCAGGACAGAGGCCCGCTCCGGGGCGCGCTCGCGGAACTGGAGTGCCGCCTCTGCATTGGCGCGCCAGAGCGCCACCTGTTCTGCCAGCCCGGGCGGCAGGCTCTTTTCAAACCCCATCTCGCGCACCGAGGCCAGGGTGTCGAGCGGGTCTCGGACCAGATGGACATAGACGAAGTTTGACCCCAGCGCCTGTTCCCAATACGGCAGATAGCGCGCATTCTCGGGGTCTTTGTCGGCCCAGCGGCGTTTGCCGAGGCGCTCGGCGGCGCGGGTGCGAAGCTCGGCATAGGCGCGCCCCCAGATGGCGAGGCGTTCGGACTCGGCGAGCGGCAGCGCCCGGCAGGTGTTGGAGAAACGCAGATGGCCGTAGGGGTCGTCGCGATATTCGCCCAAGAGGTCGCGCATGAACTTGAGCTCCGGCGGGCAGTGGACCTCGGGGTGGGCATCGAGCAGGCGCCGCAGCAGGGTGGTGCCGGAGCGATAGAAGCCGCCGATGAGGATCGGGGGGGGCGTCTCGCGTTTAGGCGCAGATCGACGCCACACGTTGCGGATCGCCACCCTCAGACCTCGGCCAGCCCATACCCAAGCGCCGTCAACAGATCGCCCGCCTCGCGCTCGAACCGGGCGATCTCCTCGGGCGTCAAACCGGTGCGCCACTTGCCGGACTGGGCCGGGTCGGGTGGGCGCGTCGTGTTGGCATGGATGCTCAGACGCCGTTCGCGCGGCACCTTCACCCGGCCCTTGTCGTCGCGCCGGTCACCCAACTCGTCTAGACGCGAGGCGGCGTGCTGGTGGTAATCCAGCATCCCGGGCTCGAAGGGCAGCTCCAGAAAGGTGCACACCCGCCTGAGCTCGTGCTCGGGTGCGGCGATCAGATCCTCAAAGCGCAGTTCCAGATAGCGTCCGGGTTCCAGGCGCTCGGCCTGGGCGCGTGCCGCCAGGATGCGGTCGCGCCAGAGCCGCGCCGCGGCGGTCAGATCGGTGCCCGGCCCGAACCACTTGTCGCGGTAGGAGAGGGCCACGTCGCGCCCATCGCGCAGGATGTGCACGAAGCGCGCCTCGGGCAAGAGCGCCCCGATGGCGGCCACCTGTTCGACATAGGGCGGGGTCTTGTCGCCCCAGCGCGGCTTGCCCTGGGTTCGGGCATAGCAACCAAAAAACAGCCGCAGCGCCTCGGCCAGGTCGAAAGGCACCAATGACTCCAAGCGCGCGGCGAAATCGGTCCCCTCCAGATGAAAGTCTTCCCAGGTCGGCATGGCCCGCAGTCGCGCCAGACACACAGCCCCATCGCGCGGCGGGTCGGCGCAGAGCTCCGGGATGAAATGGGTCTCAGCCGGGATGGCCAGTTGCGAATGGGCATCCAGCATCAGACGCAGCAGGGTGGTCCCCGAGCGGCTCACGCCGATGATGAAGGGGGCAGGTGGGGTGTGGGTGTGCGGCTTCGTAGGAGCGGCTTTAGCCGCGATCTCGTTAGGAGTCATCGCGCCTGAAGGCGCCCCTACCCCAATTGGGTCGAGGGCGATCTTGTGGGTGAGGATCATGGCTTCTTCGGGGTGCCGGATCATACGAGAGACGGCTTGAATGCAGACAAAAACCCAAGAGGAAAAGAAGGGGCCAGTCATTAAGGAGCTGCGCTAGCCCTCCAGGAAGGGGTGCCGGGTCCAGGGCCGATCGGTGCGCCAGCCTTCGCGGTCGGGCTGGATCAGCCCCTCGGGTGCCGGCAGACGCGCGAGGCTCGGGTCAAAACAGGCGCGTCTGCCGTGCCAGCCGAGTTCACGGACCTCATAGTCGGAATAGCGCCGTTCGCGTCCGTATTTGTCCAGCAGATGCGACCAGCTCAGGAACGGGTAGTGACGCAGGATCAAGGGCTTGGGGCTCAGGCGCCGGTCGGGGAACTCGGCGCGATGTCCGCCGTAGGTCAGGAGATCGACCGGTCCGGCACAGCGCCAGGCCGTGACCCGATGCAGTGGGTTGGGTTGGAAATAATAGGCATGCGGCAGGGTGGCGACATAATCGGTGCCGCGCGCGTCCTGGGCGCGGTCGGTGGGCACAAAGACAAACTCCAGAAAATCGATGGCATTGGCCCCTGCGGCGTCCGCCGCGGCGATCGCCTCGGCCAGGGTCTGTCCCGCGATGGGCGACTGCCGGATCTCATCGGCGTCGTGGTGGATGTACCAGTGGTCGCCGAGTTCGGCGGCGAGTTTGGCCTTGCGTTCGAGGATCCCGCGCCAGTCATAGAAGCCGGGGTAGGGGTAGGACTCGATCCCGATCAGCCCGCGTCCGAGCCAGGCGCGGGCGATCTTTGGTCCGTCGTCCTCGGACTCATTGTCGATCAGATAGCACTCCAGGCCCTGTTCGCTTAAGTGGCGCAGGCAGCGTTCCAGGTAGAGGGCTTCGTTACGAATCGCCAGCAGTGCAATGATCCGCATCGGTCACGAGTCTCATCTCAGGGTCCATGATACCCAGGAAGGCGCGTTCGTCCCAGGTGCTAGTCAGGCCCAGGGCGGCGATCTGGACCACCTGGGGCAGATAGACGTCCTGGCCGATGCGCCGCTCCAGACGCAGGCTGATGAAATATTCGCCGGGGGCCAGGCGATTGATCCAGCGCACCCGCACCCGGCCTGCGCGCGCGGGCGGCAGGCGGAAGCGTTGTCCGCCGAGCTCAAGCAGCTTGGTGTTCTGGATGACGACGGCCAGATAGGTGTCCCGATCCGCGGTCGCGGCGCTGTCTCGGGGTTCGGTGAGCCGATACTCCACTTCTAACTCGACCGGTCTGCCAACCTCATACAGTCCGCGCGCCGCCTCACTGTCGCCGAGATGGGCGCTGAGGATCTCGGCGCTGCCGTCGCCGAAGGCCGCGGCCTTGTCGCTGGGGCCGAGTGCGGGTCGGCAGGTGATCGGTGGGGCGTCGGCCTCCAGCTCGGCGCGTTGACGGGCGCGGATGTCTTGCAGGTACTGGGTGGCGATGGCCTCCGGGTCGCCGATCGCCTTGACCTGGCCCTGTTCCAGATAGAGGGCGCGATGGCAGAAGGTCTTGACCATGCCCAGGTCGTGCGAGACAAACAGCAGGGTGGTGCCGCGTTCGGTCAGTTCGCGGATCCGTTGCAGACATTTGAACTGGAAGGCGGCATCCCCGACCGCGAGCGCCTCGTCGACGATCAGGATGTCAGGGTCGACGCAGACCGAGACGGCAAAGGCGAGCCGCACCACCATGCCACTGGAGTAATTCTTGACCGGCTGGTCGATGAACTCGCCGATCCCGGCGAAGGACTCAATCGCCTCGAAGCGGTCCTGGATCTGGTGGCGTTGCAGACCGAGGATGGCGGCATTGAGATAGACGTTCTCGCGTCCGCTAAACTCGGGGTTGAAGCCGCTGCCCAATTCGAGCAGTGCGGCGACGCGTCCGTGGGTGCGGAGATGGCCTTCGGAGGGTTTGAGTGTGCCGGCGACCAGTTGCAGCAGGGTGGATTTGCCCGAGCCGTTGCGTCCGATGATCCCGAGCGTCTCGCCGCGGGCGACCTGCAGGTCCACCCCGCGCAGGGCCCAGAACGGACGGGCGTAATGCCGGGCGGGGCGGGGCGGGTAGCCGAGGCGGGCGCGGGCACGGTTGGCCAAGGCATTGAGCCCATCGGCCAGAGACTGCTTGAGTCGATCCTGGGGGCGGTCATAGAGGCGATAGCATTTACCCAGCCCCTGGAGTTCCAGGGCGGGGCCGTGGCGGTCCTCGGGCATCAGTGGTCGGGTGTCCTTGGTTTTGGGTGATGAAGGCCCAAGTTTAAACGATCCAGGGCGCTGGTATCCGGATGGCCTCGGCGTTCGATCGGACGCCGAACCAGAAGGCGCCGAGCGGATCTAAGACCCTCGCCGAGGCGATTCGAACCATTGTTGTCCTCCCGGAGGAAAACTCTAGATGCAGCCTAAGGTATCCATCGACTACACTAGTGCGCATCGCGCCTGTTTTAAGGAGACCCTGATCAAATCCCCTCCCCCCGCGGTTCGGGGGTTCTGGACACCGGCTTTCGCCGGTGTGACGAGGCCCTCCCCCCGCGGTTCGGGGGAGGGGGGCCAGGGAGAGGGGGCTCTGTTGGTAAATCACAACATACGTGACGGCATGATGCTTTTTTGCACACCACAGGCTTTGATCTTTCCGTGGTTTTAGTGTATTAAGTAACCTGAATGTGGCCCGGCCTTTAAGAACTCGGGTGTGTGACCGTTAAGGCGCCGAGGTCATTGGGCAAGTCCTCGATCACAGACTCAACCTTTCTTTCTCTCACTCTCTAGGGAGTTTTCACCATGCCAACTGCCGAGCAATATCAAGCCAAGGTCTCTGCCTATTTCCTGGTCACCCTGGGTCGTCCGGCCAGCTCCGATGAGCTGGCGGCCTACAGCCAGGTCCTGGCCGACAACAACGGCAGCGTCTGGAAGCCTTCTGGGGCGAGCCTGGTCAGCTATCTGACCCCGTTGCTTGAGGCCGCGACCGCCGGTAAGAACAACGGCCAGATCGTCACCGAGATGTTCGAGCGCATGACCGGCTCTCAGCCCTCGATGGATCTCTACAACTACTATGTCGGCCTGCTCAATCAGGGCATAATCAAGCTTAAGGGCCTGGCCAATGCCATGCTCAATGACCTCAAGCTCATGCCCAATGTCGATGGCGGGTTCGATCAGCCGGCCAACTGGCCCATCGATCTGAGCGGTCAACTGACGTCCGCGCAGCGTGACGCCATGATCGCCAAGACCGGTGTGGCCGTCGAGTTTACCAAGCAACTCGATACGGTGGACGAAAACAACGCCTTCAAGAACGACCCGAGCCTGGCGGTTCAGTTGCTTGCCGGCGTGACGGATGACACAACAGGCCAGGCGGCCAAGGATCAGATCGACGAGACCATCCAGGATATCGTGAGCGGCGGGAGCGCGGGCCAGACCTTCACCCTCACTGCCGCTTCGGGCCAGGTCGAAGAAGGCACGGCGCTCAGCTTCACGGTCAAGGCCGCGCAAAAAGTCGATGCCGACACCACCTTTACCGTCACCATCACGGGCGACGACAACGGCGGCACGCTGAGCAAGGCCAGCGCGGCGGACTTCCCCGCCGATGTCGTCTCCAGCGTCACCATCAAGGCCGGCAGCGACAGCGCCACCTTCGACCTCACCCCGGTGGCCAACGATGGCACCGAAGGGCTCGAAGGCTTCAGGGTCACCCTGCTCGACAGCTCGAACAAGACGGTGGCCAACAGCGGCGTGGTCGCCATCAAAGATGGGGAGACCGACACCACCGCGCCCGTTGTGGATGCCAACCAGGCCTTTACCTACGACGAAAACCAGGCCGAGGGCTTCGTCGTGGGCACCGTCAAGGCCAGCGACGTCGGTGTCGGCGGCGCTGCTGGCACCATCGCCACCTTCGAGATCGTCGGCGGTAACGACGACGGCTTCTTTGCCATCGACAAAGACGGCAAGATCACCCTGACGGAGGCCGGTGCGGACAAGACCAAGGCCGCCAACGACTTCGAGACCACGCCCAACACCTTCACCCTCAAGGTGCGCGCCATCGACGCGGCTGGCAACAAGTCCGCCGACACCGACGTCACCCTCACTGTGACCGACGTCGACGACATCGGGCCCAAGTTCGTCAGCGCCGCGGCCTCGGGCACCACGGTCAAGATCAACTTCGACGAAGCGCTCAAGGTCGTGGCCCTGTCCAACCCCTCGGCGCTCTTTACCGTCACCCAGGGCGGCGCCAGCTACTCCATCAACACCGCGACCATCTCGGGCAACACCGTCACGCTCACCCTCGCCTCGGCGCTGGGCTCGGGCGATACCTACATCGCCTATGATGGCACCGTGCTCGAAGACGCGCTGGGCAACAAGGCCGACAAGATCGACTCCACCAAAGCCACCTCCACCGACACCACCCCGCCCACGCTCACGAGCAGCAACCCGGCGGATAACGCGACCGACTTTGCGGCCAACGCCAACCTGACGCTGACCTTCAACGAAGCCGTCAAGCTCGGCATCGGCACCATCACCCTGGTCAACATCAGCGACGCCACCGACAACCGCGTCATCAACACCCAAGACGCGACCCAAGTCAGCGTCAGCGGCAACACCGTCACCATCAACCCCACCGCTGACCTCAAGGCCGGCACCAGCTACGCGGTCAACGTCAGCGCCACCGCCATTTTGGACGAGGACGGCAACGCCTTTGCGGGCATCAGCGACAACGCCACGCTGAACTTCACCACCAAGTCATCCACGTCGGGCCAGACCTTAACTACCGGTGTGGACAACATCACCGGTACCTCGGCCGGCGAAACCTTCGACGCAAGCCTCGCTGTCACCTCAGCGGGCCAACTCAACACCCTGGGCAACGCCGATGCCGTCGATGGCGGCGATGGCACCGACACGCTGTTCGTGCAGCACATCAACACTGCTGCTACTACCGTCACACCGACCTCGGTGAAGAACATCGAAGTGCTGCAGCTCGACCTGAGCAATATTGCTGCTGCCTTCACGCTCGATCTCGCCAATGGCGACAACCAGCTCACCACCATCAAGTCGGGCAACAACACGGCCGCGGGCGCGACCGCGACTGTGCAAAACGTCCAGGGCGTGCCGACCACGGTGGAGCTCTCCAACACGGACCAGGACTTCACGCTGACCAATGCGTCCAGCAAGATGTCGGGCACGTCGGACGCCGTGACCCTCAAGCTCAGCTCGGTCACGGGGGGCACGGTCACCCTGCAGCCGTCGGCGGCGGGCAGCGGCTATGAGACCATCACCGTGGATTCGCAAGGCACGGTGGCCAACGTGCTGACCAGCCTTACCGATGGCGCTGGTAACTCGCTGGCCAAGGTTGTGGTTACCGGCAGCCAGAATCTGACCCTGCCGCTGGGCGACACCACGGTGACCGAGGTCGATGCCAGCGCCTTCACCGGCAAGCTGACCAACCTGCAAGTCGCTGCAGGCAATACGCAGAACATGAAGATCACCGGCGGCTCCAAGGACGACGTGATCGACATGAACGGCACCTACACCGCCAACGATACCATCAACGGCGGCGACGATACCGACCGCCTGGTGCTCAAAAACACTGAAGCCACCGGCGCGACGACGGTTCAGAGCAATGTGTCGAATATCGAAGTCATTGGTTTGTCCGATGGCCTCAACGGCACGGTGACCGTCAGCAACTTCGGTGCGACCGGGCTGCGGTTTGGGGCGGATATGGCTGGTGCCGGTACCGTGAGCTACGCGGCTGGCACGAACAGCTTGGATTTGCAGGGCAACGACTCCGGCGGCAATAACCTGACCGTCAACGTCGCGGGCACGGCCACCAACGACGTCCTCAATGTCACCTTGGGTTCGAGTGGCGCCGGCAACACCTTTGGCGGCGGTAACGTCACCATCAACGGCGCCGAGACCGTTAACCTGCTGGTGCAAGGCGGCGCGGGTTCCTTTGGCGGCACCTTCACCATCACCGACACCGCGGCCACTCAAGCGCTGGTGATCACCGGTAGCCAAAATATCACCTTCACTGGCGCGGTGCGCGCCGACAGCATCGACGCCTCGGGCATGACCGGCGCGGCGACGCTGACCTTGACCGGCGGCACAAGCACGACCGCGACCAGCATCACCGGCACGGCCAATGGTGACACGCTCAACGGCTCCACCGCTGGCGACATCATCAACGGCGGCGACGGGAATGACACGATCGCCAACGTGGTGACGGGCAACCCTGCCACCGCTGGCGACGTGCTGACCGGTGGTGCGGGTTTCGACACCTTCATCCTGCGGGGCGCCGCTGCCTCTAATAATCTGCCGGGGTTGTACAACAATGTGGCCTATATCACCGACTTCACCGTCGGCAGCACGGCGACGACGACGGATATTCTGCAACTGTCGGCAGCCATCGGTAACTACTTTGGTGGTACCGCATTCTTTGGTGGAGTAGCCGCTGACGCAGCGGGTGCCACCACGGTCATGAATGTCGCCCAAAACGCCGGCGCGGCGGGCATCGTGACCGGCACCGACCTCATCAAGCTGACGACGGGCGTTGCGACGGCAGGCTTGACGGCGCAGCAAGCCTTCAACGCCGCGATCGGGACAGCGACGGTAACCGGCTTGGTGGCGGCAGGCGATGACATCTTCGTGATGTTCTACGACACCACCAACAGCCGGGCGGTGGTCGGCTTGGTTGACTCGGGTGTGAATACGACGGTGGAAACGACCGACACGATCACCATCATCGGCAGCATCTCGATGAGCGCGTCGGACTACGCCGCGTTCAACAATAACAACCTGGCAATCATCGCTGCCTAAGCGTTGCAAGGCGGGATAGAGGGTAGGTCGTATTTTCCGGCCCATTCCTCGAAGCCTGCAAAACGCTGGAGTCAAAACCACTTGCCCCGCCTCTCGCAAGAAGGGCGGGGTTTTTCTTCAACATTAGGTAACAATGAGAAAATAGAACGCCGGACATCCTCCCCACCCTCTGCCATCCTTTGCCCATGACCCGCCCCGCTCGACCCTGGTTTCGTCGGTAATAGGGTACAGACCATGTAAGGTGTGCGGTCCGCTTATGGCGGGACACTTCGCTATTCATGAGGCTCGCTATGCCCACCATCAGCATGTTTTACGGTTTGGTTATCCGCATGTTTTACATGGACAGCCAGCAGCATCACTTGCCACACTTGCACGTGGAGTATCGGGGGGGCGAGGTGGTTGTTTCGATTCCAGACGGGGAACTCATTGAAGGTGAATTGCCCCTTAAGAAACTGCGCATTCTTCAAGCCTGGATAGCGATCCATGAGGAGGAACTGATGGCTGATTGGGCCTTGGCCGCAAAGGGCGAGCCAATTTTCAAAATCGAGCCGTTGCGCTGAGGAGGCCATCCATGATCAGGGTGACTTCCGTTGCAGTTGAGCCAAACTTTCATCTAGCGCTGACATTTTCCAACGGCGAGAAGCGGCGATTCGATATGCGTCCTTACCTGCATTTACCCATTTATCGCTGCCTGCAAAATCCGGCGTTCTTTGCGTTGGCGCGGGTTGATTACGGCACTGTTGTGTGGCCGGGTGAAATCGATATTGCCCCCGAGACGCTCTACGAGCTTTCCTTCGAACACGCCACCTGAGAAGACAGCTGCATGATTCTCTGCTCTGCCATCCGTCGCCCATGACCCGCCCCCGCTCGACCTTGGTTTCGCTTTCCGACACCCCGTGGTATCACGTGGTCAGCCGCTGTGTGCGGCGTGCTTTCCTCTGCGGTGAGGACGCCCACACGGGCAAGAACTTCGACCACCGCCGCGGGTGGATCGAGGCGCGCATCCGGCAGCTCGCCTTGGTCTTTACCATCGATGTGGCCGCCTATGCGGTGATGAGCAACCACTACCACATCGTGCTCCGGGTCGATGCCCAGCGCGCGCAGGCCCTGAGCGATGACGAGGTGCTCATGCGTTGGACGCAGCTTTTCACCGGCCCGCTGCTGGTGCGGCGGTACCTCGATCCATGCACCCGGGGCGAGTTGGGGATGGCGGAGCTTGCGCGGGTGCAGGAATGGGCGCAGCTCTACCGTGCCCGCTTGGCGGATTTGTCCTGGTTCATGCGGGTGCTCAACGAGGGGATTGCGCGGCTGGCGAACCAGGAGGACCAAGTGAAAGGCCGCTTCTGGGAAGGTCGCTTCAAGAGTCAGGCGCTTCTGGATGAGCAGGCGCTGCTCGCGGCAATGGCCTATGTCGATCTCAATCCGATCCGCGCGGGGATCGCCGAGACGCCGGAAGCCAGCGACTACACCAGCGTGCAAGCGCGCCTGCAGCCGCAGGTGGTGGAAGAGCGCGTCCAGCACGCGATCGCGACGATGCAAGCGCCGACAATCACTGCGGCCGATGAAAGCGAGGTCGGCAGGCACGGCGCGGAAAAAGTCGTGGCGGCTCAGGAAGCGCTTGCGGCGAGCAAGGCTTCCGTCACCCTCGACACGAACGAAGCGGCGATGGCAGAACTGACGCCGGCCCCCTTGCTTCCTTTCGATGCGACAGGGCGCGAAGATTGGGCGATACCCTTCGCCTTCGAGGATTACATTGACCTCATCGAAACACTCGGTCGATGCGTGCACCCCAAGAAGCGCGGCTTCATTCCCGAGAAGACGCCGAAACTCCTGGAGCGCCTGGGCATCGACACGGAGGCGTTCATCGAACATGCCACGAGCTTGCTGAAGGCATTCGGCAGCGCCATCGGCAAGCCGGCGGCATTGGTCGAGCTTGCCGCCCGGCGGCAGGCGAAGTTCCTGCGTGGGATGAAAGCGGCCAATCGGGTGTTCGAGAGTGAAGCGGCGTCGTGTCGTTTTGCGATTCCCGATTTTCTTGCCTTGTCAAGGGTGCCGACGGCTGTGCGAGAATGAAGCCATGCAATCCGGGGAGAGACGTCGATGAGCACCACCGCCGCCGAGATGAGCTGGGACGAGATCAAGGCCCTCGTGGCAGAACTCGCCATCCAAAGCAAGGATACCGACCGCAAGTTCCAGGAAACTGACCGCAAATTCCAGGAGACCGACCGCAAATTCCAGGAGACCGAAGCGCAGATGCGCGAGACCCGCCGCCTGGTTGAGCGCATCTCGCGGGATCTGGGTCGCCTGGGCAATCGGCTGGGCGAGTTTGTCGAGGAGATGGTCGAGCCGGCTGTGGTGGCGCTTTTCCAGGCGCGGGGCCTGAAAGTGCACCGCACGATGCAAGACCTCACTTGCCGCGATGATGACGGACGGCTACTGGCGCAAGTCGATTTGGCGGTCATCGACAGCGATACCCTCATTGCCGTTGAGTGCAAAAGTCACCTCTCGGTCGATGACGTCAATGAACACCTCGAGCGCCTGGCGCACTTCAAGACGTATTGGCCGGAGTATGGCGGCTATAAGCTTTTGGCGGCAGTCGCTGCCATGGTCGTGCCCGAGGAAGTCGCTGCCTACGCCTATCGTAAGGGGCTCTTTGTACTTGCCCCCTCAGGCGAGACGATGCGGCTGTTGAACGACGAGGCGTTCCAGCCCAAGGCGTGGTAGCCGTGCCCACCTTCCTCCACGTCGGCTGCGGCGCCAAGCACAAAGACCAGACCACACGCGGCTTCAACACCCCCGAGTGGCACGAACTGCGCCTGGACATCGACCCGAGTGTGGCCCCGGATGTCGTAGGCACCATGACCGACATGGCGGAAGTGGCAGATGCTTCGGTGGATGCCATCTTCTCCAGTCACAACCTCGAGCACCTGGAAGCGCACGAAGTGCCCGTGGCGCTCCAGGAGTTCCGGCGCGTCTTGAAGCCCGACGGCTTTGCCGTCATCACCTGCCCCGATCTGCAATCGGTCTGCGCGCTGGTGGCTGAGGGTAAGCTCCTGGAGCCCTGCTACACGGCACCTGCCGGACCGATCGCCCCGATCGACATCCTCTACGGCCATCGCCCCGCCTTGGCCCGCGGCAACCGCTACATGGCGCACCGCTGCGGGTTTACCCAGGCGGTGCTCACCCACACGCTCCTTGCCGTCGGTTTTACCCACGTTGCCGCGCTGCGTCGCGGCGTTGCCCCCTACTTCGATCTCTGGGCGCTTGCCAGCAAGGGGCCGATGGAGGAGGCAGCACTGCGCGCGCTGGCGGCTCAGCACTTTCCGCTCGCCGCGCCTGAGCGCGCAGCGGACGCCTCTTGAGCAGGCAACCTCCCTCCCGACCCAGCGGCAACCACTTGTCTTTCGCGCCCTGGCCTGGCTGGTGAAACTGGGGCGGCTGAAGTGGCGCTGTTCGCGTCGATGACAGCGGGCTTGTGGCGTTCTCAGGCAATGAGTACAATGAATGCGATGCTATCATTACGGGAGGTTTTCATGGCCACGCTCACCATCCGCCAGTTGGATGACGATCTGAAAGCCGCGCTGCGCGTGCAAGCCGCGCGCCACGGCCGCTCGATGGAAGCGGAGGTGCGCGCCATCTTGCGCCAGGCCCTGGCCCAGCCGCAGCCGGCCACAGGGCTGGGACAGCGGCTGGTGGGCCGCTTTGCCTCGGCGGCGGCCGAGATCGATATCCCGCCGCGGTCATTGCCGCGCACTGCGCTCGACTGGACAGAAACGCGATGATGCTCCTTGACACCAACGTGCTCTCCGAGTGCATGCGTCCAGCGCCTGCGCCCCAGGTGGTGGTCTGGCTCGACGCCCAAACGGCGGATCAGCTTTGGGTCTCGGCCATCAGCCGCGCCGAAATCGAGCTGGGTATTGCCCTGCTGCCCGATGGGCAGCGCAAAGATGGCTTGCGCGAAGCGGCGGCAGCCATGTTTGCCGAAGACTTTGCCGGACGCTGCCTGCCCTTCGATGCGCAGGCGGCCATCCGCTATGCCGACATCGTGGCGCGACGCACCCACGCGGGGCGCCCGATCACCGTCGAAGACGCCCAGATCGCCGCCATTGCCCTGACGCACCGCCTGACGCTGGTCACCCGCAATACGCGCGACTTCGACGGCATCGAAGGTCTGGCGCTCGTTGACCCGTGGCAGTGGACGGCATGAAGCTCCTCGTCCTCCACCAGAACTTCCCCGGCCAGTTCAAGCACTTGGCACCCGCCTTGGCGGCTGAGGGGCATGAGGTGGTCGCCTTGACGCTCCAGAAAGTCCCGGCCACCACCTGGCAAGGGGTGCGGGTGATGCCCTATGCGGTGGCCCGCGGCACCTCACCCACGGTGCACCCGTGGGTCGCCGATTTCGAAACCAAGGTGATTCGGGCCGAAGCTGCTTTCCGGGCGATGCGCGCCTTGAACGCTCAGGGCTTTACGCCCGATGCAGTGATCGCCCACCCCGGCTGGGGCGAGAGCCTTTTTGTCAAGGAGGTGTGGCCGCGCACGAAACTGGGGATCTACGGCGAATTCTTCTACCACCCACACGGGGCCGATGTGGGGTTCGACCCCGAATTCCCCTCGACCGACCCGGAAGGCGAAGCGTGCCGGCTGCGGCTCAAGAACCTCAACCACCTGCTGCATTTCGACGTGGCCGATGCGGGGATTTCGCCCACCCACTGGCAGGCAAGCACCTTCCCCGAGCCGTTTCGATCCAAGATCACCGTGGTGCACGACGGCATCGACACCGACGCGATCGCGCCCAACCCGCATGTGTCGCTAACCCTCACGCCCCAAGCTGGCGAGCCGATCACCCTAACCCGGCACAACGAAGTGATCACCTTCGTCAACCGCAACCTCGAACCCTACCGTGGGTATCACATCTTCATGCGCGCATTGCCCGAGATTCTCAAGCGCCGGCCGAACGCCCGCGTGCTCATCGTCGGCGGCAATGAGGTGAGCTACGGCGCGCGCCCCGACCCCCAGCGCTACGGCAACCGCACCTGGCAGCAGATCTTCATCGACGAGGTGCACCCGCGTATTCCGGATGCCGACTGGGCGCGGGTGCACTTCCTGGGGAACATCCCCTACCAGCACTTCATCGCGCTGCTGCAACTGTCGACCGTGCATGTCTATCTCACTTACCCGTTTGTGCTCTCGTGGAGCCTGCTGGAGGCGATGAGCGCGGGCTGTGCGATCGTGGCGAGCGACACGCCGCCGCTCCATGAGGCGATTCGCCACGACGAGACCGGGCGGCTCGTGAATTTTTTCGATGTCGCGGGGCTGGCCAACGAGGTGTGCGCGCTCCTTGACGACCCTGCAGTCCGGCAGCGCCTAGGGGCCAATGCGCGAGCATTCGCCCAGGCGCACTATGACCTCAAGACGGTTTGCCTGCCCAGGCAGCTTAAGTGGGTGCGGGCAGTGGCGGGGTAACGGGCGCCGCCCGAATGCGAGGGCCTCGATTCACGGGATGGCCAATCAAGCAGGGAAGCCGCGCGGCATAGCCGGAAGTTTAGCCGGGCTTTGTGCTATAGTGCCAGCCCTTATGGGTCTAGGGGAGCGAGGCCAGGCGCACGCGACTCAACCCATTCCCGCTTCGCTTGAAAATTCATCTCATCCTTCCCGATCGTGGTCGACTCACCGCCGATGGTTTCGCTGTGCCCTGCGCAGAAACGCGAGTTAAGGACACCCACTTAATTTAAGGATCATATTTAAGGACACCCACTTAATTCAAAGTCAGGATATGACCATAATTCATCCGCTGTGAACAGCCCCTCGCCATGTCATTGACCGCGAACGATTTATTCAGCATCCCTTCCATTCGGCATACGGCTATTCGCTTAATTGAGAACAGACCCTAGGGAAACGCTGAATAAATCTGCTGCGCGGGCGAGAGGCTCGCGGTGCGCGGATGCTCGCCTATCTACTTGATATGTGGCTTCGGCGTAACATTCGCTGCGCTCATGTGAGCCTTCGCCGAAACTTCGCCAATGGCTCGTTTCTTGCATCCTGCGCACCAATCGCCTTGCCCTCCACCCGCTCGCGACGATTTCTTCAGCATTTCCTTAGCTTACGCTTCGCCATAGCGTTCCTAGAAGCCGGGTATCCCCATTGGCCGCTGCGGTGCCGTGAGGTGCGCTCTGATCGGGGCTGTTCGGGATCCAGCTTCTCAGACAAGCGCTACTCATCGCCGCCAGGACCATGGGTCCGGTTCGCTGCGACTTTTTTTTGACCCGGATTGTCCATTGGAACGCGACCGGATTGGGCAGCCGAGGGTGTGCGAATTTGTCTCAGCGCGACGAGCCAATACGGTGCCTATTGGCGAGGAGCGCGGGTGCAAAGGCGCCCCCTGTAGGCCCCAAGCCGTAGCAATAGGCAAAGCGATATGTCGAAATGCCTTTCATACGGATCCTGCCTGGTCTAATGGACAATCTGGGTTGAAGACTTGACGCCAGTCTCCTGCAGCCCCACTATTTGATCTTGAACATGAACCCTGAACCCTAAAGTGCAACGCCTGTTGATCATTCTGGGCGCACTGCTCATCGCCGCCGGCCTGCTCTGGCCGTGGCTCACGAAACTGCCCTTCGGTCGACTGCCCGGCGATATCAGCACCGAGCAGGAGAATTTTAGCTTCTACTTCCCGCTGACGACATCGATCGTCCTGTCGCTGCTGCTGACGCTTCTTTTCTGGCTGTGGCGCAAGTAAACAACCCTCGACTGAAGTCGAAGGCTTTATTGTGAGACGCAGCAAACATGGTTGACCACATCCCCAACATTGGGCGTGTTTACAGCCGCCCTTGGTAGCGGGGCTCCGCTGCCAATCCGGGCCAGGTTTCGACTGGCGTTGCAGTCGGCGTGCGCCCGGAGACCACACTGTCTTATACACCACATGGTGCGCTTCGCGCACCCGCCATTCCTCCCGCGACTCAAGTCGCGGGTTTCCTTGCGGAGGGTCTATGAAAAAGCCCGGAACGGCGTCGGGCTTCGCGGGTGGACGGTGCACCGTCTCCAAACGACCGGCATCTGCAACCAGCGCAGGCTTGAGCGGAATCACTGGCGATCGCTCTGTACTGCTCGGCGATCGGTAGCCCTCCTGCGGGCCACAGTCTCTTTCACACTCACACTGGACACGCAATCAGTCGAAGGCGCCGATCCGATCAAGGCGCCCCCCGACTGACGAGATGGCCGCCCCGACTGCGAGTGCGGCCAAGTCCGAACCGTTTGGGAAGATGTTCCACGTAGGGCGACAACGGGAGCGTGTTGTATTCGGCCAGCCACGGGGAAAGTCAGCGCCAGAGGATGACTCAAGCCCGCGCTGCGCTCAGCTCGGTCTCGCCACTGGCCAGTCAGGCGACCGCCAGCCTCTGCTTCGACCGGGCCCGCACTGGGCCGGCAAGTCCTCGCCCAGGCGCGCGTCAAAGAAGGTCTGCCTCAATCACCTCACCAGATGACTAGCAAGCCAAAGACGAATAGAGCCGCGGCCACCTGATGGGGGCTTTACCCAGCCAACCAGGTCGAACACGAGCACCGGCTTGATCAATGGTCCGAACCAGCTGGCCTTGCGGCCCTTGGCGATGCGAGGCTGTCGTCACGCTCGCTGATGCGCGGGCCCTCAGTCGCGGCGCAACATGCCGAACGCAAACTTGCGACCGTAGCCTTGCTTGATGGCCAGATGAATCCATGTCATCGCAAACGGTTCCAGATAGCGCGCCGCCAAGAGGGGGCCCATATCCACGGCATCGAAACCGATCAGCGTGGCCAGCGCCATCACCCGCTGGCGGGCATCGGCATCGTCACCGCAGACCGGCATCATCGGCACGCCGTTTGGATAGTGGCTATCGGCCATGTTTTCAGCGCCGGTGGTGTTGAACGCCTTGACCACACGCGCGCCCTTGGCCAGTTTGGCGAGTTCCTCGGCGCCCGACGTCGTGGTGCCGACCAACAAGCCATTCAATCCCTGGGCCAACGGATTGGTGGCATCGACCAGGATCTTGCCCTGCCAGTCGGGCACGCTTTGCGCGATCGCGGGCAGCGCCGCATAGGGCACCGCGAGAATCACGACATCACTGGCGGCAATCGCCTGCGCAGTCGTGGTCACGCGGGCGCGATCCCCCAAGGCGGAGACTGCGTCCCGATATTTGTCGGGATCCGGCACGCCAAACACCACCGACTCTCCACGTCGGGTCAGCGCGCTGCCCAGCGCCATGCCGACGTTGCCGGCACCAATGATGGAAATGCTCATGTCTTTCTCCTGTCTAGAACGTGGGTTAGACGTGCGGACTGCGTGCTCAAAGCCATACACTGCGGTGCTCGGCCACGAAGTCCGGCCATGCCGTCGCGGGGCGGCCCAGCAGGCGCGGGACATCCTCGGTCACTTCGGCGACCCAGCCAGCGGCGATGATGCGATTCAGGCTCGACATCGCCTGCACCAAGGGCTCAGGCATGCCGGCTTGGCGCATCCCCGAAATGGCTTGTTCTTCGCTGATCGGCACCAGTGTGACGGTTCGCCCGATTTCGCGGCTGATGACCGCCAGCGCCTCGGCGTTGGTGAGCGCCTGCGGCCCGGTGAGGGTGTAGGCCCGTCCGGCGTGGTCATCGGGTGCCATCAGAACCCGAGCGGCCACAGCCGCAATGTCCCGTGCGTCGATGAAGGGCACGCGCCCCTCACCTTGAGACGAGTACACCGTGCCCGAGCGGATCATGTCGCGCAGGAAGCTGGTGAAGTTCTGCATGAAGTTCTTCGGGCGCAGCAAGGTGTAGGTGATCCCCGAGTCGATGACGATCTGGTCACAGCGCCCTTGCAAGCGGGCAATGGCGATGTCTGACGTCGGGTCTGCACCGGCGCCGGAGACCCTGACGATGTGCTGGACACCCTGCGGCCGGGCCGCGTTGACCGCATGCAGAGTCATGGTTTCCATGTCGGGATGCGCCGGCGTGACCAGAAACAGCCGATCCACCCCTTGCATGGCCGATAGGGTCGATGCGGGGTCGAGGAGGTTCAAGGCGCGACCGGGAGCCTGCAATACGGGCTCCCCTTTGGGCGAGGCCGCGATGACCTCGAAATCGGGGGCGTCGTGCAACAGTTGGGCGACCAAGGCCCGGCCAATGTTGCCGGTGGCGCCGGTGACGAGCACACGGGGCATGTTGCTCATGCTCAACGCCCCAGCGCTTCGACGACCAGCCGAGCGGTTTCTTCGCCCGAGAAGTTCAGCTGGCCGGTGATCAGGTTGCCATCGCGCACCGCGAAGCTGCGCCACAGGCCGGCCTGCACGTAGTTGGCACCGATGGCTTTGAGCCGGTCCTCGATGCGCCAGGGCATCACATGCTTGTCGCGCGGCAGCAGCCCGTAGTTCCACACCGCGTTGTCCGCGTAGTCCTCCTCGCAGTTGGCAAATCCGGTCACGGTCTTGCCCTTGGCGATCAGTTTGCCATCCGCTCCCTTGGCGTAAGCCAGCACCGCCGCACTGATCAAGTCGGTTTTGCTGGAGCCGCTGGGGTCGTTCGGGTCGCTCATCGCGTCGGCTTCGCATGGGCCGCCGTTCGGGCTGAACAGGTCGACCTCGTAGCCGGCCTCGGTGAACACATGGTACGGGTGGGTCAACTCGCTCCACCAGAAACCCACCGGCCAGCCGGTGGTGCTGGAGACGGCGGGGTTGGCAATCACGATGGCGATGCGCTTCTTGGCGTTGGGGTTCAGGACATTGGGGTCTTTGAGGCTCATGGCGATCTCCGGAACAGGCGGAAGATGAAACCGGGTGCAGTGTCTATCGTTTCCGACTTAAGATAAATCGGTCAGAATGCGAATCTCTGTTGCCACAAAACACAACAATGGAACTCAGTCAGCTCGAAACCTTCGTCAAGGTCGTGCAGACCGGCAGCTTCACCCGCGCAGCCGAGCAGCTGCGCAGCCAGAAGGCGCATGTCTCGCGCGTGGTCAGCCAGCTCGAGGCCGAATTGGGCGTGCGCCTGCTCGCACGCACGACCCGTTCGTTGTCGCTCACCGAAGTCGGGCGTGAGTTTTTTGAACGGGCGGTCGGCATCCTCGGCGCAGCCGACGAGGCGCGACGCGCGGTGCAGCAGGCGCACAGTGAGCCGCGGGGAACTTTGCGCCTGACCTGCGGTGTGGAGTTCGGCATGATTGCGGTCAGCACCTGGATTACCGCTTACCTGGAGCGCTACCCGCAAGTCCGGGTGGACGCCGACTTCACCGGGCGGCTCGTGGATATCGTGCACGAGGGGTTCGACCTGGCCATCCGGGTGGGGCCGCTGGCGGATTCGACACTCACCGCGCGCAAACTGGGCGAGATGGAATACGGCTTGTTTGCGGCGCCTGCCTATTTGGCACGGCGCACAACCCCTGCACTACCGGGCGATCTGGCAAGTCACGACATTCTGGCCTTTGCGGGCGGCAGCCATCAGGCGTCGTGGATCCTGTCACAAGAGGGACGTCAGGAGCGGATCGTGCGGCAATCGCGGCTGAAGGCGAACAACGTCTTTGCCGTGCGGAACGCCGCCATCGCGGGACTGGGCATCGCGAAGCTACCCTTGATCATCGCAATTCCTGCCGTTCGGGATGGCCACTTACAGCCGGTGCTGAGCGATTGGGCAGTCCCCACCGTACCCATCCATGCGGTGTTTGCCAGTGCCCGCTACCTGACACCCAAGGTCCGGGCATTCATCGATTTGGCGGTCGACGCGATGCGCGCCGGCGTGGATAGAGTCCACGCAAGTGGTGTAATTCTGAGCGAAGGTGGCGTTGGCCACCGTCATCAAGAACTTCGGTAAGGTTGAGATTGCGATTAACAACTTGACCGAGGAGAAGACGATGGCCGACGACAGCATGGCATTTGTGCAGATGATCAGGCAACAGGGCGGCGAAGATTTTTTGCGTTCGCTGGTGGAAGGCGTACTGGCGAAGCTGATGGATTACGAGGTTTCCAGCCAGATCGGGGCGGGACTTCACGAACGCAGCGGGGAGCGTGGCGCGTATCGCAAGTATGAGGCAAGTATGAAGAACACCGGTTGGGGATCGACACGGTGGCGTTCATCGAGCATGGCACGAAGTTTCTGAAGGAGTTTGGCAGCGCCATCGGCAAGCCGGCGGCGTTGGTCGAGCTTGCTGCCCGGCGACAGGCGAAGTTCCTGCGTGGGATGCGGGCGGCAAGCTGCGTGTTCGAGAAGAAGGCGGCGTGAGCCTCGCTCCGTCCAGCCAACCGCTGGAGAAGCGCAGCGACTTTGCGGACGGTATTGAAGAAGACCACTCTGGTGACTATAGTCACGTGCATGGTTATCCACAGAAAGAACGCCATGCACACCATTCAAGCCTCTGAATTCAAGGCCAAGTGTCTCGCCCTGATGGATGCCGTGGCGACCACCGGCGAGGTCTGGGTCGTCACTAAGAATGGCAAGCCGGTGGCCGAATTGCGTCCCTTTTCCGGACAGCGTATCGACTCCCCGTTTGGCCTGCACCGGAACCTTGAAATTCACGGTGACGTCCTGGCACCACTGGAAGACGGTCTCTGGAAAGCGCTGGCGTGATTCTCGACACCCACACCCTGTTGTGGATGGATCGCGACGACCCCGCGCTCGGGGTGCAAGCGCGGCAGCGGATCGAGGCCGACTGGCGTGTCGGGCAGGTGGCGGTCAGCGCCATCAGTTTCTGGGAGGTGGCCATGCTGGCGGAACGCGGCCGCATCGTGCTGCCCATGCCGGTTGTGCTGTGGCGCGAGGACTGGCTGCGGGCGGGCCTGACGGAAATTCCGGTCGATGGCCGCATCGCCTTGCTGGCCACCCAGCTTGAGAACCTGCATCGCAACCCCGCCGACCGCTTCATTGTGGCCACCGCCATCGACCGCAACACGCCACTGATGACCGCCGACCGGCTGATTCTCGACTGGGCCGGCACCCTTGCGCGCATTCCCGCCGACCAGTAGAACGGCACCGCTATTCCGCCGTTCCGCCAGCGTCGGTTGTGCCAGCGTCCGAGCAGGCGCAATAATAGGGGACAGACCACGGTTTTTTTGGAAATGGCTGGTGGCTGTGATTCACGCCATCAGCTGAACAACTCGCTGTGCGAACCCAGTCGGGCGATGCGCAAGGTATCGTCATCCGGCTTCTTGTAGATCAGCAGCAGGTCGGGCTTGGGGTGGCATTCCCGATAGCCCGACCAGTTGCCGGTCAGTGCGTGATCCCGTTGGCTGACGGGCAAGGGTTCGTCAGTCGCCAAGCGCTGCAAGGAAGTTACACTTAATTTGACGTGACGTCCGATCTCTGCAAGTCAAATAAGGGACACTGCAATGGGTGGTTTTCGGGCGCGCTATAGCCTCGGCTGTCGGCGCCGATGGCCGTGAATCACCGAACCCGTCAGTCCGGAATTACGCCGTCCAGCGATAGCTGGAGTGCAAGCCGCCGAGCCACTTCTGGCGCACGAGCTTTCTTGGCGTCTTGAAGAAGTCCTGGTCGTTGACTGCGGGTATGTTCGCCACCTCCGGCAATATCGGCGGCTGCCCACCGTTGGCCATGTGGGGGCGTGCGGCAACTCATCCGAGTCCGTAAACAACCCTCGACTGAAGTCGAAGGCTTTATTGTGAGACGCAGCAAACATGGTTGACCACATCCCCAACATTGGGCGTGTTTACAGCCGCCCTTGGCAGCGGGGCGCCGCTGCCAATCCGGGCCAGGTTTCGACTGGCGTTACAGTCGGCGTGCGCCCGGAGACCACGCTTGCGGTGCATTATACACCACATGGCGCACTTCGCGCGCCCGCAATTCCTCCCGCGACTCAAGTCGCGGGTTTCCTTGCGGAGGGTCTATGAACGCGTTGCGCCGTTGCTGGGCCACCCACTCGGCAGTGGGGTGGTAGGTTGCGCGTGACCAGTGCAGCACGCGCCGCCCATGGTCGATCAGGTTGAAGATGAACAGCGCTTTGCCCGTGAGGTCAAGCACCACCTTAAAAGTCGATGGCCATCACGTGCTGGTTGTAGAGTGTGGTCAGCCAGCCGGGTTCTTCTTCGCGTGCAGGACGCTTGCCTTTCGGCCGTGGCGTGAAACCGTGCGCCTTGAGAATCTGGGCAACCGTCCTCTTGCTGATGCGGAAATGGAGCTCGCCGCCGGAGATCATGCGCGCAATGTGTCCGGCGCTGTAGCGCAGGTTGTCCCGCTTGATGGCGATGATGGCATCGACAATGAACGGCGGGGTGGGTGGCCGCCCGCGGGCTTTGCCGTCGGCCATTTTCTTGGCGTGCCGTGATCGAGACCGGGCCCGCAACCATCTGATGGAGGTGCCTGGTGCAAAGCGCATGAAACGCGTCAGCCACGGAAAGCGCAGGCGCAGCCACGCGATCAGCCAGCGCCCCAGCAGGTAGCCACCAGCGAACAGCAGCGGCATCAGTAACCAGATTTCCAAGACGATCCTCTGTGCAAAAGAGCGCGCAAGGATACGTGAAGATCGTATTTGGGCAAGCTCTGAGGCTTGCAATATTTCGCTTAAAAGCTAAAATGAGCCATGTACGAGATCATCCACTACCTCGACGACGCCGAGAACGACCTATACCAGGATTGGCTCGACTCCCTGCGTGACCGGGTGGCCAAGGTGGCGATCATCAAGCGTGTTGCTCGCATGGAACTGGGCTTGTTTGGTGATTGCAAGCCTCTGCGCGACGGTGTGTGGGAACTGCGGGTGGATGTCGGGCCCGGCTACCGCGTCTACTACGCTCATGTGGGCAGAAGGGTGATCCTGCTGACCAGCGGCGGCGACAAGCGCTCGCAGAGCCGCGACATCGAACGTGCCGTAAGGTTGTTAAAGGACTGGGAGAGGCGAAATGGCCAAGACATACCGAACTCACGAGGAAGCGACGGTCGAGATGTTCCGCAAAGACCCGCAACTGGCCGCTGACTACCTCAATTCTGTGCTGGAAGACGGCGACGAGACCGACCTGATGCTGGCACTGCGTACCCTGAGCAAAGCGTTCGGCGGTGTCCAGGAAGTGGCGCGGCAGGCCGACGTCAATGCCCATACCCTGTACCGAACACTATCCGAGAAGGGCAACCCCGAGCTCAAGACCCTGTCGGCGATTCTGAAAGCAATGGGCATGCGCCTGGCCATTCAGCCATTGAGCCCTCAAGGGCAACATCAGGCTCACACATGATGCAGCCCTGCTCGTCGGCGATAGCATGCAAGCCCTCGATGTCATCGGTGACGGGGCCAGCTCGCTGGTGTTGGAAAAATCCACAATCCAAGTTCCGCATCTCTTGGTGCTTGATGCAAGATGCGCCAAACGCAGCTTGCTCAGCAGGCCACAGGAGCATAGACCACGTTTGCCCAGGTTCTGTGCGCCTCACGGAAGATCCACGCCCACGACCGCCGCTTCCGTTCAGACCCTTGTGCCCGCCCCATACGCGATAATGGCAGCCGCGAAATGCCGGGAGTGACCCATGAGCACCGCCGCCGAGATGAGCTGGGACGACATTAAAGCGCTTGTCGCCGAGCTGGCCGTCCAGAGCAAGGAAACCGACCGCAAGTTTCAAGAGACCGACCGCAAGTTCCAAGAGACCGAAGCGCAGATGCGCGAGACCGACCGCAAGATGCGCGAAGTCTTCGAGCGCTTCGACAACCTCTCGCGCCGCTTTGGTGACTTGGGCAACCGGCTGGGTGAGTTCGTCGAGGCGATGGTCGAGCCGGCGGTGGTCGAGCTTTTTCGCGCGCGCGGGCTCGATGTGAGCGAAGTGCACCGGCGCGTCACCTCGCGCCGCGGAGGGGACATCATCGAGATCGACCTTCTGGTCGTCGATGGCGACACGGCCGTGGCGGTGGAGTGCAAAAGTCGGCTGACCGAGGAAGCGGTTGCGCGACATCTGGCGCGGATGGAGAAGATGAAGCGCCTCTTGCCCAAGTACGCGGACATGAAGATTCACGGGGCAGTCGCTGGCATGGTGGTCGAAGACGAGGCGGTCGAAGCCGCCCAAGCGGCGGGCCTATGGGTGCTGGCGCAGTCGGGCGAGACGGTGCGGCTTATCAACGACGACTCGTTCGAGCCGCGCGTCTGGTGATGGGGGCTTGAGATCATAGGCAACTCCCCGCCCCGCAAGGAAGGCAGGGTTTTTGCGAAAACCTGAACGCGAGAATGCGAGCGCCAATGAATAAAATATCGCAGTGAAGCTTACTTACGGGGACCCTGAGCTCTCCTCGCCGAGTATGGGGCGCTGACATGAACCGCTTCACCCTCACCAACCTGCCGCTCGCTGGCCTCCATCGCATCGAACGCAAGCCCCTCGCCGATGCTCGCGGTGCGTTTGCGCGCCTCTTTTGCGCCGAAGAACTCGGCGCTGCTGGCTGGAACAAACCGATTGCGCAGATCAACCACTCCTACACCGCCAAGCGCGGTACGGTACGGGGAATGCACTTTCAGTATCCGCCCCATGCCGAAATGAAGCTGGTCATCTGCCTACGCGGCGAAGTCTGGGACGTGGCCGTCGACCTGCGCCAGGGCTCGCCCACGTTCCTCTGTTGGTACGCCGAGCGGCTCAGCGCCGACAACGGCGCGGCGCTGCTGATCCCCGAAGGCTGTGCCCACGGCTTTCAGACGCTGACCGACGCGGTGGAACTCCTTTACCTGCACACCCACCCCTACGTACCGCAAGCCGAAGGGCGGATCCATCCGCAGGAGACTCGGCTCGCCATCGCCTGGCCGCAGGAAATCACCGAGCTCTCGGAGCGCGACGCCGGCGCGGCGCCGCTGCCTGCTGATTTTGCCGGAGTTGCCGCATGAACTGTCGCCACTGCCAGGCACCACTCACCCATGTCTTTCTCGACCTGGGGTTTGCGCCCCCGTCGAACGCCTACTTGACGGACGCCGACCTGCACGCCCCGGAGACCTGGTATCCCCTCAAGCTCTACGTCTGCGACCGCTGCTGGCTCGTGCAGACCGAAGACTACGCCCGCGCCGATGAGCTCTTCAATAAAGACTACGCCTACTTCTCCTCCACCTCGACCACCTGGCTCGAACACGCCCGGCGCTACGCCGAAGCGATCCGCGAGCGGCTGGCGCTGGGCCCAGAGAGCTTCGTGATCGAAATCGCGGCCAACGACGGCTATCTGCTGAAAAACTTCGTGGCCGCCGGCATCCCGTGTCTAGGGATCGAACCCACGGCCAGCACCGCCGCTGCCGCCGAGGCGCTCGGCGTGCCCATCCTGCGTGAATTCTTTGGCGAGGTGCCGGGCCAGGCCTTGGCGGCGCAAGGCAAGCAGGCCGATCTGGTGGTCGGCAACAACGTCTATGCCCATGTGCCCGACATCAACGACTTCACCCGCGGGCTAAAGGCGGTACTCAAACCCGGCGGCACCATCACGCTGGAGTTTCCGCACCTCTTGCGGCTGATCGATGAGACCCAGTTCGACACCGTCTATCACGAGCATTTCTCGTACCTGTCTCTTTATACCGTCACCCGGATTTTCGCGGTTGCGGGGCTGCGCGTTTTCGATGTCGAGCAACTTCCCACCCACGGCGGCAGCCTGCGCGTCTATGGCTGCCATGTCGATGACCCTCGCCCCACCGAGGCGACGGTGCCCAAGCTGCTCGTCGAAGAGTCGGCACGGGGCTTGCGGACACTGGCCCCCTACCAGGGCTTTCAGGCCCGCGCCGAGCGGATCAAGGACGAGCTGCTGCTGTTTCTCATCGAACAAAAACGCGCCGGCAAGAAGGTCGTTGGCTACGGCGCCGCCGCCAAGGGCAACACACTGCTCAACTACGCCGGCGTCAAGCCTGATCTGCTCCCTTTCGTCTGCGACGCGGCACCTGCCAAACAGGGGAAGTTTCTGCCTGGGAGTCGCATCCCGATCCGGCCACCCGACGCGTTGATGGCCGCCCAGCCCGACTACGTGCTGATCCTGCCGTGGAACTTGCGCGAAGAGATCATGAGGCAGCTTGATTACATTCGGCAGTGGGGCGGGCGATTCGTCACGGCGGTACCGGAGCTGAAAATCCAATGAAACCCAGAATTCCCTACACCAAGCCATCGATCACCGAGAAAGAGATGGCCTATGCAACCGATGCCGCCGCACATGGTTGGGGCGAGCGTTGCTATGAGTACATCGAGCGGTTCGAGAACCTGTTCAAAGCACATCTGGGGGTGGAGTTTGCCATTGCCACATCCAGCGCCACCGGCGCTTTACACATGGGTCTCGCTGCGCTCGGGGTCAAACCAGGCGACGAGGTGATTCTTGCTGACACCAACTGGATCGCCACAGTTGCGCCCGTTGTTCATCTGGGGGCGACACCGATCTTTGTCGACATCCTGCCCGATAGCTGGTGTATCGATCCCGAGCAAGCCGAAAAGGCGATTACTCCCTGCACCCGCGCCATCATCGCCACTCACCTCTACAGCAACCTTTGCGACATGGACCGTCTTATTGCAATCGGTGAGAAATATGGGATTCCCATTATCGAAGATGCGGCAGAAGCGATCGGTTCCATTTACCGTGGCAAACGTGCCGGGTCAATGGGCAAGTTTGGCGTCTTTTCATTCCACGGCACCAAGACCATCACTACTGGCGAAGGCGGCATGTTCGTTACCAAGGACCCCGACCTTTACGAACGGGTGCTGACCTTGAGCAATCACGGCCGCCGACGGGGGGAAACCCGGCAATTCTGGCCGGAAGTGGTAGGGTTCAAGTACAAGATGTCGAACATCCAGGCGGCGATTGGCTGTGCACAGATGGAGCGGATCGATGAGCTCATCGCTCGCAAAAGAGAGATATTCTTCTACTACCAGCAACAGCTAAGCCATCTGCCCGGCATTCGCATGAACCCGGAGCCATCGGGCACCCAAAATGGTTTCTGGATGCCGACCATCGTTTTAGATGAGGAAACCGGTGTTACGCGAAAAGCGTTACTAAGCGCTTTTGCCGAGGAGAATATCGATGCAAGAGTGTTTTTTTGGCCGTTGTCGAGTTTGCCGATGTTTCAGCCGATCCCAAATAATACACTCTCCTGGGATATAGCGGGGAGAGCCATCAACTTGCCTAGTTACTATAATATAACTGAAGAAGAATTGGGTCGAGTCGTAAAGGTTATTGAAGGACTTTTCAATGCATGAATGCATTATTTGGGGTTGTGCTGGCCATGCCATGGTATTAGCCGAGACCCTCGCCGTCAGGGGTGCTCGTGTAATCGCACTGTTTGATCAAAACCCTGTCACTTCTGTCATAGACGGTGTGCCTGTTTTTCATGGTCTTTCTGGCTTCGAAGATTGGATAAGTAGTCATCCAGACCCAAGCAGAGTTACAGGTTTCGTAGCCATAGGTGGTCACCGAGGCGATGATCGCCTCGCCATCCAGCAGCTATTCCGTGATCGCGGTTTGCGTTTGGCCACCATAACTCATCCGCTCGCGTCGGTTAGCCCTACCGCATCGTTTGGGGAAGGTTCGCAGATACTCGCACAAGCTGTAGTCGCCGCCGCCGCAAGAGTTGGTGAAGCCTGTATTATCAATCACAAAGCCTCTCTAGATCATGAGTCCATACTAGGTGACGGTGGTCACTTAGCACCGGGAGCAACCGTCTGTGGCTGCGTGAACATCGGCCGTAATGTCATGGTTGGCGCTGGAGCTGTAATTCTGCCGCGTCTGTCCATTGGCAATGATGTACTGATCGGCGCTGGTGCTGTAGTCATCAACGACATACCGTCAGGCGTCGTTGTGGTGGGTAATCCGGCGCACATTATCAGAAAGTCTTCTCAACAAAAGAACCGATAGTCAATGAACCGTTACCAAACATTTAAGCAGGAATGCGCTGCAGAAGTCGCCCAACAAGGCGCCAATGTAGCACTTGTTGAACAATCATTGAAATGGATAATCCACGCCAATCGATTTAAGTATTCTTACCACTTTGAATGGCTCGGCCGCCCCATCATCCAGTACCCCCAAGACATCGTCGCGATGCAAGAACTCATTTGGCAGGTCAAGCCCGACCTGATCATCGAGACCGGCATTGCCCACGGCGGTTCCCTCATCCTCTATGCTTCACTGCTGGCCTTGCTCGATCTATGCGATGCCATCGAGTCTGGCCAGACGCTCGACCCACGTGCCTCGCGCCGCAAGGTGCTGGGCATCGATATCGAGATTCGCCCCCACAATCGCGCCGCCATCGAAGCGCACCCGATGTCCACCCGCATCCAGATGATCGAAGGTTCATCGATTGCCCCTGAAGTGATCGCGCAAGTCAAAACCATTGCCAAAGACTACGAGCGCGTACTCGTCTGCCTCGATTCCAACCATACCCACGACCACGTGCTGGCCGAGCTCGAAGCCTACGCCCCCTTGGTCAGTGTCGGAAGCTACTGCGTCGTCTTCGACACCATCATTGAGGACATGCCCCCGGGCAGCTTTCCCGATCGCCCATGGGACAAGGGCAACAACCCCAAGACGGCGGTGTGTGACTATCTCAAGACCCATCCCGAGTTCGAGATCGACAAAAGCATCCCTCACAAACTGCTGATCACCGTGGCACCGGATGGGTATTTGAAAAGGATTCGGTGAGATTATTAGTAGAGCGTTTTTAGGTTTATGCGCCTCCTCAACGAAGGCATCGCCCGACAGGCGAATGCCGAAGAGGGCGTCAAGGGCCGCTTCTGGGAAGGCCGCTTCAATAGCCAGGCGCTTCTGGATGAGCAGGCGCTGCTCGCGGCGGTGGCCTATGTCGATCTCAATCCGATCCGCGCCGGGATTGCCAAGACGCCGGAAGCAAGCGACTACACGAGCCTGAAAGCGCGCTTGCAGCCGGAAGTGGTGGAAAAACGCGTCAAGCAAGCGATCGAGACGATGACCGCGCAAGCTACAGTCGAGACGGTCAGTGAAAGTCAGTCTGCTGAAGGCGGCGTAGCCTCGTTCTGCGTTTCCCGATTCTCTTTGCTCGTTAGGGGTGCCGCTGGTGCGTTTGTGCGATAATTGAAAACAATGCAAACCCAGGAAGCATACCCATGAGCACCGCCGCCGAGATGAGCTGGGAGGAGATCAAGGCCCTCTTTCGAGAGACCGACCGCAAGTTCCAAGAGACCGAAGCGCAGATGCGCGAGACCGACCGCAAGATGCGCGAAGTCTTCGAGCGCTTCGACAACCTCTCGCGCCGCTTTGGTGACTTGGGCAACCGGCTGGGTGAGTTCGTCGAGGCGATGGTCGAGCCGGCGGTGGTCGAGCTTTTTCGCGCGCGCGGGCTCGATGTGAGCGAAGTGCACCGGCGCGTCACCTCGCGCCGCGGCGGCGAGACCATCGAGATCGACCTTCTGGTCGTCGATGGCGACACGGCCGTGGCGGTGGAGTGCAAAAGTCGGCTGACCGAGGAAGCGGTCGAGCGACACCTGGCGCGGATGGAGAAGATGAAGCGCCTCTTGCCCAAGTACGCGGACATGAAGATTCACGGGGCAGTCGCTGGCATGGTGGTCGATGACGAGGCGGCCAAGGCGGCCGAGGCTGCCGGCTTGTGGGTGTTGGCGCAGTCAGGCGAGGCGGTCGTGCTGAAGAACGCGCCCAACTTTTCCCCGCGGGTGTGGTAACGCACGACAAGGAGCTTTCTCATGACCGACTGGACCGCCGGCTACGTGGCCGACATCACCTACACCTACGGCTACTACCCCGAACTCAACCCGCTGCGTCTGCGGCTGGCCTTGCTCCATGAGGGCCTCGTGCCCCCACAAGTGGGCACGGCGTGCGAACTCGGCTTTGGCCAAGGTATGAGCATCAACCTGCACGCCGCAGGCAGTGCGGTGCAGTGGTATGGCACCGACTTTAACCCCGCGCAAGCCGGCTTTGCCCAGGAGCTCGCGGCCGCATCAGGCGCGGGCGCCAAGCTCTACGATGACGCCTTTGCTGATTTTGCCAACCGTGCGGATTTGCCCGACTTCGACTACATTGGGCTACACGGCATCTGGAGCTGGATCTCGGACGACAACCGCCGTGTCATCGTCGACTTCATCCGCCGCAAGCTCAAGGTGGGCGGCGTGCTCTACATCAGCTACAACACCCAGCCCGGCTGGGCGGCCATGGTGCCCCTGCGCGAGCTCTTGACCGAACACGCCCGGGTGCTGGGCGCCGACGGTGTCGGCATCGTCAGCCGGATCGATGCCGCACTCCACTTTGCCGAGCAGCTGCTGGCCGCCAACCCAGCCTACGCGCGCGCCAACCCACAGATTGCCGAGCGCCTCAAGCGCATCAAAGAGCAAAACCGCCACTACCTGGCGCATGAATACTTCAACCGCGACTGGCACCCGATGAGCGTGGCCCGCATGGGCGAGTGGCTTGGGAGCGCCAAGCTCACCTGGGCCTGCTCGGCCAACACGCTCGATGCCATCGACGCCATTCACTTGAGCGCCGAGCAGCAACGGCTGCTCGCCACCATCCCCGACCCGATGGTGCGCCAGCTGGTGCGCGACTTCTGCGTCAACCAGCAATTCCGCCGTGACTACTGGGTCAAGGGCGCACGGCGCCTGTCTGCCCTGGAGCAGATGGAGGCCCTGCGCGATGAGCGCGTGGTGCTGGTGCAGCCCCGCGCCGACGTCGCCCTCAAGGTCACAGGCAGCCTGGGCGAAGCCGCGCTGCAAGAGGCCATCTACACCCCCATCCTCGACCAACTGGCCGACCACAAGCCCAAGACCCTGGGCCAGCTCGAAACCGCGCTGCAGGCCAGCGCCAGCGGCCAAGCCATCACCTTTGGCCAGCTGCTGCAAGCCGTGCTCGTGCTCATGGGCAACGGCGCGCTCGCCCCCGCGCAAGACGAGGCCCACAGCGCCAAAGCCAAAAAGGTCACCGAGCGGCTCAATGCCCACCTGATGCTCAAAAGCCGCGGCAGCAGTGACATCGGGTATCTGGCCAGCCCCGTCACTGCAGGCGGTGTGGGCGCGCCTCGGTTTCACCAGCTCTTTGTGTTGGCCAAACAACAGGGCCACAAAACCCCGCCCGACTGGGCGAACTTTGTCTGGCAGCTTCTCGCCGCCCAAGGCCAGCGCCTGATCAAGGAAGGGCAGGCCCTGCAAACCCCCGAAGAGAACCTCGCCGAGCTCAGCACCCAGGCCCAGACCTTTGCTGAAAAGCACCTGCCCCTATGGAAGGCACTTCAGGTGGCCTGAGCGGCGCCAGTCCCTGGCACCGTTGCGTGGCGAGGCGCCTGTAAAGCGATGGTATTGCTGTTTAATGTTCAGCCGCGCCGAAATCGAACTGGGTATCGCCCTGTTGCCCGATGGGCAGCGCAAAAACGGGTTGCGCGAGGCGGCGACGGCCATGTTTGCCGAAGATGTTGCCGGGCGTTGCCTGCCTTCGATGCGCAGGCGGCCAGCCGCTACGCCGCCATCGTTGCGCGGTGCACCGGCGCAGGGCGTCCGATCAACGTCGAAGACGCGCAGATCGCCGCCATTGCCCTGGCGCACCGGATCAACTGGGTCACGCGCCATACGCACGACTTCGCCGGCATCGAGGGCCTGGCGCCCCTCGATCCATGGCAGCCAGCAGCATGAAGCTCCTCTTCCTCCACCAAAACTTCCCCTGGCAGTTCAAGCACTTAGCACCCGCCTTGGCGGCGCAGGGCCACAGGGTTGTCGCGATGACCCTGCAGAAGATCGAGGCCGGGGAATGGCAAGGTGTAAAACTCGTGCCCTACACCGTCGGCCGCGGCACCTCGCCCACGGTGCACCCGTGGGTCGCTGACTTCGAGACCAAGGTGATCCGGGCTGAGGCCGCCTTTCGCGCGCTGCAGGCCCTCAAAGCCCAGGGCTTTGCGCCCGATGCGGTCATCGCCCACCCCGGCTGGGGCGAGAGCCTCTTTGTCAAGGAGGTCTGGCCCCAGACCAAACTCGGCATCTACTGCGAGTTCTTCTATCACCCCCAGGGGGCCGATGTGGGCTTCGACCCGGAGTTTCCTTCCGCCGACCCAGAAGGAGAGGCGTGTCGGCTCCGGCTCAAAAATCTCAATAACCTCCTGCACTTTGAGCTGGCCGATGCCGCCATCAGCCCCACCCACTGGCAGGCGAGCACCTTTCCCGAGCCCCTCCGGTCCAAGATCACCGTGGTGCACGACGGCATCGACACCGAGGCGATCTCGCCCAACCCGAATGTGTCACTCACCCTGACCACCCAGGTCGGCGAACAGATCAGGTTCACACGCCACAACGAGGTCGTCACCTTCGTCAACCGCAACCTCGAACCCTACCGGGGCTATCACGTTTTCATGCGGGCGTTGCCGGAGATCCTGAAACGCCGCCCGAACGCCCGCGTGCTGATCGTCGGCGGCAGTGAGGTGAGCTACGGCGCACGGCCTGACCCCGAGCATTACGGCAACCGCCCCTGGAGGCAGATCTTCATCGACGAGGTGCGCCCGCAGATTGCGGATGCCGACTGGCAGCGGGTGCATTTCCTCGGCAACATTGCGTATCCGCACTTCATTGCGCTGTTGCAACTGTCCAGCGTCCACGTCTATCTGACCTATCCCTTCGTGCTCTCTTGGAGCCTTTTGGAGGCGATGAGCGCCGGCTGTGCCATCGTCGCCAGCGACACCCAGCCGTTGCGCGAGGCGATTTACCACGACGACACCGGGCGGCTGGTGAACTTCTTCGACATCGAGGGTCTTGCCAACGAAATCTGCGCCCTGCTTGCTGACCCGCCAGCGCGGCAGCGCCTGGGTGCCAACGCCCGCGCCTTTGCCCAGGCGCACTATGACCTCAAGACGGTTTGCCTGCCCAAACAGATCGCGTGGGTGCAGGGGTTTTGGGGGCTCGACCAGTTTCGTTAATAGTTGAACTTTTTTGCGAGAATGTTGTAATATCTGCATGTCACGCAAGATGGTCATGCATTCAAGAGGCCGCCGAGTTCTTGGGGGTGTGTCCTCAGACGCTGTCGGTGCGTGAGTGGACGTGTCCAGATTGCGGAAGTATCCACGACCGCGATGCGAACGCGGCGATCAATCTGAAAAAGTGGCCGAGAGTTCGGTTGGCGGCTGCCAGCCCTTTCAGCGACAAGCTGATTGCTCGGTGACAGCCTGTGGAGAGGTGGGCTCTGGTCTTGGGCGCGCTCAAGACGAAACCGGCCTCTGCGAAGCAGGAAATCAGCTTTGTTCCTGTGTGAGCAGGAATGAGTAAGTCTGATGGAACGGTGACTGCACCGCCCTAAAACAAGACCTAGCCAGGAGACCGACCGCCGGTTTCAGGAGACCGAAGCGCAGATGCGCGAGGTGTTCGAGCGCTTCGACAAACTCTCGCGCCGCTTTGGTGACCTGGGCAACCGGCTGGGTGAGTTCGTCGAGGCGATGGTCGAGCCGGCGCTCGTGGATCTCTTTTGCACGCGCGGGCTCGATATCAGCGAAGTCCACCGGCGCGTCATCTCGCGCCGCGGCGGCGAGACCATCGAGATCGACCTGTTGGTGGTCGGTGGCGATACCTTCGTGGCAGTCGAATGCAGCGGAACCCGGGAGGCCTCGCCCGCGGGGCAGCGATGCCAATGATGGCCCAAGTCGAAGGACCGATCGGCAAGCAGAGCGGGACGAGGAGTCGGACAAGGCCATCGTGTAAACAACCCTCGACTGAAGTCGAAGGCTTTATTGTAAGACGCAGCAAACATGGTTGACCGCATCCCCAACATTGGGCGTGTTTACAGCCGCCCTTGGCAGCGGGGCCCCGCTGCCAATCCGGGCAAGGTTTCGACTGGCGTTGCAGTCGGCGTGCGCCCGGAGACCACACTGTATTATACACCACATGGTGCGCTTCGCGCACCCGCCATTCCTCCCGCGACTCAAGTCGCGGGTTTCCTTGCGGAGGGTCTATGAAGGCCCTCCTACAGACCCATCTACCCGCGCCTACGCGATCCATGATGGCTTGCGGCTAAAAAATGTGTGCATACGGTAGCCTTGCGGGGGAGAGGGGCTGGGGTGAGGGAACGGACTGGCGATATTCAGGGGTGGTTGTCGTCCTGTCCGTTAGGTTCATCGCTTCCATAAAGGCAGATTTGCCCGATCCGCTCGCTCACCCAGCCAAAGCCGATATGCTCCTGCTCGAGGCGTAGATTTTCGCCGATGCGGTTATCGCGCAGGTCGTCGTAGAGGCGCCGCTCCTCCTGCGTCAGCCTAGCGAGGTCGGCCCGTTGCGGCGTATCCTCCCGCCCCCAAAAGGCGGCGTGGGCTTCGAGCGTGGCGCGATCCATGAGGAAGGACTCGACGTGGGCAAAGTGTTGCCGCAGTCGGTCCAGGATGGCAAAGCCATGCGTATCGATGTCGCCCCAATAGTGGATCGCGCAGCGTTCGAGCCAGCGCGCCCGGGCGAGCGCTTCCCAGCCATATCCGGCGCCGAATAGGGCCATCGCCCCCGGTATGTTTGGCAAGGCGAGGAAGTTGGTTTCGTTCTCGGTGATGATCACCCGTCGCACCTCGATGCTCAGACGACTGAAACTGTCGGCATCCAGCGTGACGTCCGGACACGACGTCCCGGCGACGGCGTGGATCGAGGGATCGAGGAGACGGAAGCGAATCCGCGTGGGTTTATCGAGAAAACCATAGCGGGCGGCAAACTGGGCAACACCGGTCTTGCTGGCGTCTATGGCGTTGGCAGGCAGGGTCAGGTCGAGCAACTCGGCCAGCACGGCACGATGCCTCTCGATGAACTTGCTGTGCACGCCCGGCACATCCACCTGGCGCAGATAGATCGCCGGCCGGGGGTGTTGCGCGATCCAATCCACCACGGCCAGCAAATGCGGCCATTCGGCTTCGAGTTCGAGGGCCTGAAAAGGCCGCTTTTCCAGCCAGGGCAGCAACGATGGATTTTGCCGCCGGGTGAGCTCAGCCAGCTTGCTGAAGCGCTCCCAATCACGGCGCTTGCCGAGCCAGGCGAGCGCCGCTTCCATCGCGTCGATCCAGGCGGCCGAGGGCATCCGCTGTACCCCTTGCACGCGGTGGCGAACCTCCTGCCACTCCAGGCGCACGGGGCCGGCATGGGCCAATTCCGCCGCCCAGACGCGCACGGCCTCGAAACGCGCGGTGATGTCCGCCGAAGCCGGGCCTTTGATCGTCAGCCGCAAGGGGAAACGGTCGTGGCCGGTCACGGCATCGCGCAGCAGTTCGCCGCGCTGCCACAGCCGCATGAGTTGCGCCTTCAGATCCTTCGCGGTGGTCCACATCACGCCTGCCTTCCGCTGGCGGCCTTCTGCGCCCGGTATTCTTCGATGGTCAGGTTGCGCAACCTGGAAGCGCGGCCGCCTTCGTTGTGCACGAAACCGACGCTGGAAACAAAGGGCTCGATGATGTGGATCTTCTGCAAGGGCGTGACGATCAACAGTTGCAAGTTGAGTTTGCGAAATAACATCAAGGCATACTGCGCCGATTCGTCCGAGCCGCGACCGAAGGCTTCGTCGATGACCACGAAGCGGAAGGAGCGCGAGCGCAGCGCCCCCCATTCCAGACCGAACTGGTAGGCCAGGCTGGCGGCGAGGATGGTGTAGGCCAGCTTCTCCTTCTGGCCGCCCGACTTGCCGCCCGAGTCCGAGTAGTGCTCGTATTCGGTGTCGTCTTCGCGCCAGCGCTCGCTGGCGGCAAACAAAAACCAGTTGCGCACGTCGGTGACCTTGGCCGTCCAGCGCCGATCCTGCTCCGACAGACCTTCCCGGCCACGGAAGCGGTCGATGATCGCCTTGACTTGCAAAAACTTCGCTTCGGAATACTGGGCGTCGTCGGAGCCGGTCACCGCGCCCTCGGTGCAGGCGCGCAGATCCTGCTGGAAGTTGCGGATCTCGGCATCCGGGCTGGCCTGCGATTCCAGCACGATGTAGCGACCGGGGTTGTAGTCGATCGCGGCGAGCGACTTGTTGATCTGGGCGATGCGTTCCTTGATGGTCTCGCGCTCGCGCGCCAACTGGGCATTGAAGTTGGCGATCTCGTTGATGGTGTTGACGTTGAGCAGCTCCTTGAAGCGCGCCACGAAACGCGGCAGATCATCGCGATGGAGCTTGGCGAGCAGGTTTTCGAACTCGAAGGCCGCTGCCAGGCTGGCATCGATCTCGGCGGTTTCGAGCGGGAAGCGCTCCTTGAACGAGGCCATCGCCTTGATGATCTTCTCGGCCAGGCGGTTCGCCGTCTTGGTCTCGTTGTCGATCTTCGTTTGCAGCCAGCCGCGCACGTCCTGCTCGCGGTGGTCGCACGATTCCACGGTGAGCTGGTGTTCGCCCAGGGCCTCGGCGCGCATGGCCTCCAGGGTGTCGAAGAGCGCGGCATCGGCTTCTTCTGCCAACGGGGCCGTCTGCGCGTTCAGCGCCTCGGCATCGGCACGGCGCTGCTCGAGCTTGGCGCGCTTTTCGCGCGCTTCATTCATTTCCCTATCGGTGCCTGCGAGCGCCTGCTGGAGCGCCCGCAAGCGTTCGTTCAACTGCTGGAGCACATCCGAGGTCTGCTCAAGCATCCGCCGCTCCTCGTCGAGGATGGCGATCTCCGCTGCCACGCTGGCCCAATCGATTTCTTCGAAAGAGGTGAATTCTTCCAGGCGGGTGAGCGCATCGCGTCGGGCTTGCAGGCTGCGGCGCTCGGCCTCGATCTCGCCGATCCGATGGCCCAGCTCGCCAAGGCGGCTTTCGAGCTGGCGACGCTTGGCCTCCAGCGCGGCGATCTTGGCGCTGTTGCTCCAACCCAGCACGTAGCGGCTGCGGTCATCGATGCGATGGCGGTCGTCTTTTTCATGCCGGCCGCTCGGGTCCTTGATCTGGCCGGCGCGGGTGATCGCGCGCGTCTCGCGGCGAAATTGCTCCTGGGTGGCGCAGCAGGCGAAGTCGAAGCGATGGGCAAGCTCGCGTTCCAGCCAGTCGTAATAGGGCGAATCGGGCTTGATCGCGAGCTTTCGCACCAGCGAATCCGGGTGGAGCTGCGGTAGATCGATGCCTTTGCGGGCGCGTACATGGAAATAGACCAAGCGACCGCGCAGATGGTGGGCATCCACCCATTCGGCCACTGCCTTGTAGTGGACATCCGGCACCAGTAAGGAAAGACCAAAGCCGCGCAACAGCCGTTCGGCCGCGCCTTCCCAGTCACGCGCCTCCTCGCGCACCTGGATCAACTCGCCGGCAAACGGCATGTCCTCCGCATCGATTCCCAGCGCCGCACACAGCGCGGCGCGGATCTGGATCGGCTGATCATCGATGTTGCTGCGCCGGCGCTTGAGGCTGTCGATTCCAGCCGTCAATTGGTCGTGCTCCAGCTTGCCCTGGCGCAGGCTGACGCCGTGCTCGGTGAGTACGTTTTGCAACTCGGCGTCGCGCTCGTTCGCCTCTTCCAGCCACTGGCCAAAGCGCGCATGCTGTGCGGCAAATTTGGCCTCATCGCTGGGCACCGCCTCGGCCAGCACGGCGGCCAGGTCACGGTAACGTGCCGCCTTGGCCTTGCGCGCATCGCGCAGCTGCTCTTTCTTGCGGATTTCGCTGGCCAGCCGCTCCAGACGGTCGCCGCCGTTGGCGTGGATGGCCTGCTTCAGTTCATCGATCTGCCGGGTTTGCTCCGCGCGTCGATCTTCCAGGCGTCGCAACTGGCCATCGATCTTGCGCCACTCTTCATCGAGCAGGCCAAGCCGTTTTTCCAGCAAGCCCAGTTTGAGGCCGGCGAAATGCGCGCGCAGACCATCGCGGCATTGCCGCAGACGATTTACCTCGTTCGCCAGTTCAGTATGTCGCTTGCAGTCGGCGACCAGCGGCGTGAGCAGCTCGACTTGCTGCTGGGCCTTGAGTACGGCCTGATGGGCGCGATCGAGGTCGTCGAAGTGTCCGATCAAGGCTTGGATGCGGGTGACCACCTCGAAAGGCTCCAGCATGTGGTTGCGCACGAAGTCGGTGAGGTTGCCCACCGATTTCATCGACACCGTCTGGTGGAACAATTCCAGCGCCTGATCGTTTTCGATGCCGAAACGGCGTCTGAACCAGGCGGCATAAGGCGGGAAGCTGTCGAACAGCTCGGTGCCACTGCTGCGCAGCTTCTTGCGCAGCGCGGTGATATCGCTGCCGAAGTCGGCGAAGTCCTCGGCAATCGACAGATTTTGCTCCGCGCCAACGAAGAAGCGGGCGGGCTGACCCTGCGCCTCCTTCATCCAGAACACCTGCGCCAGACTCACCGTCTGGTCGTAACCGGCGTTGTGGAATACGCCGAGGATCACCGAATAGCTGTTGTGGTCGCGCAGGGAGACCGGCCGGGCGGTGCCGGTGACCTCGTTGCGTTCGGATTTGTAATAGCCGAGCACGTAGGAACGCAAGCTGCGCTCCTTGCTGTCGGCGCCGGCGGCCTTGTTGTAGGCGATGCGCTGGGCCGGCACCAAGAGCGTGGTGATGGCATCGACCAGCGTGGACTTGCCGGAACCGATGTCGCCGGTGAGCAGGCCATTTTTGCCATCGAGGCGCAGCGTCCACACCCGGCCATCGAAGGTGCCCCAGTTGAACACCTCCAGTCGGGCGAGGCGAAAACCCGACAACGCATCGTCCGCCACGAAATCGAGTCCCAGGGTTTGCGCCTCAGCCATCGCGCGCCTCCTTGGCCGATCCCGACAGGGCGGATTGGTAGGCCGCCAGTCGGGCATCGAACTCGGCCAGCCACTGCGCATCGACGAAGGCCTTCAGGATGCGCCGCACTTCGTAATGCGCCGGCCCCGTCGCGCTACCGCTGGCGGGCTTGAGCTTGTGCAGAAACCCCAACTCGACCACCTTGTTGAGGGTGGTCTCGATCTGGTCGATCAGCCGGGCCTCGTTCGGCCCGTCGGGCAGAAAGACGCGCACCAGCTCGACGATCTCGTCGCGCGACAGCACCAGGCGCGTCTCACCGCCCCCGGCATCGAACTCGGCCAGCTTCCGGCGTAGCAAAGCGAGCAACAGGCTGACCGCAAACGACAGCGGCCGGCGCGCGATCAGGCGCGGCAGGCGTGGCGCCGGATCATCCTCCGCCGGCTCAGGGCGGTTTTTCAGGAAGGCATAGCCTTCGGCCTCGTCCAGCACCAAATCCAGATTGAGTAGCGCGACATAATCCCGCACCCGCGCTTGCAGGCTGAGCAGGCGGCCCACTGACGCTCATCCTGTTCCCGGTATTGCACCCCTTTGAGCAGCCCGATCAGCAAAGACGACAAATCGGCATTCGATCCAACCGGGGCAGTGGTGAAGTCTTGCTCCATGACGTTTCCGTGTCCGTTCGCGGTCAGCGCATGAAAATGACCCGTGGCAGGCGGGCCGTGCGCGTCACCGCTTCGCCTTGTTCATCTTCGGCCTGCCAGTGGATGGCCTCCGGCGTGTCCTCGTCCACCACGGCATTGAATGCATCGCTGCCCAGTTGCAGGTAGGCCACCAGTTCCGCCAGGCCCTGTTGCAGCGGCTGGGCGGCGACCAGTTCACGCAGGGTGATTTGTCTGCGGTTTTGCAAGGCATGGCGGATGTGGCGCATCAGCCGCGCCTTGTCCACCACCACCTGCTCGAACAAGGCCGAAGGGTCGATCGCCTCGTCGCCCGCCAGCAAGTCCAGGTGGGCAAAAACCGGCTTGACCGCCGGCGTAAACAACGGGCGATCCATGATGAGTTCGATGTCGGCCCGTGCCTCGGCCAGCTCCATCACGGCGCCTGCCGTCGGGGCCTCCCGCAGCGCCAGCGCCTTGCTCTCGATGCCGCGCAGGATATCCATGATGCGGCGGTTTTCCAACCAGACCTGATCGTCGAGAAAGCGGCGCAATTGTTGCGACAGCGCCGCCACGGTGCGCTGGGTGTGCTCACCAGCCTCCAGCCAGTCGTAATGGACGCGGCGGATACGGGCATCGGGTCGCATGGCCACTACCGCCGGTAGTTGCAACACTCGTTCCAAAAGCTCGGACAGCTCCTCCTGGCGGCGGCTGGAGAGCAAAAAATCCCAAAAGGCGCGGAAGCTCTTGCCTTGGTCGGAATCGGCAATCGCATCGCGCTCACCCATGATCTCCTCCAAAAGCGCCCCCTTGCCGCCCTCCCACAGCGCGATGCGCTCGCGCACGCGCCGGTCGAGCTGGCGGAAGTTGTGCTCGACCTCGCGGAAATCGGCGAGCAACTCGCGCGCGCCCTGCATGAACTGCTGGAAACGATCCTTCAACGCCGCATCATCCAAAAGCGGCACATCGCCCGAGCGCACGCGGGCGATCTCGGCATCGATCGCATCGCGCTTTTTTTGCAGTTCGGCGATGCGCTTTTCCGGATCGGTCTCGCTGCCCTCGCTCATCTGCTTGAGCAGGTCAAAGAGCGTCAGCAAGCGCGATTCGGTACCGACGAACTGGCGCTCGGAAAGTTGCCCCAGCCAGGCGATGGCCTTCTCGGTCGCCGGCGTCAGATCGAATTGCGCCTCGTCGCTGCCAGGCTTGTAAAACTTGCGCAGCCAGCCTTTATCCGGCAAGGCCCAGTCGTTCAGGTATTCGGTCGCCGGCTTGGGAAACGCGGTCTCGCCCAGTTGCAGTCGCAGTGCATACAACTCATCCTCCAGCGCCTCCGCCAAATCGGCCTCGCTCATCACCCGCACATTGGGGGCGACGAACACCCGGTGCAGAAAGCTCGCCACCAGCGGCGCATGATCCGAACGCAGCAGCCGCCAGGCCGGGTGGTGGGTGCGCAGGGCATCGAGGGTGGCGAAGTCGAGCGTCATGCAGTATCCAGCTCGCCGGGAGTAAACAGCGCGGATTCGAAGGTGGCCCAGGCCGACTGGCGCATGGCGGTGGCTTCGAGGCGCTTGGCGTCGGGCGCCAGCGTTTGTCGGTTCAGTCCTTCCAACAAGTCGCGCTGTTGAGAAATTGCACGGTCAGGAACGGGAAGGCCCGCCACTTTTCAGTGTGACATAGGTCTGCCGCGCGCTGGCTTAGATCAGCGGTATTTCCATGTCCGAGTCGAACAGGGTATAGGTCTCCCCGGTCTCGCGGTCGAGCAGGAACTGATTGGTTCCCTTGAACTGCGTGTCCAGATACCAGTCACGGAAGGTCTCAGCGGCGATCAGGCTCTCGTAATCATCTTCAAAGGAATAAACCGACCGCACCATCTCATGTGAGTCCTGCCCGATCTCCTTGCCGTGCCGCTGGAGCACGTCCTTGACCGTCCACCAGTAGGGGCCATAGGACCGGTAGTTCATGGGGTCACGATTGAGGCGATCCCAGATGACATCGATCGCGAACCCAAGCGCATCCGATAGACCTCGCTTGGCCTTGAGATTGGCGCGAGCCTGCTCCGCCCGTTCTTGGATCGCTTGTCGGTCGAAAATAAATTCCGTGAATGCCATGATTACCTCGCTAATCTGGGTCTATGAGCTTGACAGGCTGTCGGGAAAAATTCAAGTCGACGTAGAGAATTGATTGACAAGGGTTTTTCTCATCGACCAATCCCCCGGCACAGATCCGGACGTGCGCTGCTAACGCATCCGGCGCTTGCCTCGAGTCAGACGCGAAGACGTTGCCGCTGCACATACCCTGCCCAGTCCGCTCTCCGCTTGCCCCAGGCTCTGCGTCCCGGTCACGGGCATCCTTTCAGGGTTTCCTCTTCGCCAAGGCCATTCGCTCCACAGATTCCGCCACTCGGCTTCTTGGCTCGGTTTTGTTCACCTGTTTCTCCACGACGATGGCCTTGTCCGACTCCTCAGGCTTGCTTGACGACTACGCAGCGTTGCAGCGGCGAAACCCCAGGGATTTGCGCGCCACGTTGCTGCTGGCAGCGGTTGGACGCTTCCATGTCTTTTGGTGGCAGGTGGGGGATGAGGCGATCGTGGCTCAGACGCATGCGGGGTTGCGCAGCCTGAGCGACTCGTCGTCGGCCAAAGGGGAGTTTGCGAACCAGACGATGTTTATCGACACCGCTCGAGTTTCGTTGCCCGCGCTGTGGGTGGCGCATGACCTGACATCCGCGCTCGGATGCGCTCTCGCCTGCCGATCTGCCGCCCTCGCGCTGCCCGCAGCGCGGGCAGCGGAACTCGAGTCGCGCCCCCAGCCGGCATCCCCGCCGGCCACTCTCCTGCGTCTCTTTCGGCAAGGAACCTGATGTGCTGACGTCAATCGATTGAAGACCCAGAAGGCCCCGAAGGCGCGGTTGACTCTAGGGTACCGGTTTGCCATCGGATTCGAGTAGGGTGCGCTCCTCGCGCATGGCCGCGTCGGCCTCACGGGTCATGATGACGAGGCTGATCCGACGATTGATTGGGTTGTTCGGGTCGTTCTTGTCAAAGGGGATGGTTGAGGCAAAACCGACCACGCGCCCGACCTTGTCCTCGCGCATCCCACCGGCCACCAGCGCGCGCCGCGCCGCATTCGCCCGCTCGGTAGACAGCTCCCAATTGCTGTAGGCTGGGCCGCCCAGCGGACGCGCGTCCGTGTGTCCGGTGAGACTGACGCGATTTGGCACCTGATTGATCAGCGCCCCCAGCTCGCGCAGGATGTCCTCGGTGTAGCTCTTGAGCTTGGCACTGCCGAGATCGAACATGGGGCGGTTCTCTTTGTCGACGATCTGGATGCGCAACCCCTCGGGCACGATGTCGATCAGGAGCTGGTCCTTGTAGGGGGCCAGCGTGCTGCTCTGATCTAGCTTGCGCTCCAGGATCTCCTTGAGCGAGGCCAAGCGCTCGGCATCCTGCGCATCGGCCAGGGCCTGGATCTGCTCGGGTGTCAGCTTGGGATCCTGGGGGGGGGCCCATGTCGATCGCGCCCTCGAAGTCGAGGATCGAGGGCTTGGAGCCTGTGCCCTCGCCGATGGCCTGCGAGGGCGAGGTCGCGACGCCCATGAAGATCGAGGGATTGTTGAAATAGTCCGAGATCGCCGCCTTCTGCTCCTCTGTGGTTGCGGACAGGATCCACAGCAGCATGAAGAAGGCCATCATGGCGGTTGCAAAGTCGGCGAAGGCGATCTTCCAGGCCCCGCCGTGATGTCCGCCCCCCTTGACGATCTTCTTGACGATGATGGGCTGTTTGGATTCGTTGATCGCCATGGACTGGTTGCGACTCCCGCGCTACTTGGTTCCTCGCAGGTGCTGCTCGAACTCCGGAAACGTGGGACGCAGCTCGGGCGGCATGGTCTTGCGTCCGAACTCGACCGCGACCTGGGGGCTGTAGCCCTGCACTGTGGCCAGGATGCACGCCTTGAGACAGGACAGATAGTGCGTCTCATCGTCGGCCAGCCGTCCCAGGTAGCTGGCGATGGGACCAACGAAGCCATAAGAGATCAGGATGCCACTGAAGGTTCCGACCAGCGCGGCGGCCACCAGCCTGCCGATCTCGTGCATCGGGCCACCGAGCGCCGCCATGGTGTGCACGATGCCGAGCACAGCGGCGACGATACCGAAGGCGGGCAGACCATCGGCCACCCGCTGTATGGCATGAGAGACCTCGGCAGCGGCGTGATGATGGATCTCAAGCTCGATGTCCATGAGACTTTCGAGTTCGAAGGCGTTCATGTTGCCGCTGACCACCAGCCGCATGTAGTCGGAGATGAACTCGACGGCATGATGGTTCTTGAGCAGGAGCGGGTACTTCTGAAACAGCGCGCTGTTCTCGGGTTCCTCGATGTCGGCCTCGATGCCCATGAGTCCCTCCTTGCGCGCCTTGTTGAAGAGCTCATACATGAAGGCGAGCGCCTCCATGTAGTGTGCCTTTTTGTACCTCGGGCCGGAAAAGAGCGCGGGGATAGACTTGAGCGACTGGATGACCACACCCATCGGATTGGCGATAACAAAGCCACCCCCGGCCGCGCCCAGGATGATGACCAGTTCGAAGGGTTGCCAGAGCGCGATGACGTGTCCGCCGCCGGCGGCAAAGCCACCCAAGACGGAGGCGACGACGATGATCGAACCCAGGATGAAGTTCACGTGGATCTGTTATCCGAGCCGCTGGCGGATGGGGCTGGGGGCGAGAACGCATGACGCGCCTTTCGTGTGCCCGTTAATATAGCACCCGTCGAGCGTATGCCCACCCATCCGGTGGCGTCCATGATTCGGTTTGAGGTTTCAAGACGCGATGGGATCGCGATGGTTGGACGAATTGATCGCAACGGCCCGGCTCGATGAGCTGCCGGTGCAGGCGCGCACGCGCCACGAGCTGGCGCGGGTGCTGTCTGACAAAGGGGCATCGCTTGGGCGTATCGCGCTGGTGGTGATGAGCGATCCCGGGTTGGCGCTGCGCGTTCTGCAGCGTGCCAACACTGTCGAGCATCGCCATTTCAGATTCGAGATCGCTACGCTCGAGGACGCCATCCACATGCTTGGCACGCACACGCTGGCGGAGCTCGAGCGCCAGGCCCCGCTGGCCGAGGATGTGCTCGATGCCAAGCGACTCAGGCATTATCAGCATGGTTGCGGCCGGGCCTTGCTCGCCGCCCTGCTGGCCCTGGACTGGGCCGAAATCGACCGTGACCGTGTGCCGACCGAGATCGCGCTCGCGGCCCTGCTCAACAACCTCGGCGAGCTGTATCTGCTGGCGCATGGCGATGCCCGGATCGACCGTTACCTGGACATGATGGAGTGCGCTCACGTCCTGCCACACGAGGCCGAATACGTGACGCTCAGCCTGAGCCTGGAGGCGCTAGGCTACGGCCTGGCCTGCGCCTGGAATCTGCCCGAGATGGCGCGCGAGTCGATGCGCGGACGTAACGCGCGCCACCCGCGCCCGCTGTACGTGATGCTGGCAAACCAGATCGCGCGCCATGCCTTCGCCGGTTGGCGGCATGCAGGGCAGGGGCGGGATCTGGAATTGGTCTCGGAATTGCTTGGATGCGATCCGATGACGCTGTTCGACCGACTCGATCGGGTGATCGGTCGGTTCAACCAGCGTGCGCTGTTGTACGGTCTGAGGCCGCTGGAGGCATTGCCGCGCGATGAGCCGGCGCGGCTTGATCGTCTGTGCGCGGCGCCCTTCTGTCTAGCGCCACGTGCCGATGAGTGGATGCGTGCCGCCAGGGCCTTGTCTGCCGATCGGATCAACGACCGCGAGAGGCTTATCCTGGCCTGGCTGCATGGACTCCATCGCGGCCTCGGGCTGAATCGGGTCGTCTACGCGGCCTTCGATCTGCCTCGGCAGACCCTGAGGGCCGAGCAGCTCGTCGGCACGGATTTTGAGCCTCGCTTTAATCGTTTTAGTCTGTCGCTCGACCGGGGCGGAATCTTCGCCCAACTGATGGCGGCACCCGGGGCGCTGTGGATGAACGAGGCGAACCACGCCGAACTGAGCGACCAGGTGCCTACAGACGTCAAGAACTTGACGTCTGTGGGGCATTTCATGGCGCGCTCGGTGTGGGTGGCGGGCCGTCCGGTCGGACTGGTCTATGCCGATCGCCGATCGTCCGACTGTGCGCTCGACGCTCGCGCCTATCAGGGGTTCTTGGAGCTGTCGGCGCTCGCCGAGAGGGCCTTGGAGTGTCTCGGCCCGTGCTCGCCCTCTGGTTAGGTCCAGGGCAGGCGGGTCTTGGACGGTTCCTGGGCTTCGATCTCGGTGCGGCGCGCTTCGCGACGGCGGCGCATCACAACGAACGCGGACTCGACGGCCTCCTCGACCTCGCGAGACACAGCGGCGCGTTCGCTGTCCCCGAGATGGGACCAGAGGTCCACCGTGTGGCGCACATAACGGGCCGGCAGCGCATTGAGCGCCAGGCAGGCGAGGTCGGCCACGAGGTCGGCGTCGTATTCCTCGTCTCGCCCCGAGAGCTTGTCCCGGATGGACTGCATGACCAGGGGTTCGTAATAGTTCTGGATATTCGCGAGCATGATCTCAACTCAGACAATCTGTCGATCACATCATCTTACAAGACTGGATCTGGTCTTGCTGAATGACTTTATCCACTGTCCCTGGAGCAGTTATTAAGATCGCCCATAAAGACCATCGGGCCAAGAGGCTAAAACATGCCTCGAGCGGTCTTCCGGGAAGGCGTGAACCATAGAACGATTTCACGCCTTGGCCCTGTCAAGGTGGATCTCGGAGGAGCGGGTCGGCGGGTTTTTTAGGGGTGCCGTAAGGCGCGAGGATGGCGGGAGCGCCGTAAGGCGCGATCCATATCCCTTTTAGGGTCGCGTTAATAGGAGCGCGGCCGCTCAGTTCTCATTCGTTACGGCTGGCTTGAGGGGAGAGAGGGGAAAACGCTCGGTGATGAGAATCGGTCTGTATGGCGATGAGTCCGCGCGTCTCGCCACGCGGCATGTTCTGGAGTTCCTGGGATGCGAGGTGTGTGATCTCGCACGTCCGGAGGCATCCGTAAACGCAGACCTGGCGGCGCTCTGGGTCTGTGACACGGCCGACGGCGTCGCGCGGGTACTGGCGTGTCTGCCGGCGTCTGCGCGTCCGCCGCTCGTCTGCCAGCCGCTCGACGGCAGCACGGTCCGGACCGATGGACGCGCCTATGTCGTCAACACGCCTCTGACCCCCGGTCTGGTGATTCAGGTCCTGCAACGCCTGCAGGTCGAATCCGAGCCGGAGCCGCCGTCTGGGATCGACCTGGTCGGTCAGCATCCGCGGATGCTGAATGTCAAGCGTCTGATCGCCCAGGTCGCCCGCACCGATGCGACCGTGCTCATCCTCGGCGAGACGGGATCGGGCAAGGAGGTGGTCGCGCGCGCCATCCACGCTGCATCCAATCGCGCCGACAAGCCCTTCGTCGCCGTCAACTGTGGGGCGATCCCGAGCGATCTGCTCGAGAGCGAGCTCTTCGGTCATGAGAAGGGCGCCTTCACCGGTGCCTTCACGGCGCGCGCCGGTCGTTTCGAGCTGGCCGGTGACGGCGTGCTCTTCCTCGATGAGATCGGCGACATGCCGCTGCCGATGCAGGTCAAGCTGCTGCGCGTCCTCCAGGAGCGCACCTTCGAGCGCGTCGGCTCCAACAAACCCATCCAGACCAATGCGCGCATCATCTCGGCCACCCATCGCAATCTCGAGGAGGCCGTCGCGGCCGGGCTCTTCCGCCAGGATCTGTTCTTTAGGCTCAATGTCTTCCCGATCGAGCTACCGGCGCTGCGCGAGCGCGCCAGCGACATCCCCTTGTTGATCGCCAACCTTGAGGCGCGTCTGCGCGAGCAGGGCGGCAGGCCGGCCCGGCTCACCCCGCGCGTGCTGGAGCACCTGAGTGCACAGACCTGGCCTGGCAATGTGCGTGAGCTGGCCAATCTGCTCGAGCAGCTCTCCATCATGTATCCAGATCAGCTCGTCGACCTGGCGCAGCTGCCCGGTCGCTTTCGGCCCGAGGGTCTGGAGCTCGTGCCGGATGGACGCAGGGCGTCGGGGTCGCCCCTGAGCGGTGCGCCACCCGGACTCGGCGAGGATCTGTTGCCGCCCGAGGGTACCGAGATGCGCGAGTATCTCAACGATCTGGAGCGGCGTATGATCCAGACCGCGCTCGAACAGAACGGCTTCGTCGTCGCCCGGGCGGCGCGCCGGCTCGGGATGCGCCGCACCACCCTCGTCGAGCGGATGCGCAAGTTCGGGCTGGAGCGTGACGCGCGCGACGAATCTGCGGATCTCGATCTTTAAGACAGGCTCCTGACCCGAGCGTCAAAAAGACGTCGTTTTGAGTCCCGTCTGTGCCGACTGGCGTCGGCATCCAATTTGCTTATCTCCTTGCAATCCACGTGATGGCCGTTTCCCCCGACGAATCGACGCGGGACGGTGCGGTGACGGGCCTCGACCCTAAGAGGCATGAGCCAGGAGTTTCCTAGAGTGATGAGCGGCGAGATGCAGATCCAGAATGTGCTGGCGCAGATGCGTGCGCTTGCCCAGTCGGGTCGTGTCGAGACCGTGGCGCCGATCGCCGAGGTCAAGGAAGGGCGCGGCATGAATGACGATTTTGCCGCCAAATTGCGCGACGCCATTCGCGACGTCAATGCAATTCAGCAGGAATCCACAACCTTGCAGACACGTTTCGAACTGGGCGACAAGGAGGTCGGCCTACCCCAGGTCATGGTGGCCATGAACCGGGCCAGTATCGCGTTTGAGGCAACCAACCAGGTGCGCAACCGGTTGTTGTCGGCCTATCAAGAAGTCATGAGCATGCAGGTTTAGGTCGAGGCATCTAGGGTTAGCCCGATATGGCCGCCATCGATACCGCCATCACCGAGAATCCAACTCAGGATCAACCCCCATCCGCCGATCCGAATACCCTGGGCGGGCGCCTGGCGCTTGGTCTCCAGGGCTTTCGGGAGATGCCGGTCGGGCGCCAGATCGCGCTCATCAGCATGCTCGCCGGCGGACTGGTGGCGGTCGTGGCCATCCTGTTTTGGGCGCTCAGACCGACCTATGTGCCGCTCTTCAGCCAGCTTGAGGCCACCGAGGCCGCTAAGATCATGGAGGCCCTGACCGGGCTAGGTGTGCCCTATCGGGTCGACAACAATTCTGGACGCATCGAGATCCCGCAGCAGCGCGTGGCCGAGACACGCTTATTGCTCGCCGGGCAGGGCCTGCCGAAACAGGCCGACATCGGTTTCGAGCTCCTCCAGCAGGAGTCTGGTTTCGGCACCAGCCGTCTGATCGAGGGGGCTCGCTACCAGCGCGCCATCGAGGGCGAGCTGGGCCGATCCATCGCCGCGCTCGAGCCGGTTGAAAGGGCACGGGTGCACATCGCCCGTGCCGAGCGTTCGGTGTTCGTGCGCGAGCGTGTGCCGCCGAGTGCCTCGGTGGTCGTCCACCTCAAAGGCAATCGCGAGCTGACCGAGCAGCAGGTCGGGGCCATCGTGCATCTGGTCTCCTCCAGCATACCGGAGCTTACCCCCGAACGGGTGACTGTAGTCGATCAGTCCGGGCGGCTGTTGACCGCCAACGACCAGGAGCGCGAGGAGCGTCTGGCACTCGATCAGCTCGACTACGCGCATCGCGTCGAGTCACGCTATGTCGAACGGGTTCTGACGCTGCTTGAGCCCGTCGTCGGACGTGACCGGTTAAGGGTGCAGGTGGTCGCAGATCTGGATTTTTCGCGTGTCGAACGCACTCAAGAGTCCTATGATCCGGACAAGACGGCGATTCGTTCCGAACAGCTGAACGAAGAAGAGCGCATCGGTGCCGATCCGCTCGTCGGCGGGATCCCGGGGGCCCTGACCAATCAGCCGCCGGCGGGCGGCGTAGTCGGTCAGCAGCAACAGGCTCAGGCCAATACGGTGGTACCGAGCAGCCGTAGCCAGCAGACGACTCGCAACTACGAGGTCGATCGCTCCATTGCCCACATCAAGGAGACGCCCGGCAGTGTGCGACGTATCACGGCGGCGGTGGTGGTCGACTATGTCGACCAGGTCAACGAGGCCGGCGAGCCTGTGCGTGTGCCGCGTTCCGAGGCCGAGATGGAAACTATCCGCAATCTGGTGCGTGAGGCCATCGGCTTTAATGAGGCGCGCGGCGACTCGCTCCAGGTCGGCTCGGTCTCCTTTGTGCCTGAGCCGGACACACCGGCAGAGCCGATCTGGACCCAACCCTGGTTCCTGGAACTGGTCAAGATCATTGGCGGATTGCTGCTGGCACTCATCGTGATACTGGCCGTCGTCAAGCCGGCACTCAATCAGATCCTGCCCAAGCCGCCTGAACCCGAGGCATTGGAAGAAGGCGAGGAGGTGCCCGCGCTGACGGACGAGACCCAAGGCGAGGGCGAAGCCGAGGGCGAGGAAGGCGAAGAGATCGTGTCGCTGACGCACGAGCCTTCGGCCATTGCGGCACTCATAGGGCCGAAGGGGCCGGATCGCCAGCAACTCGACCTCGAGGCAGTGCGCGAGATGGTGCGCCAGGATCCCAAGCGCGTGGTCCAGGTCATGAAACAGTGGTTGGCCGAAGATGGCAACGGATAAAACGGATAAAAAGAAAAGCGGTGCTGAGCGGGTTGCTATCTTTATGATGAGCCTCGGCGAGGAATGTGCCGCTGAGCTGTTGCGTCACATGGGGCCCAAGGAGGTGCAGAAGATCGGTACGGCCATGGCCTCGTTGGAGCGGGTCACGCGCAGCGACATCGATGCCGTGCTCAAGGAATTCTCCGAGCTGATCCAGGACCAAACCGCGCTCGGCATCGGGGCCGATGACTATGTCCGCAACGTACTGCGCTCGGCCCTGGGGGACGAGAAGGCAGCCGGTCTGATCGATCGGATCCTGATCGGTCGCAACTCCAGGGGGCTTGAGGCGCTCAAGTGGCTCGACCCGCGCGCCATCGCCGAGATGATCCGCCACGAGCATCCGCAGATCGTGGCCATCGTGCTCTCGCACCTGGATCCAGACCAGTCGGCCGAGACCCTCTCGTATCTCCCCGAACGTATGCAGTCCGATATCATCCTGCGCATTGCCACCCTCGACGGCGTGCAGCCGGCGGCCCTCCAAGAGCTCGATGAGATCCTAGAGAGCCAGCTCTCGGGTAAGAGCACGGCCAAGTCCTCGATGATCGGTGGGGTGCAGACCGCGGCCAATATCCTCAATTTCATGGAGGGTACGCGTGAGTCATCCATCATGGAGAGCGTCCGGCAGGTCGACGAAGACCTGAGCGAGCGTATCCAGGAGCTGATGTTCGTCTTCGCCAATCTGGTCGATGTCGATGATCGCGGTATCCAGACCCTGCTGCGCGAGGTCAATACCGAGACCCTGGTATTGGCGCTCAAGGGTGCTGACGAAGAGCTCAGGGACAAGATCTTCAAGAATATGTCCAAGCGCGCTGCCGAGATGCTGCGCGAGGATCTGGAGACCAAGGGCCCGGTGCGCGTCAGCGATGTCGAGGCGGCGCAGAAGGAGATCCTGGCCGTGGCGCGGCGTCTGGCCGATAGTGGTCAGATCGTGCTCGGCGGCAAGGGTGGGGAGGCCATGCTGTGAATCGCCTCATCTCGTCCGCTGACGCACGTCTGGCCGCCGACATCCGGCGCTGGCTACCGCCCGATGTCGACTTCGATCCGAATGCCGTGGTGAATCCCGAGCCCGAGGGGCCACCGCCGCCCACACCAGAGGAGATTGCGAACCTGGAGGCGGAGGCGCGGCGCAAGGGGGCCGAGGCCGGCTATCGCGACGGCTATGAGGCGGGCTATCGCGAGGGGCGCGAGCAGGCCGCTCGTGAGGCGGAGGCCGAACGCGCCGAGCGCGAGGCGCGCGAGCGGGAGTGGCGCGAGACCCAGGAGCGGACGTTGCGCGAGACGGTGGCCGCGCTCGAGGGGATCGCGCGCGCCCTGGCCGATCCGCTGGCCGAGTCGGTCGATGCCCTAGAACCCGAGCTGCTGGCACTGGTGTCGGCGCTGGCGCGGCGCGTGGTCATGGCCGAGCTGACCACCCGGCCCGAGCTCATCCAGCAGGTGCTGCGCGCATCGATCGAGCAGCTGCCCTCGCGCAAGCATCCGCTGCGGATTCACATCAATCCGCGCGATCATGGTCCTCTGGCCGCCTATGCCGAGGCCAACGACGAGCAGCTGACCTGGATCGCTGACCCCGAGGTCGAGCCGGGCGGCTGTATCCTGATCAGCGGCCCGAGCCGGATCGACGCGACCCTGGAGACACGGCTGCGTCAGGGAATCGAGGCGATCTGGGCTGAACTGGGGCCGCCCGAGCCGGTGGCCGAGCCCGAGTCAGTCCCTGAGGCCGGAAGGACCGAGACGACGGTCGGAGAGCGCCCAGCTGGGTCCATGCCTGAACCCCGGCCCGAATCCGAAGGGGAGGTCCTTGTCGAACCCCTGTCTGTCCCGGACCCAGAGACCGAGGTGCTGCCCAGATGAGCGATGTCATCGAGACGCTGAAACAACAAGGCTCACAACGGCTGGTGCATGGTCTGAGCGACCGACTGGCGCGCTCGCGCCGGCGTCTCGAAGAGGTCCCACCGCCGCAACCCGAGGGGCGGCTGTCGCGGATGGTTGGCATGACCCTCGAGGCCGAGGGTATCCGCCTGCCGGTCGGTGGACGGGCCGCCATCCACACCGTCGAGGGCAAGCGGCTGGCGGCCGAGGTGGTCGGTTTTCAGGGCGAGCGCACCTTTTTGATGCCCGAAGGCAAGCTCGAGGGTTTGGCGCCGGGCGCACGCATCGAGCCGCTGGAACAGGCACGGCGCATCCCGGTCGGTCCGGCGTTGCTTGGGCGCGTCATCGACGCACTCGGCAGGCCGCTCGATGGCGCTGGTCCCATCCGGACCGCCGAGATGGCGCCGATCGAGGGCCGCCCGATCAACCCGCTTGGGCGCGCACCGGTCACCGAGCCGCTCGATGTCGGGATTCGCGCGCTCAACGGGCTGCTATCGGTCGGGCGCGGTCAACGCATCGGGCTGTTTGCCGGCAGCGGCGTGGGTAAGAGCGTGCTCCTGGGCATGATGACGCGCCACACCGCGGCCGATGTCATCGTGGTCGGACTCATCGGCGAGCGTGGGCGCGAGGTCAACGAGTTCATCTACGATATCCTCGACGAGGAGGCGCGCCGCCGGACCGTGGTCGTGGCCGTGCCGGCTGATCAGTCGCCGCTCTTGCGTCAGCACGGCGCCTGGGTCGCGACGACCATCGCCGAATCCTTCCGCGACCGCGGTCTGAACGTCTTACTCCTAATGGACTCACTGACCCGCTTTGCACAGGGTGCGCGCGAGATCGCCATGGCCATCGGCGAGCCGCCGGCGACCAAGGGCTATTCGGCCTCGGTGTTTGCGCGTCTGCCGCAACTCGTCGAGCGCGCCGGCAATGGCGACCGGGGCGGCGGCTCGATCACGGCCTTCTATACCGTGCTCGCCGAGGGCGACGACCAGAACGATCCCATCGTCGATTCGGCACGCGCCATCCTCGACGGTCATGTGGTGCTCTCACGCGCCATCGCCGAGACCGGGCGCTATCCGGCCATCGACGTCGGCGCCTCGGTGTCGCGCGTCATGAGCGCGGTGGTGACCCCCGAGCACCAGAAGGCGGCCCATCGTTTTCGCCGCCTGATGTCGACCTATGAACGCAATCGCGACCTGATCGCGGTCGGTGCCTATCGCAAGGGCGCGGACCCGGCGCTCGACGAGGCCGTGGCCATGCATCCGCGTCTGGAGGCCTATCTGGCCCAGGGTCGGCTGGAGAAGGCCGGCTTCGAGGAGTCGCGTCGGCAGCTATTCGACTTGGTGGGTCTGCCACCATCCCAGTGAGGAGTGGATCTAGATGAGCGTCAAACGCTTCCAGCGCCTGCTGAAGATCCGTCAAGCCCAGGAGAACCAGGCGGCTGTGGCGCTTGCCGGCCGTCTGGCCGAGCTCAACCGGCTTGAGCAGCAACGCACCTTGCTGCTCGAATACCAGAAAAATTATCTCAATGCCCCTGTTCCAAACGATGTGCATCTGATGAAACAGCTCTCGTTCATGCACCATCAGCTGCGCGAGGCGCTGCAACAACAGGATCTGCGCGTGGCGGCCGCCCAGATCCAGGTCGATCAGGCACGCTCGGCCTGGATGGAGCGCCATCAGGCCAGTCGCTCGCTCGAAAAGCTCATCGAGCGCCGCCGTCGCTTCGAGTCGATCGCTGAGGGGCGACGCCAGCAGCACGAACTCGATATGTGGGCTACACGTAAGGCCTTTGATTCCGATCGAGACGCCGGTTTCTCGGCGTCTGGCGAGGAGTGATCGCGATGATGCAGACGACGACCATGCCGAGCGGGCTCTCGGGCCTGTTGTCAGGCCTCCTGGGCGACCTGGATGACCTCCAGCGCTTGGGCAATTCGGGCTGGACTGAGATGCTGGACCAGGCCGGTATTGGCGAATTTGTTCAGTCGCTGGCCGGCCAGATCAAGTCGTTCTTGATCAAGCGCGGGGCCGATCCGGCTGAGATCGCATCCATCCCAAACCAGACCCTGGTGGTGGAGTTTTTGACGCTCGTCCAGGGGCGGAATGATTCGACCTCCCTTGGACTGTCCGTGGCAATGGGGCTTGGCGAACAGGTGGGTGACCCAGAAGCGCTGGGTCTCACCAAGGAGGGGCGGACCTCCGACGAGACGTCATCCGGTGATGATGCGCCACAGCCGGTGTCGGAGGCCCCTGCTTGGCTTACGATGCTCCCGACTGTGATTCTGGAGCGATTGAGCGAAGCGAGCCGAATCCTGCCGACCTCGACAGCGGCGCCGCTCGTTGCGTCGGACCCCTCGTCCACCCCTGGGGTCGCCACTGATTCGAGGGGGCTTCTGGAAGTGTCTTCCACCGTTTTGGAGACCTTGGCGCACACCCCCTGGCGTCAAGACAGGCGAGCGGCGGCTGGTGAGGCTCAACAGCCCGACACCCTGGAATCGAACGCGTCGGCCTCGTTCCCATCCGCTTGGCTTGCTCGTCAGCTCAACAGTGATGCCCTGCAAGCCCGGTCGAATATCGCCACGGCCTCAAACACGGACGTTGATGCGGCCTTACCTGCCATCGCTGAGGCACGGTCGGGTCTGGCGCTGCGCAGCGAGCCCCGTCTCGAGTCGATCCTGGGGCTTGAGACCGTTCCGGAATCCAATGAATCGACCGTCCTGGCTCCAGCGGGCACACCCAGGACGCCGGCCGCCACACCCGAGATCTCGCCGATCGGCGCGCGTCTCCAGACCCTGGATCTCAACCGCTTGCTCCAACCTGGCGGCGAGCAGCGCCTGTCCGACCATATCCGCTGGTCGATCGATCGGGGACTTGATACGGCCGAGATCAAGCTGCATCCGCCCAGTCTAGGTACCCTAGACGTGCGCGTCGTTCAGGAGGGCGAAAAGACCCATGTTCAGTTCATCTCCGCGCATCCAGTCGCGCGCGAGGTGCTAGAGGCGTCCTTACCCAGATTGCGCGAGGCGCTCGCCCAGGACGGCGTCTTGTTAGGCGCTGTCTCGGTCTCGGATCAAGCGCCGCAAGATCGCGGTAGGAACGGTCGCGAAGGCGCTGAATCCACTGGAGTTCAGTCTCTCGAGATCGAGGATGAGGATGATCCGATCCAGTCCCATGACACCCTCTCGGTGCTGTCGCGGCGGCTCGACGTCTTTACCTGAGTCCGTCACCTGTCGAGTCGACGCGGCATTGGCGTCCCTGGGTGGCGGCTGGTGTTCACCGCGGTAGGGCTTAAAATCGTCCCTTGATCATCTTCATCCGGAAGTCCCAGCCGTCTGCGTCGGGCGCCCGGATCCATGGGTTTGCAGTGCGCGCGCCATGGAACGCGCAATCTGACTTTGAGAGGATCTGAGCATGGCCGAGAAGAAAAAAGCCGACAAGAAACAGCCCGAAAAGGGGGCAGAGAAGGGGCCAGGCAGTCGGATAAAATGGATCATCCTCTTGGTGATCCTGTTGCTGCTGCTCGCAGGCGTCGGAGGTGCGGCCTATTATTTCCTCTTTCGTGGCAAGTCCGCCGACGAGCCGGAGGCGTCCGCCGAGACCACGAATGGGGCCGCGCCGGCGGCCGGACGGTCCGAGGAGGGCATGGCCGCGACACCCGCACCCGTGGCCGGGCCGCTTGTCTATCACAAGCTCGAGAGCTTCACCGTCAACCTCTCGCCTGGCGGCCCGGTCCGCTTTCTGCGTGTCAGCCTGAACATTGCCACGCCGAACTCGGCGGTGATCGCCGCCGTGGACAAACACATGCCGATGTTGCGCAACGACATCCTGACGGTGCTCGCGGCTCAGGAATACGCCACGCTCAATACGCCCGAGGGCAAGGACATTTTGCGTGAATCACTGCGCCAGACCCTGGTGCGGCTGCTGGCCCGTACCGGCGAGCCGTCTGATATCCGCGACGTTCTCTTCAACGAGCTCATCATGCAATAGATCGCACGATGGCACAGCAATCCGACATCCTCAGTCAAGACGAGATCGACGCCCTGCTGCATGGCGTCGATAGCGGCGATATCGATACCGATTCCAATCCCTTTCCGGCGGATGGTCAGGTACGTCCCTATGACTTCGCGACCCAGGATCGCATCGTCCGCGGTCGAATGCCGACGCTCGACATGATCAACGAGCGTTTCGCACGCTATCTGCGCGTCCATCTATTCAATATGCTGCGCCGCTCGTCTGAGATCTCGGTCATCGGTACGCGCGTGACCAAGTTCTCAGAGTATCTGCACTCCCTTTACGTCCCCACCAGTCTGAATCTGGTGCGCGTCTATCCGCTGCATGGAACGGCGCTGTTTGTCTTTGATCCCAAACTGGTCTTCAATCTCGTCGATAATTTTTTCGGTGGCGATGGGCGCTTCTATTCGCGCATCGAGGGGCGTGATTTCACGCCGATGGAGATGCGTGTGATCAGGAATCTGCTCAATGCCTCGTTTGAAGACATGCAAAAGGCCTGGGAACCTGTGATGGATCTGCAGTTTGAGTTCATCAACGCCGAGGTCAATCCGCAGTTCGCCAACATCGTCAGCCCGACCGAGATCGTGGTCATCAATGACTTCCATATCGAACTCGAGGGCGGCGGCGGCAATCTGCATGTCACCTTCCCCTATTCGATGATCGAGCCGATCCGCGAGGTGCTGGACACGGGGTTGCACTCCGATCGCAGCGGGGTCGACCAGCGCTGGCAGCGGGCGTTGGAGGAGGAAATCCCGCTTGCTGAGGTCGAGATCAGCTCGATCCTGACTGAGGCGACCTTGACGATCGAGCAACTGCTTGAAATCAAGCCTGGCGATATCATTCCGATCGACCTTCCAGAGACCGTCATCCTTAACGTTGAGGATATCCCGCTCTTTCGTGGTAAGTTCGGGGTCTCCAATGGCATCAATGCCATCAAGATCCTGGAGCAGATCAAGCGCTGATTCATCCGGTGGCGAGCGATCCGATGGCGCACACTCGCCGATACCCTATGACGGATGGAGGTTTTGCACATGAGCAACGACAAGACTAAGGATCCAGGCGAGATCGACCCAAATGAGGCCATCGCCGATGCCTGGGCCGCCGCGCTCGAGGAACAGAAAGAGGGCGGGCGGCCTGGGACGCGCTCTGGCACCGAGGAGATCCGTCGCATGAGCCCGGAAGATTTCACTGGGACCAAGCCGGAACCTGTCTCCGAGGTCAATCTCAACATGGTGCTGGACGTGCCCGTGACCATCTCCATGGAGATCGGGCGTACCAAGATTCCGATCCGCAATCTATTGCAGCTCAACCAGGGGTCGGTGGTCGAGCTCGACCGTCTGGCCGGCGAGCCGCTCGATGTCCTGGTCAACGGCACACTGATCGCACATGGTGAAGTAGTGGTGGTCAATGAAAAATTCGGCATTCGGCTGACCGATGTCATCAGTCCGAGCGAGCGTGTGCGTAAGCTGAGGTGAGGATACCTGTGCGCGCACGATCCGGCCTGGTGGTCATCTCTAGCATTTGGCTTGCGCCCGGTCTCGTCTGGGCCGAGTCCCAGGCGTCTGTCGCCGTGCCTGCGACCGGCTATCTGAGCCAGCTGGTCGGCGGGTTGGTGCTGGTGCTCCTGGCCATCGTCGTCCTGGCCTGGTTTCTGCGCCGGGTGCCGGGTGTGGCGACGCCCGGACAGGGTGTCATCCAGGTTCTCGCCGTACGCGCGATCGGTGCGCGCGAGCGGCTGATGCTGATCCAGGTCGGCTCCGAGCAGATCCTGATCGCGGCGACGGCAATGGGTGTGACGCCTCTGCACAGACTCACCCAACCCATCGAGCTGCCAGCGGACGCGCCCGGGGATTTCGCTGAGCTGCTCAAACGCTTCAAGCACGGCAAAAGGCCCGAATGAAACGGCTCGCACGCTTGGGTTTGCTCTTCTCCGGGGCACTGATGCCGGGCCTCGTCCTGGCCCAGATCGGTGGTCTAAAGGCTGTGACCGTCACCACCGCCCCAGATGGCGGTCAGATCTACTCGGTCACGCTCCAGATCCTGATCATCATGACGCTGATGACGCTTTTGCCGTCGGCGCTCATCATGATGACCTCCTTTACCCGCATCATCATCGTGCTGGGTATCTTGCGTCAGGGGCTGGGTACGACCCAAACCCCCTCCAACCAGGTGCTGATCGGTCTGGCGTTTTTTCTGACGCTGTTCGTGATGTCGCCGATCTTTCAGGAGATCTACGACACCGCCATCCAGCCCTACATGGAGGAGCAGCTTGGGACCGAGGAGGCGCTGGCCAAGGCCGTCAAACCGCTGCGTGCCTTCATGCTGGCCCAGACGCGTGAATCCGATCTGGCGCTATTCGCAGGGATTCGGGGGATCGACGGCTTTGAGTCGCCCGACGACATTCCGCTGACGCTGCTGATCCCGTCCTTTGTCGTCAGCGAGTTGAAGACGGCCTTCCAGATCGGATTTCTGATCCTGATCCCCTTTCTCATCATCGATCTGGTGGTCGCGAGCGTGCTGATGTCCATGGGGATGATGATGCTCTCGCCACTGATCATCTCGCTGCCGTTCAAGCTGATGCTGTTCGTGCTGGTCGACGGCTGGTCGTTGTTGCTTGGCACCCTGGCGCGCAGTTTCTATATGTAAGTGGCGTCGGTTGGGCTATTCGGCCCCGATCCTGCATGTCCTGACCGCAAAGACCTGTGTCCAACGCGAACCGATCACGAGGAATACCCAAGATGACACCCGAAATGGTCCTGGATGTCGGCAAGGAGGCCGGGGAGGTCATCCTCCTGATATCCGCCCCGCCCTTGCTTGCTGGTCTCATCATCGGTCTGACCATCAGTCTGTTTCAGGCCGCAACCCAGATCCAGGAGATGACCCTGACCTTCATCCCCAAGCTGGTCGGGGTGGGGGCGGCCCTGATCATCGCCGGGCCCTGGATGCTCAAGCTGGTCACCGACTATGTCACCCGGCTCTACGAGAGCATCCCCAGCCTGATCGGTTGAATGGATAGACGCGCGCGTCTGCCATCCTAACCATGTCGACCCTTACGTTCGAGGCCAACGATATCCTGCGCTGGGTCGTCTCACTGGTCTGGCCCTTCGTGCGTATCAGCGCCATGCTGCTGGTGATGCCCGTTTTCGGCGCGCGCCAGATCAATACGCGCGTGCGGTTGGGGCTAGGGCTGCTGCTGGCCTGGATGATCGTACCTCAGTTGCCCGAGGTACCGGCGATCGATCCGCTCAGTGTCGGCGGTGTGGTGGTCGCGATCGAACAGGTGCTGATCGGGATCAGCATGGGCTTCATATTCACCCTGGTGTTCTCGGCGATCAATCAGGCCGGTGAGGCGATCGCGCTTTCGATGGGGCTGGGCTTTGCCTCGGCGGTCGATCCGGTCGGCGGGATTCAGGTGCCGATGATCTCGCAGTACCTCTCGATCCTAGCGACCCTGATCTTCCTAGCGATGAACGGGCATCTGGTGTTGTTCGATCTGCTGCTCAAGAGCTTCGAGACCTTTCCGATCGGGGTGGCCGGTCCAGACCGCGATGACCTCTGGTATCTCGTAAGCTTTGGTAGTCAAATGTTCGCCGCTGCCCTGCTGATCGCGCTACCGGCGGTCGCCTCGCTGCTGCTGGTCAATCTGGCCATGGGCGTGGTCACCCGCGCCGCGCCCCAGCTCAATATCTTTGCCGTCGGTTTTCCGATCACCATCTTCATCGGCTTTTTCATCGTCTTGCTGACGCTGCCGAGCCTGACGGCGCGCATCGGCGAATTCCTGCTGACGGCCCTGCCGTTGGTCGAGCGGATCGCGAGGATCTGAGCCATGGCCGAAAACGAAGACGGCCAGGAACGTTCCGAGGCCCCCACCGCCAAACGCTTGCGCGAGGCGCGCGAGAAGGGCCAGATCGCGCGCTCACGCGAGCTTAATACCTTCGTTATCTTGATCATGGGTGGGGCCTTTCTGCTCTTTCTCGGCGGCGGCCTGGCGACACGCCTCAGTCAGCTGATGATCGAGGGCTGGACGCTGGAGCGCGGTCTGATCTTCGATGAGGGTCTGCTGGTCCCCCATCTCCAGCATCTACTCGGACGCGCGCTCCTGGTCCTGGCGCCTTTGTTCGGACTGCTCATGGTGATGGCCTTTATGGGGCCGCTCCTGGTCGGGGGCTTGAACTTCTCTAGCCAGGCACTCATGCCCAAGTTCTCCAAGCTCGATCCGATCGCCGGTCTCAAGCGTATGTTCTCGGTGCAGGGACTGATAGAGCTGTTCAAGGGACTGGGCAAATTTGGCTTGGTCGGTGGGATGGCGACCCTGGGCATGATGCGTATTTGGGGCAATCTGCTCACACTGGGCGAACTTCCGGTGGATCAGGCGATCATCCAGACCGCGCACATGGCCGCCTGGCTCTTTCTCATCGCCGCGGCAGCCCTGCTGGTGGTGGCCGCCATCGATGTACCCTTCCAGATCTGGAACTATCAGAAACAACTGCGCATGACGCTCCAGGAGATCAAGGACGAGTTCAAGGAGACCGAGGGTAAACCCGAGGTCAAGGGCCGCCTGCGCCAGTTGCAGCACGAGATGGCCCAGCGGCGCATGATGTCCGAGGTGCCCAAGGCCGATGTCATCATCACCAACCCGACCCACTATGCCGTGGCCATCGCCTATGTGCCCGCGACCATGTCTGCGCCCCGGCTGCTGGCCAAGGGCACCGATGAGGTGGCCAAAGCCATCTGTGCGCTGGCCGAGGAACACCGGATCGTGCGCGTCGAGGCGCCGCGCGTGGCACGCGCCATCTATTTCACCACGGATCTGAATCAGGAGATCCCGAGCGGACTGTTCATCGCCGTAGCGCGCATCCTGGCCTATGTGTATCAGATCCGGCGCGAGGATCCGGATGTGGAGTTGGCCGATGACCTGCCGGTGCCCGAGGCCTATCTGGATCCGCGTACCGCCCCGCGTCGTCGGCGAGGACGTCGATGACGACCCTGGTTCAACGTCTGAGCGATATTGGGCGCCTGGGGCTGGGCACGCCCCTCCTGCTGATCGCGCTGCTCGGGATGCTGGTGCTGCCCCTGCCGCCGTTCTTGCTTGACCTGTTGTTCACATTCAACATCGCCCTGTCGCTGATCGTGGTCATGGTCGCGATCTATACCCCGCGCCCGATCGATTTCGCCTCCTTTCCGACCGTGATCCTGCTGGCGACCTTGCTGCGGTTGGCCCTCAATGTCGCCTCGACCCGGGTGATCCTGCTCAACGGTGGCAAGGGCACCGAGGCGGCAGGCAAGGTGATCGAGGCCTTTGGCCAGTTTGTGCTCGGTGGCAACTTTGCCATCGGGGTGGTGGTGTTCTGCATCCTGGTCATCATCAATTTCGTGGTGGTCACCAAGGGCGCCGGGCGCGTCTCCGAGGTCAGCGCCCGCTTCACCCTGGACGCCATGCCGGGCAAGCAGATGGCGATCGACGCCGATCTCAACGCCGGTCTGATCTCGCAGGAGGAGGCGCGCAAACGTCGCGAGGAGGTGGCCCAGGAGGCCGACTTCTACGGCTCCATGGACGGCGCGAGCAAGTTCGTGCGCGGGGATGCCATCGCCGGCATCCTGATCTTGTTCATCAATGTCATCGGCGGCATCGTCATCGGCACCACCCAGGCCGGGCTAAGCTTTGCCGACGCGGCCAACACCTTCATCCTGCTCAGTATCGGCGATGGTCTGGTCGCCCAGATCCCCTCGCTGCTGTTGTCCTCGGCCACCGCCATCATCGTCACCCGCACCTCCAAGCCCCAGGACATGGGCCAGCAGGTGTTCAGCCAGATGTTCGCCAATCCGCGCGTGCTCTATATCTCGGGCGGGATCATCGGGGTTCTGGGGCTGATTCCTGGCATGCCCAATCTGGTCTTTCTCGGGATCTCCTCCAGCCTGATCGGGGCCGCCTACCTGATCGGCGCCAAGCCGGCAGCCCCCTCGCTAGAGATGGTCGAGCGTCTGCCGCCGGGGCTGGAATTGCCCGCACCTGAGGATCGGGATCTATCCTGGGAGGATGTGCCGCCTGTCGATCTGGTGTCGCTGGAGGTCGGCTATCGACTCATCCCCCTGGTCGATCGCACCCAGAACGGTCAGCTCATGGCCCGGATCAAGGGTATCCGGCGCAAGCTCTCGCAGGAGTTCGGTTTTCTTATCCAGCCGGTGCACATCCGCGACAACCTGGAGCTGGGGCCGAATCAGTATCGCATCGCGATCCTGGGCGTGACCGTGGCCGAGGGCGAGGTCTTCCCCGATCGTGACCTGGCGATCAACCCCGGTCAGGTGTTCGGCACCGTCGAGGGTACGCCGACCAAGGATCCGACCTTCGGCCTGGATGCGCTCTGGATCGACCCGGCCAACCGCGACATGGCCCAGGCCGCCGGCTATACAGTGGTCGATGCCGCCACTGTCATCGCGACCCATCTGTCACAGATCTTCCGCGAGAACGCCCATCGCCTCATCGGGCACGAGGAGGTCCAGCACCTACTCGACCAGCTCGGACGCCGTTCACCCAAGCTGGTCGAGAACCTGCTGTCGTCCAAGACCATCTCACTGGGTGTGGTGCTCAAGGTGCTCCAGAACCTGCTGGCCGAGCAGGTCTCGATCCGCGACATGCGTACCATCGTCGAAACCTTGGCGGAACGCTCGGTCAAGAGTCAAGATCCCGCCACCCTGACCGCCGCGGTGCGGGTGGCGCTGGCCCGTTCGATCGTGCAGGATCTGGTCGGCCCCGACGACGAGCTGCCGCTGATCGCGCTTGATCCATCCCTGGAACAATTGTTGCACAAATCGCTGCAAGGCAGTCAGGGCGAAACCATCGGCATCGAGCCCGGTCTGGCTGAGCGGCTCCAGCGCTCGGTGGCGGAAGCGGCTCACAAGCAAGAGGCCGAGGGTGCGCCAGCTGTCTTGGTGGTGGCTCCGGAGATCCGTGCCTGGATCGCAGGCTGGCTAAGGGGTGCGGTGCGCAACCTGACCGTGCTGGCCTTCACCGAGATCCCCGACAATCGACGCATCCGGGTTGTGGCCACCGTGGGCAAGAGCGACAACACCTAGGCACGGGCCTGATCGAGTAACGGGAGTTTGAGCGATGAATGTACGGCGCTATCAGGCAAAGAACATGCAGGACGCCATGCGCCAGGTGCGTGAACAACAGGGACCGGATGCCGTGATCCTGTCGAGCCGTCGCGTTGACGGACTGCTGGAGGTGGTGGCGGCGACCGAGGTCCCGTCCGAACAGACCGCACAGACGCGCCCCGGCGTGCCTCGCGCGGCGCGCCCGAGCGTCGCCGATTCCGAACTGGCCGCGATGCGCCGTGAACTGCGCGATCTGCGCGCCCTGCTGGCACAACAGCAGGGTCTGAGCGAACGCGATCAATGGGCCGTGCGTCATCCGCTCGCCGCCGGGATCGCTGAGCGGCTCGTCGAGTGTGGATTCGACGACACGCTCGTGCGTTCGCTCGTCGGCGGCATCCAGGAGGAGCAGACGCCCGAGGAGGCCTGGGGCCGTCTGCGCGCACGACTTTCAGCCTCGATCGCAAGTGTGTCGCCCAATGTACTGGAGCACGGCGGCGTGCTGGCGCTCGTTGGTCCAACAGGCGCGGGCAAGACCACAACCCTGTGTCGGCTCGCCCTACGTCGCATCCGGCGTCTGGGTGCAGACTCAGTGACACTGGTCACGCTCGACCGTCAGCGCATCGGCGCACACAGGCAGCTCCAGGTCTTTGGCCAGATGGCCGGCGTGCCTGTCATGCTACTGGAGAGCGAACGCGATCTCATCGGTCTGGCCGGTCGCTGCGCCAGCGGTCATCTCATTCTGGTCGACACCGCCGGGCGTTCGGCGCGCGACGCGGCCGAGCACAAGCCCTTTGCCCAGATTCGTCACCTGGTCGAGGTCGAGACCTGGCTGGTGATCCCGGCGACCCATCAGGCCAGTGTGCTGCGTCAGGTGCTTCGGGCCTTTCAAGGCTGCGAGCCCTCGGCCTTGGTGCTGACCAAGATCGACGAGGCCGAACGGTTCGGCGAGATCCTCTCAGTGCTGCTGGAACAGCAGCTGGGTCTGGTCTTCCAGAGCGACGGACAGCGCATCGAGGAAGACTTCCATCCGGCCGACACGGCGCATCTGACGCGCCTAGCGCTGGGCGAGCCGAGTCCACGACTCCAGCCAGCGGTGCAGATGGCCGCGGCATCCGCACCCGCCGGGATCGAGGCTCACTGGTTTGCGCCGCGCGACGAGTCCGAGCCTCCTTCCAGACCCTCAGCGTCCAAGACCCCAGCCGCACGGACGCTCGGTCCCCAGTGCGTCACGACACGCGACAGCCTCGTGTTGGAGTCCGTAGTCCCCTTCAGGAAATCCATGCATGCAGCCTACTAGGAACCGGCCTTTTCAGAGTATCGCCATCTCCAGCGGCAAGGGTGGTGTCGGCAAGACCAATGTCGCGGTCAATCTGTCCGTGGCCCTGGCCCGGCTGGGACGCAACGTCATGCTCTTTGACGCCGATCTGGGTCTGGCCAATGCCGACCTGATGTTAGGATTACGCCCGACCAAGACCCTGCACGACCTGGTCGCCGGGCGCGTCGAGCGCCTGGAGGATGTCCTGATCCAGGGTCCGGACGGCTTGCTGCTGGTACCCTCGGCCTCGGGGATCGCGTCCATGGCCAACCTGAGCCCGGCAGAACATCTAGGGTTGATCCGCGCCTTCAGCAGCTACGATAAACCCCTCGACATCCTGGTCGTCGACACCGCCGCTGGTGTCCATGACTCGGTCACGAGTTTCTGCAAGGCCGTGCAGCAGGTGTTCGTGGTGGTCTGTGACGAACCGGCCTCCTTGACAGACGCCTATGCGCTGATCAAGGTTCTCCATCAGGAGCACGGGGTGCGTCGTTTTCGGATCATCTGCAATATGCTGCGCGACAGCGAGTCTGGCCAGCGTTTGATGCGCAAACTCTCGTCTGTCTGCGCCAACTATTTGCCGGACGTGGTGCTGGAGCCGGCCGCCATGATCCCTGTGGACGACAAGCTGCGTCTGGCGGTGCAGAGACGTCAGCCGGTGGTCAGCCTCTATCCGGGCAGTCCGTCCGGTCGCGTCTTCAGCGATCTAGCGCGCCGGATCGATGCAGGGCGCGTTGGGGTGACCGATGTCGGTGGCATTGGCTTCTTTGTTGAGCGTCTATTGCAACAAGGCGTCTGATGATCCGGAGTCGCTCTCGGACTGGATATGCGAGCGCCGGTGAGGAGACGGCGCGGCTGGTGTCCGAGCATGTCGACTTGGTGCGGCGCATCGCGCATCATTTGATGGCGCGTCTGCCGGCCTCGGTTCAGGTCGAGGACCTGATACAGTCCGGCATGGTTGGTCTGATCGAGGCCGCGCGCCAGTTCCAGTCGGGGCAGGGCGCGAACTTCGCCACCTATGCCGGTATCCGGATCCGGGGGGCCATGATCGACGAGTTGAGACGCGCCGACTGGACCCCGCGCTCTGTGCATCGCAACAGCCGGCGCATCGCCGAGGCGATTCGCCAGATCGAGGCGCGTGAGGGGCGCTCAGCCAATGATCGCGAGATCGCCGAGGCACTGGGTGTCACACTCGACGACTATCATGGCATGTTGCAGGATAGTGCCAGTTGCCAGATCCTGGGGTTGGAGGATCTGTTCGGCGATGACGCCGACAGCGACCGCCTGCTGCCGGGTGGGGGCGCCACGCCGACCGAACAGCTGGAGCGTGAGGAGTTCGCGGCTGCCCTGGCCGAGGCGCTGGCTGACTTGCCGGAACGCGAGCGTTTGGTACTCGCGCTCTATTATGACGAAGAACTCAATCTGCGCGAGATCGGCGCTATCCTCGACGTCACCGAATCGCGCGTGAGCCAGATTCGCAGTCAGGCCCTGCATCGTCTGCGGGGCCGTTTGAGCGACTGGATCCAAGTAGGGCGACCGGACGCCTGAATTCTCAAACCAACACAGATTCCATGTGGAGCATGGCATGGACAAAGGCATGAAAATCCTCATCGTGGACGATTTCTCCACCATGAGACGCATCATCAAGAACCTGTTGCGCGATCTGGGTTTCAACAACACGGCAGAGGCCGACGATGGCAGCACCGCCTTGCCGATGCTCAAGGGGGGTGGCTTTGATTTTCTGATCACCGACTGGAACATGCCCAACATGGAAGGCATCGCGCTGCTCAAGGCCGTGCGCGCCGATCCCATGCTCAAGTCGCTGCCCGTGCTCATGGTCACGGCTGAGGCCAAGCGCGACCAGATCGTCGAGGCCGCCCAGGCCGGTGTCAACGGTTATATCGTCAAACCCTTTACAGCTGAGACCCTGAAGGAAAAGATCGACAAGATCTTCGAACGCATCGAGGCACAGGGATGAGTCGATGGATACCGATGAAGAACGCTTGAATCTCCATTTGGATCTGGCGCGGCAACTGGTCGAGTGCCTGGAGAAGGGGCAGCGCTCGGAGGCCGATGACATCATCCGGCAGCTGCGTCTGCCCTACGAGCGCGAGCTCTTCGAGGAGCTCGGCAAGCTTACGCGCGAACTCCACGAGGCCCTCAAAAGCTTCCGTGGTGACGCGCGTCTGATCGAACTGAGCCGCGACGAGATCCCGGACGCCAAGGAGCGCCTGAACTACGTCGTCTCCATGACTGAACAGGCGACTCATCGCACACTCAATGCGCTTGACGAGTCCATGCCCATCGCCGAATCGCTCCACGGGCGTTCGGGGGTTTTACGCGAACAGTGGAACCGATTTCGCCATCGCGAGCTGTCGGTCGACGAGTTCCGCGAGCTGGCCCGCGAGCTCGATGACTTCCTGATCCAGACGGGTCAGGAGACCGAGCGGCTCAAGTCGCTGATGTCCGAGATCCTGATGGCGCAGGACTACCAGGATCTCACGGGGCAGATCATCCGTCGCGTCATCCGGTTGGTGCAGGAGGTCGAGGAGAATCTGGTCGGACTCATCCGGCTGTCAAGCGCGCGCATGGATCTGCCCAGGGTGGACAAGGCCGTCGTCGCAGAAGGGGGTGACTCGATGGACTCGCGCGGCCATGGTCCGATCGTGCCCAATACCCAGGACATGGTCGCCGATGTTGTCAGCAGCCAGGACGACGTGGATGCCTTGCTCTCCAGCCTGGGTTTCTAGCCCACCGAACCCTAGAGTGATCTCACATGGCCATAGATCCGAACGATGAAATCCTCCAGGACTTTCTGGTCGAGGCCGGTGAACTGCTGGAGGCGCTCAACGAGCAACTGATCGAACTGGAGCAAAATCCCGACGATCGCGACCTGCTCAATGCAGTCTTTCGCAGTTTCCATACTATCAAGGGTGGTGCGGGCTTCCTCAATCTCAACGCACTGGTCGTGGTCTGTCATCATGCCGAGGACGTCTTTAATCTGTTGCGCAACGGCGAACGCCGGATCGATCCGGCCCTCATGGATGCGGTCCTGCGCGTGCTCGACGTGCTCAACGTCATGTTCGGTGATCTCAAGTCTGGGCGTGAGCCCGAGTCGGCCCCGCCCGCACTGATTGCGGATCTGGCGGCGCTGGCTGTCCCTGACGCGGCCGGGGCGCCCACGCCAAGGCCTGTACCCGAACCAAGACCGGTCGCCGTCCCAGATCCGATGCCGGCGCCACCCAGCGAGGCTGAATCCAGGCCGGAGCCGACCGACGAGATCACCGAGGCCGAGTTCGAGGCGCTGCTCGACGCCCTTTCGGGACAGCCCGCGGCGCCCACCGATCAGCCACGGGCGCCGACGACGCCGGCCGACTCAGATCCATCCGGTGCGACGGCGGCGTCTGAACCGTCGACCGACGCCAGTGACCTGATCACGGATGAAGAATTCGAGTCATTGCTCGACCAGTTGCATGGTAGGGGGGCGGAGAAGACCATCGAGCCAGTTTCCGCCCCGTCCGCATCGCCCAGGCCGAGTCCGCCGCCGGTCCAGGCCTCGGGCCTTCAGGTGGTCGGTTCTCCGCCCGAATCGGTCACCGATCCGTCCGAGGCGACCAAGACTCAGCGCACCCCGGCTGCCCCTGTTGGCGAGACCTCGGTGCGGGTCGATACCCAGCGGCTTGACGAGATCATGAATCTGGTCGGCGAGCTGGTGCTGGTGCGCAATCGCCTGAGCATGCTGCGCATGCGCACCGGCGACGAGGAGATCGGCAAGGCGATCGCCTCGCTGGCACTTGTGACCTCGGACCTCCAGGCGGCAGTCATGAAGACCCGGATGCAGCCGGTCAAGAAGGTCTTCAGCCGCTTCCCGCGCGTGGTGCGCGACCTGGCGCGCAATCTCGGCAAAGAGATCGAACTAGAGACCTTCGGCGAGGAGACCGATCTCGACAAGAATCTGGTCGAGGCGCTCGCCGATCCCTTGGTGCATCTGATCCGCAATGCGGTCGACCACGGCATCGAGCCGCCCGATGAGCGCGAGGCCAAGGGCAAGCCGCGCCGCGGGACCGTGGTGCTGGGCGCGGCCCAGGAAGGTGATCACATCTCGCTGCTGATCCAGGACGATGGGCGCGGTATGGACCCCGAAAAGCTGCGTGCCAAGGCCGTCGAGAAGGGCCTGCTCGACCCTAGTCAGGCCGAACGTCTGTCGACACGCGAGTGTTTCGACCTGATCTTCATGGCCGGCTTTTCGACCAAGGAGGAGATCTCGGACGTCTCCGGACGTGGGGTCGGGATGGACGTGGTCAAGACCCGCATCGCCCAACTCAATGGCACCATCGAGATCGAATCCAAGGTCGGTGTGGGCACCAAGCTCAACGTCAAGCTGCCGCTGACGCTCGCCATCCTGCCAGCGCTCATGGTCATACTCGATGGCCGCCGCTTTGCCATCCCCCTTGCCTCGGTCTCGGAGATCCTGGAACTGGATCTGACTCGAACTCATTTTGTGGATGATCAGGAGGCCATCATGGTGCGCAACCATGCCCTACCGCTCTATTACGCCGTGCGCTGGCTGCATCCCCAGCGTCTGGTCGAGCCCAAGCCCGATGCCCATGTGGTCGTGGTCCATGTCGCACAGCGTAAGATCGGCCTGGTCGTCGATGACCTGATTGGTCAGGAGGAAGTGGTCATCAAGCCGCTCGGCAAGGGGTTACACGGCGTTCCGGGGCTGGCCGGCGCGACCATCACGGGTGACGGTGGGATTGCGCTCATCATCGACATCCCGGCGCTGCTGCGTCTTATGAGCCAGCCGGGCTATGGCGGACGGGCCTCGCATGCGCGACCGCGACTGGCCGAGATGGGGATGCCGGCATGAGTCTGCGTGTCGTTGTGGTCGACGATTCAGGTTTCTTTCGCCGACGTATCGTCGAGATCCTGAATGCCGATGTCGGGATCGAGGTCGTTGGAACCGCCGCCAACGGCCAGGAGGCGATCGAGGTCGTCAAGCGTCTCAAACCGGACGTCGTCACCATGGACATCGAGATGCCGGTGATGGACGGCATCACGGCGGTGCGCCGGATCATGGCCGAATCGCCGTGCCCGATCCTGATGTTCTCGACCCTAACCACCGAGGGCGCCAAGGCGACGCTCGATGCGCTCGACGCCGGTGCCATGGACTTTTTGCCCAAGCGCTTCAGCGAGATGGCCAAGGACGAGGATTCGGCCAAGATCTTGTTGCGCCGGCGGGTGCGCGCGCTCGGTCGCACCCGGCTCGCGCGCCCGACGACCCCAGCGCCCCTCGATCGTCCCGCGCCGACCGGGGCGGTGCCTGCACGTCCGGCCCAGGCCCCACGCCTCTCGCCGAGCGCGACCCCCCTCAGTAGCCTGCGCGCGGTGCTGATCGGCACCTCGACCGGTGGGCCCGTGGCCTTGCAAGAGGTGCTCAAGGGATTGCCGAAGAATTTTCCGCTGCCGATCATCCTGGTTCAGCACATGCCGGCGAGTTTCACGCCGGCCTTTGCCGAGCGTTTGAACAACCTGTGCCAGATCGAGGTCAAGGAGGCCGCGTCAGGTGACCTCCTCAAACCCGGCAGTGCACTGCTGGCGCCCGGCGGGGTGCAGCTCGTGCTCGAAGGCGGTGCCCAGCCTCGAGTACGCATCGAGGAGAGTCCACCCGGCACCATCTACAAGCCGAGCGTCGATATCACATTCAAATCGGCGGTCGCGGCCTTGCGTTCCCAGGTCCTGGCCGTGGTGCTGACAGGTATGGGCGCCGATGGACGCGAGGGCGCGCGTGAGCTCAAGGCCAATGGTGCCCATGTGTGGGCGCAGGACGCGGCCAGTTGCGTGGTGTATGGGATGCCAGCGGCGGTGATCGACGCCGGACTGGCCGATCAGATCCTGCCGCTCAAGGAGGTCGGACCGGCCTTGGTCAAGGGTTTCTGCTGAATGGACATCCTGAGCCTGATCGGGCTCGCGTTCGGGTTGACAGCCATCCTCGGTGGCGTCATCGCCAAGGGTAGTTCGGTCGAGGCGCTGTGGAATCTGGCGGCCTTCCTGATCGTGGTGATCGGTACTCTGGGCGCGACCCTGGTGCAGACCCGGGTCCCTGTCTTCTTACATGCGCTCCGGATGTTTCCCTGGGTCTTCAAGCCGCCGCGACTGGAGCCAAGACCCATGATCAAGCGTATCGTCGAGTGGTCGCATCTATCGCGTAAGGAGGGGCTGCTCGGGCTTGAGGATCGCTCGAACACCGAGCCGGATCTCTTCGTGCGTAAGGGATTGCAGCTCCTGGTCGATGGCACCGAGCCGCAGATATTGCGCCAGGTCCTGGAATCCGACCTCGACAACAGCGAGTCGTTCGATCTCCAGGGGGCGCGTGTCTTCGAGAGCATGGGGGTCTATTCGCCGACCCTCGGCATCATCGGGGCTGTCATGGGCCTGATGGCGGTGATGCAGAACCTCGCTGAGCCGAGCAAGCTCGGACAGGGGATCGCGTCCGCCTTCGTGGCAACCATCTATGGCGTGGGTCTGGCCAACCTCTTTTTTCTACCCGTGTCCAACAAGCTCAAATCGATTGTTCAGGCGCGCATCACCTATCAGACCATGCTGGTCGAGGGATTGGTCGCGATCGCCGAGGGCGAGAACCCGCGCAACATCGAGAACAAGCTCAATGGCTTCATCCAGGGCTAAAGACGATGACGCGACATAACCGGCGTGAGGAACATCTCAACCACGAGGCCTGGGCCATCCCCTATGGCGACCTGGTGACGCTGCTGATGGCCTTTTTCGTGGTCATGTACGCCGTCTCCGTGGTGGATGCCGGTAAGTACAGTGTGCTCTCCGAGTCCTTGATCGAGGCGTTCGGCGCGCCGGCGGCCGTCGATCCGATCCAGATCGGCGAACCGACGCAGGCGCTCAACCCGATCAGTGAGGACGTGCGCCGCTCGCTCGCCCCGGTCGAGATCATCGTCCCGAGCCCGGACGAGGAGGCCCCCGCGCCGGGTCTCGAACCTTCCTCGCCGACCGATGTGGCGCTCGCCGCCCTCATCGGCACGGCCTCCGAGGAGCAGCTTGGGCGCATCATCGGTGAGATCCGGGAGATGGCGGAGGAATTGCAGGAGGCCATGGGGTCGCTGATCGAGGCCGGCAACATCGAGGTCAAGCGCCAGCCTTACTGGATAGAGGTCTCAATCAACAGCAATCTGCTCTTCTCCAGCGGCTCGGCGACCCTGCAGCCGGCGGCGCGTCCGGCCCTGATCCGGGTTGCCCAGCTGCTCAGAGGGCACGACGTGCGCATCCATGTCGAGGGACACACAGACAACCTGCCGATCAACAACACCATCTACCCCTCCAATTGGGAGCTATCGTCCGGACGTGCGGCGACCGTGGTCAACCTGTTTGCCCAGAACGGCGTCGATCCGGAGCGGATGGTCGCCATTGGCTATGGCCAGTTCCATCCCATCGACAGCAACGCCACGGAGGCTGGGCGGGCGCGCAACCGGCGGGTCGCTGTGATCGTGCTGCCCGTTTTACAGTCCGCCCAAGCGAGTGGGCAGCGGGCGCCCGAACGTCTGAAAACGGATCTGGAACCTGGCTGACGTCTAATCGTAAAGTGACGTTCAGGCGCATCCAGACAGGCATTCAACGACGAACCGAGAGCCAACATGATGACCGCATCCGATTCGCGGGCGAGCCAGCCGAGCGGCTCCTCCTCCTATGTCACCTTCAGCCTGGCCGACGAAACCTATGCCATCGACGTCCTCCAGGTCCAAGAGGTGCTCAAACTCACCGAGATCACACCTGTGCCTGGTGTGCCTGATTACATCCTAGGCATCATTAACCTGCGCGGCGACGTCGTCACAGTGATCGACGCGCGTCGGCGTCTCTCCCTGCCGGTGCGCGAGCCGGACGAGTCATCGCGCATCGTCATCATCGATGTTGATAACCAAAACATCGGCATCCTGGTTGATTCTGTGGCCGAGGTGGTCCAAATCCCAGCAGAATCGATCGATCCGGCCCCTGCCGTCGGCAACGACCAGACCAGTCGCTTTATCCTGGGCGTCAGCAGTTCCAACGAGGGTCTGACCATCTTAGTCGACCTCAACAAGCTGCTTTCCGACGAGGAGTGGGCAAGCCTGCGCGAGCTATGAGAACGGACTTGAGTGGTCCGTCATGGTTTATGTTTCGCTTCCGCTGGCCGATGAATCCAGTAGGGGCACGGCGCGCCGTGCCCCTACGGTGGTCAGGTAGCCTTTTTTAAGGGTAGCGAGGTCATGAACGAACCCACCAGAGAGCTGGGGCCGGTCCAGGCTCAAACCCCTTCGCGAACCCTGGGCGATGATCATGAGCGCCGACTAAGACAGCAGCGTACCTGGCTATTACGTCGCCGCGCCGATCGGCGTGGCCAGCGCGAGGAGCGGCGCCGCGGCGAGCGGCGCCGCGGCGAGCGCCGAATCCAGGAGCGTCGCACGCAGGATCGGCGCCTGATCGATCGTCCAGGCTTGGATCGGCGTGTGTGCGATCGCCGTCAGGCCGAGCGGCGCGTGCGTGATCGCCGTCAAGCCGATCGGCGTTCGAGGGCACGCGAGGCCGAGGCGCGTCTGCCGACCCAGATGGCCGGCGCCTTGCCCCGTCTCCAGGGGCGAAGCAGCGGCCATGTTGACGAGTACGCCTGAAGGATCGTGATGGATGCTGCGTCTCTGGTGCAGATCATTCGGCTCGATCCACTCTGGGTCGCGGTGTTGGCGTTGCTCATCGCCCTGGTGGCCCTCTTGTTGGCCGTGCGCGGCGCGGCGCGGCAGCGCGCCCTGGAGGCGCGCTTGGCCAGGTTGCGGCACGATCAGCGTGGTTTGGATACCGCGATCCTGGCCTTGCATGGCGCCATCAAGGCCGTGGCCGAGGATGTCATCGATCAGGGGCAGCACCAGTCGAACGTCAGGCGCGCGCTCGACCGGCTCGCCGATCAGCAGAGCGAATTGCGTCTGCGCGACGTCGATGAGGGGCTCTATGTCCAGGCGATCGAACTGATCCGGCTCGGTCACCGACGCAACGAGGTCCGCAAGCTCTGCGGACTCAGCGAGGCCGAGGTCGATCTACTCTTCAGCCTGCACGGTGCAGGTGTGGCGCGAACACAGTCGTCGTCTAAGCCATGAGACCACTGACAGGTGGTATCATCCGCGGGCCGCTATCCCCCGCCGAAGACGACGAGCCCGAGCGATGACCCCAGCCGATCAGGAACCATTCAACCCTCCCCCCCGCCCGCTCGTCTCGATCCTGATCCGTACCCTGGGGCGCGCGACCCTGGCCGAGACGCTCGACTCGGTCGCAGCCCAGACCTATCCCCGCATCGAGGTCGTGCTGATCGATGTCCGGGGCCGTCGCGAACTCGACCCACCGCCCTGCGCTGGACACCTGGTCCGCCTGGTCTCCAGCGGGCGCCGTCTGGGACGGGGGGCGGCGGCCAACCTGGGCCTGGACTCGGCCCAGGGTGATTTTCTGCTCTTCCTTGACGACGACGACTGGCTGCTGCCCGAGCATGTCGCCGGTCTGGTCGAGGCGATCGAATCGCGAACCGACGCCCGGGCGGCCTATGCCGGGATCGAGTGCCGGCGCCAGACGGCAGGAGGCGAGTGGGAGGTCGTGCACGTCTTCAACCAGCCCTATGATCCGCTGCGGCTCTTGTTCGAGAATTATCTGCCGATCCATGCCGTGCTCTTTGCCCGCTCGCTGGTCGGCGACATGTTGCGCTTCGATGAGTCACTCGAGGTCTATGAGGACTGGGATTTTTGGCTTCAGTTGAGCGCCCTCACTCCGCTGATCCATGTCGATCGGGTCACCGGGGTCTATCGCATCCAGGGCGCGAGCGGGTTCGGTTTGCAGCAGGACGATGAGCGACTGAGGCATGGGCTGGCGGCCTTCTTCGACAAGTGGCGTTCGCGCTGGACGCTCGACCAGCTGCTGGGACTCGTGGAGTATGCCAAGCATCGGCCCATGTATCTGGAGCTGCGCGAGCGGTGTGCCGCTGAGACGCGCGGACTCATCGAACAGACCCACGCGCTGCGGCTCGAGCGCGAGGACTGGAAGATCCGTCATGCCTTGCTGGCATCCGAGAAAGAGGCGCTCGAGGCCCGACTCCAGGCGCTGCACCAGCAGCTCCTCAGCGCCCGTTCCAGCCAGGATGCCGATCGCGAGTTGCTCGACCTGCTTGGGATCCGGTCGCTGCGCGATGCGCTCCAGTGTCGCGCGGATCTGGAACGTTACCGCTCCTGGCTGGGTTGGATCCTGGGGTTGACCGACTGGCTGACTTGGCCAGTGCGTGCCGCCTCTCGCCAGGTGCAGAGGCTCCTGGCCCCGCTCGCAGACCCGGCCTCAAGGCTGGGGTCGCACGCCGAACACCTGGTCGAGATCCTGAGGTTTCATGGAGCCGGGCCGGTGGCGCGTGCGCTGGTGGCCAAGCTGGGCCGCGCGGACGGGCGAGGCACGGCTGGGCTGGCGACGCTCTGGCAGGTCGCGCGGATCGCTGCGCTCGGTCTCAGACCCGAGCCCCAGCCTCAGGTGGCGCTGCTGGTCGATCTTGAACGGGTCTGTATCCACACCCTCTGGTTGCTGGAGGAACTGATCCAGAGCCGCTCTACGCCGCCGTTCGAGCCGCTCTTTTTGCACCCGTCCGGACATCTGATCGGCGAGCTGCTCGAACGTCGGGTGCCCGAGGCGCGCCATCTGGCGCTCGAACCGGGGGCGTCCGTCGCCGATCGGTTTGACGCTGTGCTCGCCGCCACCAAGGCCGACTGGATCCTGATGCTCGACTGTCTGGAGGCCAGACCGCGCGACTGGCTGTGGTGTCTGCTGCACGGCGTGCCGGAGGGCGACCCGGAGGTGCCTAGGGTCGGTGCGGTCAGCCCCAAGCTCGTCGGTTCTGACGGGCGCTTGATCGAGGCCGGACGGCGCCGCGCCCTGGACGGGACGGTCTGGCCGATCGGTGCCGGCGCCGATCCCCAGGCGCCCGAGTACAGCTATCCGCGTACAATCGATTCGGCCTCCGAGGTTGGATTGTTGCTGAGTCGGAGTGCCCTGGAGTCGGTCCTGGGCACCGCCCGCCCCACAGAGATATCCGAGCTCTTGGATGCCTTGCGCAGCCAGGGCTGGACGCTCCTCTATCAACCCGAGGTGACCCTGGTGTGTCTCGAACGGTCGGCCGCGGCGGGCGCCGAACAGGGACGCCTCCTGGTGATCGATGCCGTGATGCTGACCCCGGATCAGGATTCGGGTTCGCTGCGCATGCTCAACCTTCTGGAGACCTTCCTGGCGCTCGGTTGGCACGTGGCCTTCGCCCCCTCCAACCTCGAGTCTGTCGAGCCCTATGGTTCGCGACTCCAGCGCCTGGGGGTGGAGGTCCTCACGGCACCCCGGATCGAGTCTATCCACTCTCATCTGCAGGCGCGTGGCGCCGGATACGACCTGGTGATCCTGAGTCGGGCCAGTATCGCGGACCAGTTCTTCGAGGTCGTTCGGCGGTATGCGCCACAGGCCGAGGTCTGGTTCGACACCGTTGACCTGCACTTCCTGCGCGAACAGCGCGAGGCCGAACTCAAGAACGACCCAGCGGCGCTCAAACGCGCCGCCCAACGCCGACGCCAGGAACTCGACCTGATCGCGCGCGCCGACCTGACCCTGGTGGTCAGCCCGGTCGAGCGCGATCTGCTGGCGCGCGAGCTCCCCGGGGCACGGCTGGAGGTCCTGAGCAATATCCACGATCTCCATCCAACCCACACCCCATTCGAGGAACGCGATGCCATCCTCTTCATCGGTGGGTTCAACCATGACCCCAATGTCGATGCCGTGCTCTATTACGTCGAGGAGATCCTGCCCCGGGTTGAGTCCGAACTCGGTCCGGTGCCGACCTTCATCCTCGGCAGCCGCCCGCCGCCGGGGATCCGCGCACTCGAAGATCCGCGTCGTGGGCTGCATGTCACTGGCTATGTGGAGGACCCCAGGCCCTATTTCGAACGCGCCCGGCTATCGATCGCGCCGCTGCGTTACGGGGCCGGGGTCAAGGGCAAGATCAACCTGAGCCTGGCCTATGGCGTGCCAGTCGTGGCCACGCCCTGTGCCGCCGAGGGGATGTATCTGACCGATGGGGTCGATGTCTTGATCGGCGCGGATGCAGAGGCATTCGCCGCTGCCGTGGCCCGACTCTATCGCGACTCCTCGCTGTGGCAGCGATTGGTGCAGGCCGGGTTCGACAACATCGAACGGCATTTCTCGCGCCGGGTCGCGCGCGCCACCCTGGAACGACTCCTCGCGGGGCATGCGGCATGAAGATCCTGCTCATCACCCATGGCGAGCCGCTTGACCCTGGGCGCATCGCCTCCGGCAACAGTGTGCGCGCGCGGGGCCTGGCGCTCGGACTTAGCGACGCCGGCCATACGCTGGTTCAGGTCTATCCTGCGACCCTGGGTGGGCCGCCCCCACGGGGCGTCCGAGCTGGCCTGCGCGCGCGCAGCTATCGCGATCGGGATGCCCTGACGGCCCTGATCGCGGAGGAGGCCCCGGATGCCTTGCTGGTCGGCTATTGGGAGCTGATCGAGCTCCTGCCCGAGTCGCTCGACCTACCGCTCATCCTCGACGTGGTGGCCCCCCGGATCCTAGAGGCCATGTATCAAGAGCATCTAGATCTGGCCGATGAGGTCCGGCGGACGCTCCTCTGTTATCGGCGTGCCGATCGCTTCCTGGTCGGCAACCAGCGCCAGGCCAGTTTTCTGTTGCCCTGGTTGCTCCTGGCTGGATTCGACTGTCGCGTCGCCGCACCCATCGATGTGGTGCCCATCTCGGCGGGCTTCGAGTGTCTTAAACCACTGACCTGTTCACCGGAGACGCGCTTGCGTCTGGTCACCGGCGGGGTCTCCTGGCCCTGGCGCCGCACCGAAGACTGGCTCGATGCCCTGGTCTGGGCGCTGGACCGTCAGGGCCGGGGGCGGGCGGGACTGGTGGTTCTGAGTGGTCGCTATGTCTATGACGCCGATCAGGCGCCGCTGGAACTCAGTGAATCTGAGCGCGCCTGGCCTGAATCCATCGTCGAGCGGCATGGACTCCTGCCCTATGGTGCGATGCGTGAGTATCTGCGTCGTACCTGCCACATCGGGCTGGAATTGGCCGACGAAAACCCCGAGCGCTGGCACAGCCAGTCGTTTCGCGCCATGGAGTTCTTGAGCCTGGGTCTGCCGCTGATCTGCAACCGCTATACCGAGCTGGCCGGACTGGTTTGCGACTATGACGCCGGTTGGGTCATCGATCGGATCGAGGACATCGACGGCTTGGTCACTGCGCTCCTTGCGCGGCCCGAAACGATCGCCGAGAAGTCAGCCAATGCCCTGCGGCTGGTCGAGGAACGCTTCCACTATGGTCGAACCATTCAACCCGTCCTCGATTTCCTGGCCACACCCGTTCGCGCCTGTCCAGGCGCGCCGCTGATCGACCTGAAATCAACCGCGCCAGCCGTTCCGCCCAGGGCCGATCAATCTGCTGCCGCGCCGTGCGAGCCGTCCATCCAGACCCCAGTGGCCAGGGTTCTGCCACGAGGTTCTGCGCGATTCAAGGCCCTGGCACGCACCGCACTCGGTCAGGCGCGCCCCTGGCTCAAGCCGCTGGTGACGACCCTGATGCGCGGTCTCGGGCGTCTCGGTCGGCGCCGTGCTGTGATCCTGGTCTCGCGCTCGGACATCCATCCGGCCAATCACGGTGCGGCGGTCAAGATCGAGCGCACCGCCTGGGGCCTGTCGTTCGCGGTCGAGGCCGTCTATCTGATCAGCGAGGATCGCGTCCGCTACCACGAGGTGCGCCAGGGTCAGTGGAGCGAGCGCCGCTTTCCGCTCTGGTTGCAGCTGCTCGGGCCGGATCCAGAGCAGGTGCGCGCCTTCCTGCTCGACTCGGGTATCCCAGCCGAGGATGCCTTCCTCTATCGACCGGTCGCCGACTGGAGTTTCATCGCGCGTACCCTCTATCTGGCGCTCATCACCGGCGCGCGCGTCTATCAGGCCGAGTTCCCGGCCTATGGGCGCGCGACCTGCTGGACACGTGACCTGTTGGGCGGACGCGCGCTCCTGGTCGAACACAATGTCGAGTATCGGCGCCTGGCCGAACAGGTGCCGGACCTGTCCCCGCATGGCTATGAGGTGTTGCGCAAGGTCGAACTTGGGTGGTGCAAGCGTTCGGATGCCGTCGTCGTGGTCTCCGAATCCGACCGCCAGCGTCTGCTGGCCGATGGTGTGGCGCCCGAGCGGCTGCATCTCATCCCGCACGGGGTCGATCTCGAGGCATTCGCACGCGCCGCACCGCTCGATCTCCGGGCGCTCTATGCCATCCCGCCCGAATGTGCCGTACTGGTCTATCACGGGATCTATCTCTATCCGCCGAATCTGGAGGCGATGAAGGTCATGGCGGACGAGATCCTGCCGCGGCTCGAGCAGTTGGGGGTTGCAGTCAGGGTGCTGGCGATCGGTCCCCATCCGCCGGCCAATGAGCTCCATCCCTCTCTGCGCTTCACCGGACCGGTCGAGTCGGTCGCGCCCTATCTCAAGGGCGCGGACCTGGCCGTGGTGCCCTTGCAGAAGGGAGGCGGCACGCGCATGAAGATCCTGGATTATTTTGCTGCCGGACTGGCAGTGGTGAGTACCGCCAAGGGTGCCGAGGGCATCCCCATCACCCCGGGGGTCGAGGCGCTGATCGTCGATGACCACGACGCCTTCGCCCAGGCGGTGGCCGAGCTGCTCGCCGACCCCGAACGGCGCGCGCATCTGGGCGCGGCGGCACGCGCCTTTGTCACGGCGCTGGACTGGCGCACCATCGCCGCGCGCTATCTGGAGCTGGTCGATTCGGGCTGAAGGTGGTCGCGCTCGTGGTCACTGCGGTGCGGCCAGCCGGTTAGGGGTGTCTGGAACTGAGGTGTCGACCGCGAGCCAGCGATCCAGGACGGCCTGGACGCACCCGATACCCAGGCGCTCGTGGGCCGAAAACACCTGAACCTCGACCTGACCAGACCCTGCCTCGGCCAGGGCACGCTCGACGGCCAGACGCGCCGCCTTGGCCGCGCCGCGCTTGAGCTTGTCGGCCTTGGTGAGCAGCAGCAGGATCGAAAGCCCTGCACGCTGCCCCCAGTCCAACATCTGACGATCGTAATCGGTCAGGGGATGGCGGATATCCATGACGATCACCAGCCCGACCAGCGACCGGCGGTGCTCCAGATAGTGCGAAAGATGGCGCTGCCACTCGAGTTTGACGCGTTCGGGCACCCTGGCATAGCCATAGCCGGGCAGGTCGACCAGGCGGCGCTCGTCGTCGAGCTTGAAGAAGATCAACTGCTGGGTGCGACCTGGGGTCTTACTGGTCCGGGCGAGCGCGTTCTGGTGGCAGATCGCGTTGATGGCGCTCGACTTGCCGGCATTGGAGCGCCCGGCGAAGGCGACCTCGCGCCCCCGGTCGTCCGGCGCCTGGTCGAGCCGGGCGGCGGCGGTGAGAAAGCGCGCCCCCTGGTAGAAGGCATTGAACCCTGTCGGCTGAGAATCACGCATCTCTGGCAGCGACCCCGGATCCCAGATCAGCGAGTCGGGTCTTGGTCGTCGCGCCTCCAGTGCCCGGAGCGTCCGCCGGACTTCTCGACCAGCTGGACGTCGGTGATCCGCATACCGCGATCGACGGCCTTGCACATATCATAGATCGTCAACAAACTGATCTGCACCGCGCACAGCGCCTCCATCTCGACCCCAGTCCGGCCAAGGGTCTCGACCCTCGCGCGACACCGAACGGCGGATGCCTCCGCAACAGGTGTCAGTTCGATCTCGACGCGGGTGAGGCTCAGCGGATGGCAGAGCGGGATCAGATCGGACGTGCGCTTGGCGCCCATGATACCCGCCAGCCGCGCGACCCCGAGCACATCGCCCTTGGCATGGCCCCCTCGTTCAATCAGGTCCAGGGTTTCAGGCTGCATCCGGATCCAGCCCTCGGCCAGCGCGCGCCGTACCGTCTCGGGTTTGGCGCCGACATCGACCATCCGGGCCTCGCCGCTTGGGGTAAAGTGTGTGAGCATCGATCAGAAGGCCGGTTTCTCGGGGGCGTCATCAAACATCTTGACGCTCGCCAGGATCTCCTGACAAGCCTCCTCGCGGTCGCCCCAACCGGCGATCCGCACCCACTTGCCCTCGTCGAGGTCTTTATAGTGCTCGAAGAAATGGGCGATCTGGTCGAGGAGGTGTTGCGGCATGTCGCGGAAACTCTCGACCTGACGATAGCCCTTGTAGAGCTTGTCGATCGGCAGCGCCAGCACCTTGGCGTCGTCGCCCGATTCATCGGTCATCTTGAGTAGACCGATTGGGCGGCACTTGATGACCGAGCCCGGGATCAGTGGATAGGGGGTGACCACCATGACATCGACCGGATCGCCGTCCGAAGACAGGGTATGCGGGACATAGCCGTAGTTACAGGGGTAGTGCATGGCGGTGGACATGAAGCGATCGACGAACATGGCGCCGGTCTTTTTGTCCATCTCGTATTTCACCGGTTCGGAGTGCGCCGGGATCTCGATGATGACGTTGATGGCATAGGGGACATTGTCCCCGCGCGAAACCTTGGACAGATCCATGAACAGGCCTTATGAATGAATAAGCTTGACGCCTTGTCGCCCCCGCGACAAGGCGTCAATTGTAGCTCAAATAAGCTTTGATGATTTCAATTCTTATAGCTCGAACGCCCCGAGCTTGCGCTCGACCGGGGTGTTCTTGAGGGTGACGTATTTGGGCAGACCGCGTTCGAAAGGCGGATAGTCCTCACCCTGGATGAGGGGGATCAGATACTGCTTGCAGGCCGGGGTGATGCCAAAGCCGTCCTCGGAGATGAACTCCCGCGGCATGAACTTCTCGACGTTGGCCACCTCCGACAGCGGCGCCTCGCCGACCTCCCAGGCATAGGGATCATGGCTGATGCGCTTGACGGTGGGCATCACGGCATTGTGACCCGCGAGCGCGAGTTCGACCGCCGCCCGACCCATGGCATAGGCCTGCTCGACGTCGGTCTTGGAGGCCAGATGGCGCGCCGCGCGCTGGAGATAGTCGGCCACCGCCCAGTGGAACTTGTAGCCGAGTCCTTCCTTGATCATATTGGCCACCACCGGGGCGGCACCGCCGAGCTGGGCGTGACCGAAGGCATCGCGCGTGCCCTGTTCAGCGAGGAAGCGTCCGTCCGCATACTTGGCGCCCTCCGAGACCACCACGGTGCAATAGCCATACTGCTCGACCCTGGACTTGACGGCGGCGAGGAAGCGCTCCTGATCGAACTCGATCTCGGGGAAGAGGATCACGACCGGGATACCCTGATCCTCGATCAGACCGCCGGCAGCCGCGATCCAACCGGCATGTCGCCCCATGACCTCCAGAATAAAGACCTTGGTCGAGGTCTTGGCCATGGAGCGCACGTCATAGGACGCCTCCAGTGCCGAGGTCGCGATGTACTTGGCCACCGAGCCGAACCCCGGGCAGTTGTCGGTGATCGGCAGGTCGTTATCGACCGTCTTGGGCACATGGATGGCCTGGACCGGATAGCCCAGGCCCGCGGAGAGCTGGGAGACCTTGTAACAGGTGTCGGCCGAGTCGCCGCCGCCGTTGTAGAAGAAATAGCCGATGTCGTGGGCCTTGAAGACCTCGATCAGACGTTCGTACTCGCGCCGATTGGCCTCCAGGCTCTTCAATTTGTAGCGACAGGAACCAAAGGCGCCGGCGGGGGTGTAGCGCAGCGCCGCGATGGCCTCGTCAGACTCCAGGCTGGTGTCGATCAGATCCTCGGTGAGCGCGCCGATGATGCCGTTGCGTCCGGCATAGACCTTGGCGATCCGGTCCGGGTGACGGCGCGCGGTCTCGATCACACCACAGGCAGAGGCATTGATGACGGCGGTCACCCCACCGGATTGGGCATAGAAGGCATTCTTGGCTGACACGATTGACTCTCCTCGGTTCGTTGCAGTGGATCCTGAGCGACTCAGGCCGAATCCTAGGGAAACGCCGAATAAATCACGTCTCCCTGAATCGCGGCTAAAGCCACTCTACACAATCAATGTCTCCCTGAATCGCGTCTCAAGCCGCTCCTACAAAATCAATGGGTTGTAGGAGCGACTTTAGCCGCGAATCTCAATCTAGCGCCTCCCTAGGGGGCACTGAAACAATCCATCCATGGATTTTTCAGCCTCTCCTTGAGGCACACAGCCACAGGGAGACTGGGCTTCAGCGCTTCTCAAGGCGATTTCCGGTCGCTTGGAAGTGATCCGCCCGGTGGCCCCTGGAGCGGCTGGACACTGGAGGCGGGTCTTATACCGATCGTACATGACGCTATGGTTGCACGGCGCAGGGCGCCTCAGGTCACCGCCTACAGGGGGCCTCCCTGTCTCCGGTACCGGGCTCGTATCCGAGTCCAAGCGCCTGCCGCATGATCAGCCGCTTGAGCGGCTCCAGGCGATCGGTTGCATTCAGCCCAAGCCCACGTAGGCGCACCAGGGCCGGCCCCTCCCAGCCGAAGATGCGCTTGAAGAGGTCCATCGCCTGGAGCATGAGCTGGTTCTCACCGCGTCGCGCGCGCTCGTAGCGGCGCAGGGTCCAAAGCCCAGCGAGGTCGCGCCCGTGCGCCAGCCCGGTCTCCAGGGCTGAGATCAGGGCGATGGCGTCCATAAAGCCGAGATTGACGCCCTGACCGGAGAGCGGATGGATGGCATGGGCCGCGTCGCCGATGAGCGCGACCCCCGGACGCACATAGGTCTTGGCGTGTTGTAGGCGCAGCGGGATGGCGACACGCCGACTGTCGAGCCTCAGGGTGCCGAGCTTGAATTCGGAGGCCTCGCTCAGCGCTGTCGAGAAGGCGGCATCGTCGAGCGCCATGAGCTCGTCTGCGCGCGCCTCGTCGGCCGACCATACGATCGAGCAGCGCCCATCGGCCAGCGGCAAGAGTGCCAGCGGACCGGTCGGCAGGAAACGCTGCCAGGCCGTCTCGCGATGCCATTCGTCCGGCCGGACATGGGCGACGATGGCACGCTGACCATAGTCCCAGCCCTCAGTCTCGATGCCGGCCAGGGCGCGCACCAGCGAATCGCGACCATCGGCGCCGACCAGCAGCCGGGTCGTGATCGCGCGACCATCGCTGAGGATCAGGCGCGAACACTCGGGGTTAAGCTCCAGGTCGACGATGCCTATGGGGCAGAAGAGCTGGACGTCATCGGCGTTTTCGAGCTGCTCCCAGAGCACGCGCTGGATGACGCGATTTTCGACGATGTGCCCCAGATCCGGCTCGCCGAGCGCCTGACTATCGAAATGGATCTGGGCGCCGCTGAGGGCGTCCCAGACATGCATCTCGCGATAGGGGCTCACCCCGAGCCCCCGGATGTCATCCCAGACCTCGAGCCGCTCTAGAAAGGACTGACTGGCCCGATTCAGGGCCGAGACCCGCAGATCGATCTCGCCGTGAGGCCAACGGCGGACGGGCTCTTGGGATTCGACCACAGCGATCGAGCACCCATGCCCCGAGCAGGCGGCGGCAAAGGCGGCACCGACCATGCCGCCGCCGACCACGACCACAGTGAAGTCGGTGTGGGTGTCAGACATGATGTGCCTCCAAGGGTAGACCACGGGCCAGACGCGGCAGCGCCCCCGCGAGCCCCATGAGGCGTCGCGCCAGTCGCCGGCGCGCGGCGGGCACCAGATCCAGCCCCAGCAGACCGAGATTGCGTGCAAGGCGCACTGGACGCCAGGGCACCACGAACAGCCGTGCCAGGGTATCGGTCAGCCAGGCGGTCGCGACCTGATCGCGTCCGCGCCAGCGTTTGTAGTCAGCGAGCGTGTCGGCTGAGCCTGGATCCTGACCGCATCGAGCCGCCTCACCCAAGACCTCGGCGAGTGCGGCGACATCGCGCAGACCCAGATTGAAGCCCTGACCCGCGACCGGATGCAGGGTGTGGGCGGCATTGCCGATCAGCACCAGACGCTCGTGGATGGTCTCGCGCACCAGCCTGAGCCTGAGCGGATAGGCCTGACGCGGCGAGGGCGCGCTCAGTCGTCCGAGACGCCAACCGAAACGCGCCTGCAAACGGGCGCTGAAATCGCTCTCTGTGAGCGCGAGCAACTCGGCAGTCTCGGTCGGGCGGCAGGTCCAGACCACCGAGTAGCGTCCGCCTGGCATCGGCAGCATGGCCAAGGGGCCCGTGTCGGTGAAGCGCTCGAAGGCCTGGCCGGGGCAGGGTCGATCCGCCAGCACGGTGGTGACGACCGCGTCCTGTCCATAGTCGTGTCCCTCGACCCGGATCCCGAGCCGGTCGCGCACACTGGAGTCGCCGCCGTCGGCGGCCACCAGCAACCGGGTCGTGATGCCCCGGCGTTCGTCCCCGACCTGGATGTCCAGCGCGACCCCTATGGGTCCCGCCTGATGATCGAGCAACCGGGCCGGACGCAGGATGTGGATATTGGTGGCAGGTTCGAGCACCTCCTGGAGCACCTGATCCAGGGCGCGCGCCGGCGTCACATAACCGAACGCCTCGACGCCGACCTCATGGCATTCGAGTCGGGTGAAACCGCAATACCCCCGGTCCGAGATATGCACGCTCAGGATGGGTTCGGCCACGGGTGCGATGGCTGGCCAGACACCGAGCCCACCGAAGATACGCCGACTGCCGAGCGAGAGCGCAATCACGCGCTCGTCCGGACTCGGTTGGTTCGGAGTGCGCACTGGGGCGGATTCGATCAGCGCCACCCGCAGCGGCAGCGCACGCAGGGCAGCGGCCAGACTGCCGCCGACCAGACCGCCACCCACGATCACCACATCGAACTCTGCCATCGTCACCCCCTGTGTCGCATCAGTGTCTCGATTGCATCGGGCTCCTTGGGCGCTGCCTCGGAGAGGATCTCGTGGCCCTGCTCGGTAATGAGCACATCGTCCTCGATCCGCACGCCGATCCCCCGATAGGGTTCAGGGATGGTCTCATCCTGGCCCAGATAGAGCCCAGGCTCTATGGTCAGTACCATACCGGGTTGTAGCTCACGCCAATCGCCGTCGCGTTTGTAGGCGCCGACGTCGTGCACATCCATCCCCAGCCAATGGCCGGTGCGGTGCATATAGTAGGGCTTGTAGGCCTCGTCCTTGATCAGATCCTTGGTCTTGCCGTTGAGGATGCCCAGTTCGACCAGCCCCCTGGTCAAGACCTTGACCGCCGCTTCGTGCGGTTCGTTCCAACGGCGTCCCGGACGCGCGCGTTCGATGGCGGCCCGTTGCGCCCTCAGTACCAGCTCGTAGATCGTCCGCTGGACCGGGGTGAACCGACCATTGACCGGAAAGGTGCGGGTGATATCCGAGGCATAGCCATCCAGCTCACAGCCGGCATCGATCAACACCAGATCGCCATCGCGCAGCGGGGCGTTGTTCTCGACATAGTGCAGCACACAGGCGTGTTCACCGCCGGCGACGATGCTCGGATAGGCCAGATGACGTGCGCCGGCCAGCGCGCACCTGTGTTGGAACTCGGCCTCCAGCCGGGCTTCGTTCAGACCAGGGCGACACAGACGCATCAGATCGCTGTGCGCGCACGCCGAGATCCGGGCCGCACGACGCATGACGGCGATCTCGGACGGACTCTTGATGAGACGCTGCTCGTGGAGCACGGATTCGAGGGTAACGAAGGTCTCGGGGGCGACGGCACCGGTCCGCGCCTTGGCCCGCACCTGTCTGACCCAGCCCATGACCTGGGCATCCAGCGCCGCCTCCGTGCCGATCGGATAGTAGAGCCGTTGGCGTCCGTCGATGAGCGTCGGCATCAACGTATCCAGCTCGGTCAGCGGATAGGCCTGGTCGGCTCCGAACCGCTCGACCGCGCCCTCGACCCCGAGACGCGCCCCGTCCCACTGCTCGCGCTCCGGATCGCGTGGGCGGCAGAAGAGAACGAATTCGCCTTCCTTGCGCCTGGGCGCGATCACCAGCCAGGCATCTGGTTCGGGGAAGCCGGTCAGATAGCTGAAGTCGCTGCCCTGGCGGAAGGGGTAGTGGACGTCGCGATTGCGCGTCACCTCGCGCGCCGCCGGCAGGATGGCGAGCGCCTCCGGGCCGATGGCCTTGGCCAGGATGCGGCGGCGACGTCTATATTCGGCACCTGTCATCCGGGGTCCGTCTCCTGATCGGTGGAGGGCGCTGGACCGCCGCGGGTCGGCAAGCGCACAACGGCGCACTCGTGATGAATCAGCATGGCCGCCACCCGCACGAACTCGATCAGCTCGGCGAGCGCCTGCTCGTTGTCCTCGGTCTCTTCCAGGGTATCGAGATCCATCCGGGTGAGGGTGGTCAGGTCGCGCAGGATTTCGCGGACCTGTTCGGAAAGATCGGCTTCGGATCGCCCGACCAGGCCAAACGCATAGAGAAACCCGCGGATCCAGTCGTAGAGTCGGAGCGCGCGTTCGCCAAGCGGGGCGGCATCCTCGGCGGGGGAGGGGAGCCGAATCAGGGATTCAGGCCCCTGGAACTCGCGCTCGATGGCCAGACCGCATTGACGCAGGGCCGCTCGCCCCTCGGCGGCCAGGGTCGCACCCGCCTCGGGCCTGGGCGCGACCTGGCCGAGCCAGGATTCCAGGGCGTGCGGATCCCCCCCGCAGATCAGACCACAGAGCAGGCCGTGTGCCTCACTGGGCGAGGGAGTCAGCGGTCCGGCGTCGAGATAGCGCCCGATATCAGGGTTGAGGATGTCCGTGGCGACCTCCCGTCATTGAAGGCATGCTTGGGCTTTTAGATACAAGGCTCCCCATCATAGCACGCACACCTGCCCGATTGACCGTCCGCCAAGCCCCTTCTATAGTGCGCAGAATTCCAATGGAGTCGCGGACTTTGTCCAAATTTGACCTCGATCAATTTGAGCTTCAGGTAATGGCCCTGATTCGCTTGAACGAGAGGCTCAAGGAGGAAAATGCCTCGCTGCGTGCGCGTCAGGAGCTGCTTGTTGCCGAGCGGAGCGAGTTGATTGAAAAGACCGAACAAGCCAGGAGCCGTGTCGAATCCATGCTATCCCGATTGCGCGCGATGGAGGAGAATCTGTGATCGAAGAGCCGTTGCAACTGACTATCAAGATCCTTGACAAGGAATACCGGATCGCCTGCGAGTTTCATGAGCAGGACGACCTGAAGGCATCGGCGCGGCTGCTTGATGGACGTATGCGCGAGATCCGCCAGTCCGGGCGCGTGGTCGGCACCGACCGGATCGCGATCATGGCGGCGCTCAACATCGCGTATGACCTCATCCAGCTCCAGCGTGCCCGTTCCAGTTCCGAAGGTGATCTGACCAGGCGTTTGCAACAATTGCAGGATCGTATCAACCATGCTTTGGCCGGAGGTGCGAACGAGGAGACGTCCGTCCAGGGCAAATCGGAGAATCTGGGGCAATCAGGCCTAGACGCCCCGCGCGAAAGGGTATAGCCTGTATTCAAGACACCCCCTGTAGTGTTCGAGAGCGGCCTGGGTATTTTCTTGAGCCTAATCACTACCCCGGGGATAACGCGGCAAGGCAGTTGTGCATGTCCGCCTCCGAGCGGAAAGCCTGAAGCATCGCCCGTCGTCCCCACTTGAACCCTATGGTTCAAGAACGAGGGTCGGCAACGGCACAGATGGGGGGTGTCTCTCCTTTACCTCCCCGAAGACCTCCCCTCAATCGAATCCGACAGCAGCTGCGAGCGGCACGCCGTGCACTGGGTGAGCGTGCGAAACGCCAACAGTCCAAGGCGTTGGTGCGTCGACTGGTTCGGCTTCTGCGTGTGAAGCGTGCGCGGCAGATCGCGCTCTACTGGCCCGCCGATGGCGAGATCGACCCGCGCGGGCTGATGACGCCCCTCGCGGCCCGGGGTGCGCGTTTCTATCTTCCGGTTCTGCATCCGCTCAAACGCCGTCCGCGCCAGGGCGCACTCTGGTTTGCACGTTATCGTGCAGGCGAGCGGTTGCGACCCAATCGCTTCGGTATTCCCGAACCAACTGGGCGGGGCCGGCATCTGATCCGGGTGCGATGTCTCGATTTGATCATCTTGCCGCTGGTCGGGTTCGACGCCCAGAGGTACCGACTCGGCATGGGCGGCGGTTTCTATGATCGCACCCTGGCCTTGCGGCGGCGTCACCCGAGTTGGCGCCGGCCTTGGCTGATTGGTGTGGCGCACGAATGTCAGCGTCTCGACCGGATCGAGCCGCGTCCCTGGGACATCCGGCTCGATGCGGTTGTCACTGAATCCCGTCTCTACTAACGAAAAATCGGAGGACAATCCGTGAAGCAAGACGATCTAAAGAAACAGGCCGCCGAGGCCGCGCTCGCGTATGTCAAGGGTGGGATCATCGGGATCGGCACCGGCTCGACCGTGAATCACTTCATCGATGCCCTGGCCGGCATCAAGGGGTGCATCGAGGGTGCGGTCTCCAGCTCGGAGTCTTCGACCGAGCGGCTGAGGCGTCATGGTATCCCGGTGTTCGATCTCAATGCGGTGGGCGAGCTCGACCTCTATGTCGATGGTGCCGACGAGTCCAACCATCGACTCGAGCTCATCAAGGGTGGCGGCGGGGCGCTGACGCGCGAGAAGATCGTCGCGGCGGCCAGCCGCACCTTCGTCTGCATCGCCGACGAGAGCAAGCTGGTAGAGGTGCTCGGGCGCTTTCCGCTGCCAGTCGAGGTGATTCCAATGGCGCGTGGCTATGTGGCGCGCGAGCTGGTTCAACTCGGCGGTACGCCGGTGTGGCGCGAGGGGTTTGTGACCGACAACGGCAATTTGATTCTGGACGTTCAGAATCTGGAGATCACGGATCCCAAGGGCTTGGAGCAGCGGATCAACAACATCGCCGGGGTGGTTACGGTTGGGATCTTTGCGCTGCGTCCGGCAGACGTGCTGATCCTGGGTTCGGCGCAGGGACCACGGACGATCATCCGGTCTTGAGTCTAGTTAAACCAAATGAGAACGGGATCCTTAAGGATCCCGTTCTCAGTTCACATGACTTTGAGCCTGAGGCTTAGAAGTTGTGGATCATACCGACCGAGAAGCCGTCCCAATCCGCGGAGGGACGATCGTCGTCGACCTGGGTGTAGAGCACATAGGCCTTGGTGCGCTTGCTCAGGTTGTGATCGAAGGCGATAGCCCAGGTGTAGTAATCACCCTCGATGGTGTCCCTGAGATCTTTGGGGGCGCCGATATTGATGCGACCGTCACGATTGCCGCTGCCGTACATGGCCTTGACCATGTTGTTGCCGAAGGAGTAACCCGCTTGAAGCTGCCAGGCCTTCAGCTTCTCGTTGTTGGCAGCAGGGTTGATTTGGCCCGCGGGCAGGTTGGACTGCTCTTCGTAGATACCGGTCAGGGTGAAGCCATTCCAGTCCATCAGGCCCAGACCGACACGCCACTTGGTGTAATCGTCGTCGACATAGCCCTGCGAGAGATTGTTGTCGCTGGTGGCCGTGTTCATGAACAGCTCGCTGCCGAGTGACTCATAGGCCAGCGAGGCGTAGAACGGGCCGTTGCTGTAGATACCGGCGATGGAGTAGGCCTCGGCCAGGCTGTCGGAATTGATGTTTTCACCATAGCCGGCGGTGGAGGCACCACCCGCATGAACAGCAGCGGACAGCTGGAAGCCACTCAGACTCGGGCTGACATAGGCGATGGCGTTATCGGCGCGGACGTCGTCGAAGCGGACGGTGCCGTTATAGTCGGCCATGGTGTCGGAGAAGAGGTCGAGCTTACCAGTCGAGGTCTTGTACGGGGTGTCATTACGACCGACGACAAAGGTACCCCAATCGCCGGTCAGCCCGGCGAAGCTGTTACGCATGGTGATGCTGTCGTTGGAGCCGGAGGCGGCATTGCCAGTGGTGCTCTCTTCGGTCATCTTGATACCGAATTCGACCTGATAGATGGCCTTCATGCCATTGCCAAGATCCTCGGACCCCTTGACGCCGATGCGGTTAGCGCGACTCTCACCTGGAATCCCAGCGCGGCCGTTCAGACCCCAGCCCTCAAAGCCTTTCTTGTAGCCGGGCTCACCCTTATTGCCGGTATCCTCGACATCGGCCCAGTCGATCGACATGTGTAGCTTGCCGTACAGAATGGCATCGGCCATCGCGGCGGTCGGGGCAACCATCGCGGCGGCAACCGCTAGGCTTAGAAGTTTCTTGTTCATGCTGTTCTCCGCTGTTGTGAATTTGTCAATTTGACTGCAGAAACCGAGCGCAATCATGCTTTGCGCTGTGAACTATAGAGTACGAAATGGTGTTTTGCAACAGATTGGGCGAAAAAAGACACACCAGTAATAGGTGTGTCTTTTTTGCAGCATTCCTGGTTTCAGTGGAGTCGCGGACACCCTCGACTCAAAACCCTGTCGCAGGATCCAAGATGAATCATGCGCATCTTAGCTGCAAGTCACTCCGGATGCCACATGGATTGCCCCAGGTCGGTGCATTTCATACGTTTGGGTTAGCGACATTGGCCACGCGCGCCACGGTCGCAGTACACTGTACCGATCTGTACTCAATGCCGGAGCCGCTAAGCAACATGAGACCCTCCCAACGCCGCCCCGACGAACTCCGTCCGATCCGCTTCACGCGCGGCTTCACCCGCCATGCCGAGGGCTCGGTGCTCGTCGAGTTCGGCGATACCCGCGTCCTCTGCACCGCCAGCCTCGAACCGTGCGTACCGCCTTTTCTAAAGGGTAAGGGGCAGGGCTGGATCACCGCCGAATACGGCATGCTGCCGCGCGCGACCCATGAGCGCACGCCGCGCGAGGCCGCACGCGGCAAACAGGGCGGGCGTACCCTGGAGATCCAGCGCCTGATCGGACGCGCCTTGCGGGCCGCCGTGGATCTCAGCGCCCTCGGCGAGCGGACCCTGACACTGGATTGTGACGTGCTCCAGGCCGACGGCGGAACCCGCACGGCCGCCATCACCGGTGCCTGGGTCGCGTTGCGCGAGGCCATCGACCGCCTGCTGGCCAACGGCGAACTTGACACCGATCCGATTCAGAGCCAGGTGGCTGCTGTCTCGGTCGGTCTTTATCGAGGGGTTCCCATCCTCGATCTCAACTATGCCGAAGACTCGTCTGCCGAGACCGACATGAATCTGGTCATGGATGGCGAGGGGCGCCTCATCGAGATCCAGGGCACCGCCGAGGGCCATCCCTTCACCCGCGCTGAGCTCGATAGCCTCCTGGAGCTGGGTGCCGCCGGGATCCGCACCATCCAGGCCGCACAACGGGCCGCGCTGGAGGATTAGGCCGTATGACCCGAGCGCCGCTCAGCACCACCATCGTCCTGGCCAGCAACAATGCCGGCAAGGTCCGCGAGCTCGAATACCTGCTCGCCGGGTCCCGGATCCAGATCTGCCCGCAAGGAGAATATGGCGTCCCGGAGGTTGAGGAGACCGGTCTGACCTTCGTCGAGAACGCCATCCTCAAGGCGCGCCACGCGGCGCGCCACACCGGGCTTCCGGCCCTCGCCGATGACTCTGGACTGGAGGTCGATGCATTGGGCGGCGCCCCTGGCGTCTACTCGGCCCGCTATGCCGGCCCAGGCGCGACGGACGAGGCCAATCTGCGCCAGCTCCTTGCCGAGCTTGCAGAGGTGCCCGAGGCCGAACGCACGGCACGCTTCCAGTGTGTCCTGGTCTATCTGCGGCATGCCGAAGACCCGACGCCCCTGATCTGTCAGGGCACCTGGGAGGGGCGCATCCTGTTTGAGCCGCGCGGAACCAACGGCTTCGGCTATGACCCGATCTTTCTGGTCCCGACCCAGGGCTGTAGTGCCGCCGAACTCGATCCCGACACCAAAAACCGGCTCAGTCATCGTGGTCAGGCCTTGTGCCGGTTGCAGGAGCAGCTTGTGGTATGACGCTCGACGACATCATCGCCCAGCATCACAACCAGGTCCTGGCGCGCATCCAGGCGGCAGCGAAGCGTGCGGGTCGGCCAGTCGATGCGGTGGGCCTGATCGCGGTGAGCAAACAACAGCCGGTCGCAGCGATCCGCGCCGCCTATCGAGCCGGCCAGCGTGCCTTTGGCGAGAGCTATCTCCAGGAGGCGCTCACCAAGCAGGCTCAGCTGACCGACCTCACCGACATCGAGTGGCATTTCATCGGGCGCATCCAGTCCAACAAGACCCGCCAGATCGCCGCCCATTTCGATTGGGTGCACGGCCTGGCCGATCCTGGGCACGCACGCCGTCTGAGCGAACAGCGTCCGGTGGGCCGTTCGCCCCTCAATGTCTGTCTCCAGGTCAATCTGAGCGGCGAGACCACCAAGGGCGGCGTCGCCCCCGAGGCGCTGGGTCCGCTCCTAGAACACTGTCGCGCGCTCCCAGGGCTCTGCGTGCGCGGCCTGATGACCCTGCCGGCGCCGTCTGAGGACGAGGCCACCCAGCGCCGTCCGTTTCGTCAACTCCGCGAACTGCGCGATCGATTCGCGACCCCCGACTGTCCGCTCGAGGTGCTCTCGATGGGGATGTCCGACGATCTCGAGGCCGCCATCCTGGAGGGCGCGACCCTGGTGCGCATCGGGTCAGCGATCTTTGGCGCGCGCCTAGGCTGATCGCCTAGGCCTCAAGTCCAGCCGGAGGGCTTGGCGCGATCACCTTCAGAACTGGTGGTGCTGGTTCAGTCACCCCTTCCCCTTAACCCCGGTCCTCTTCTGCTTTCCCTTCTCCCTGCACGGGGACGCCGTTGCACTTGGGTGCAAGTGATTTCAGGAAACGCTGAATAAATCCCCTCTCCCCCGCGGCATAGGTATCTACACAATTTCATCCATCCCCTCCGTTAGCAAGAAGAATCGAGTTGGCGAAGGCCCGGAGTTCCGGGATGGAAGAGTGATCAAGCGAATCGAGGATGGCGAACAGTATGAAAGCGCCAGCCAACAAGGCGGAGGGGGTAACAAGGCGAGATGCCTTCATCTGCCTGCCGGACAAGCGCACGAGAAACTGCCGGGCGGCTTGTGCCTCCTCGGTCTGCTGCGCAGCCAGGCGCCACACCAGGATACAGGCCTGGGTGGCGATCAGCAGACGCTTGAATAGGGCTCCCCCGCTCTCCTGTTCCCACTGCTCCAGTTGATGGCCTGCCTGTTTGAGCAGTTTGAAGAACGATTCGATCTGCCAGCGGAAGTCGTACCACAGTGCTACACGCGCGGCACTGACGGTTTCAGGCACCGACGTGAGCAAGAACCATTCGGCCACCAGATGTCCGGCTTCGTCGTACAGGCGACTGACCACCAGCCGGGCCTTCAGCGGTTCGCCCGGAACCGGTCGCTGCCGCCGCCCGTCAGCGCCGATTTTCTTCGGTTTCGCTGGCCGGGTCAGAACTACCGGCGCACTGGCAATCCAGTGCTGGATCGGTCGGCCTTGGCAGAGAACCTGGCGTTCTCGGGTATAGCCAAGTTGCTTGGCCACCGCGTCGATGCGCATCGAGCCGTTGCCGTAACGTACCGTCGAGTTCCCTTTGGCGCGCACCAGCCACAACTGGCCGTCGCGCGTCCAGCGGCGCAGATGGCCGACCGAATCCGCTTCGCGATCAATCACATGTACCAACCGGGGGCCGAATTTCTGCTGCTCCAGCCAACTCATCCGCTCGCTCAATTCGTCCAGAGGCGAAGACACCTTGGGGCTGATCGTGTCGGCACACGAGCTCCAGACGCCTTGGGCCGTCACCAGATCCTGCACCGGCACCCCCAAGGGCGCGCCATCCTCGGCACTGACCAGGAGGCTGCTTTGCAGTTCGTCGCCCACATCCGTGGCATGGGTCATTTGCAGGCGATCCCGTTTCGAGGCGTGCCCTCCATCGTTCACTCTCGACCAGTCCGCCACCGCCAACACATACTCACCGCCATCCGCCGTCACGGCCTCCCGTGTCGCCGCCAACAGCGGAACCGACAGCCCCTCAGGCGTCACCCGTGGATTCGCCAGAAATCGCCACATCGCCTGGGCGTGCGACGCGGCTTTCTTCCCGTCCGGCACGGCTTTGACTCCCGCTGCCAAGGGGCCAGTACAGTTCATATGCCCCTTCAACAGCTTCCCGTAGCGTTCGTCAAGACGCTTGTCACCAAAATTCGTCGCATACCGCTTATTTGTACCTCATCTTCCCCGCGAGAAATCCCCCGAATAGAGCCGGGTTTGTGTAGATACCCATGCCCCCGCGGGCGGGGGAGAGGGCAGGGTGAGGGGGTCATGAAATCATGGGCTTAATTTCCCTCACCCCAACCCTCTCCCAGAGGGTGTTATTCAGCGTTTCCTTAAGTTTGTCCCACCGGCTCTGTCCCAGGTCCACCTTATAAACTGGTGTTGCTCAGTGTAACTGCATCAACAACCTGGAGATACAAAGATGCCCGCGACTGTTTGGGGAAAATATCATCGAGATGGACACGTTCATCCGCTCGTCGATCATTGCCTCGATGTGGCCATTGTCTTGCGACAGCTGCTAGAGCAAGGCGTGCTTGCGCGGTCATTCATTCCCTTGCCGGGGGTCGTCAAGGACCGCCTGGCGGTGATCGCCTTTTTGCACGATTTCGGCAAATGCAATTCGGGCTTTCAGGCGAAGGCCGACCCGGATGCTAAACGAACGGCAGGCCATGTCATGGAAGCCTTGGCCTTTCTGTTCGATGGCGACCCGAACGATCGACTGCCACAGTGGCGAGAAGTGCTGGAAAACATCCAGGGCTGGTTTGCCGACGAAGAACAAGTGGTGCAGATGCTCATCGCCAGCCTCTCGCATCACGGCCGGCCGATCTCTGAGAACGACCTTAATGCCTGGTTGTGTGACCCTGCCAACGCCCATCACAAAGCGCTTTGGCAACCTGCGGACCACTACGACCCCAAGGCCGCCCTTGAAGAATTGGCTGCCGCCGCCCGTAAAACGTTCCCAAACGCCTTCTGCGCAAATACTCCTGCCATCGACGCCACTCCCGAACTCCAGCACCGTTTTGCCGGCCTTGTGATGCTCGCCGACTGGATCGGCTCGGACACGCAGTTTTTCCCTTATCGCCAAAGCGCCAGCGAAGACCGCCTGGCGTTTGCCAGACAGGCTGCTGACCGTGCCTTGCATGCCATCGGTCTCATCCCCCCGGAACCAAGACAGCCCAGATCCTTTGCCGAGACCTTCCGCTTCAAACCCACTGCGCTTCAGGGCGCACTGGCCGGAGCGCTGGCGACGGACGACGAAAACCGGCTGCTTCTCGTCGAATCGGACACCGGCTCCGGCAAGACCGAAGCGGCGCTGGCCTGGTTTCTGCGCCTTTATGCCGAAGGCCAAGTCGACGGGCTCTACTTCGCGCTGCCGACACGGGTGGCAGCGCGCGAACTCTACGAGCGGGTGCGTCGGGCGGTGGACGCGGCCTTCGAGCCGCATCAGCGCCCCGGCCCGGTGCTGCTCGCCGCCCCGGGCTACGTGCAGATCGATGGTCGCCCGGTGCACGACATCCTCACCGATCCGCAAGGCGCACTCTGGGACGACAACGCACAAGACCGACGGCGCGAGCGTTTGTGGTCGGCGGAACGGCCCAAGCGATTCCTGGCGGCGCCGGTTGCCGTGGGCACGATCGACCAGGCGCTTTTGTCCGCACTGCAGGTCAAGCACAGCCTGCTGCGTTCGGTCTGTCTCGACCGGCACCTGTTGGTCGTCGATGAGGTGCATGCCTCCGACCCCTACATGCGCGAGGTGCTCAAAGGTCTCCTGCAAGGACATCTGCAGCGGGGTGGCTGGGCGCTGCTCCTCTCGGCGACGCTGGGCGAAACCGCTGCCGCCGAGTTCTTTGCGCGGGCGCCGCTTTCCCTCGCCGAAGCCAGCGCGCGCCCTTATCCGCTCATTTCCGGACGCAACGGGCGTTGGCCCATGCCCGCGGCGCGCGAGCGGACAGTCCAGGTCGAATGCGCACCCCTGCTGGACGATGACGAAGCCCTGATCCCCAGGCTGATCGCAGCGCTCGAAGCCGGTGCCCGTGTTCTGGTGGTGTGCAACACCGTAAGCCGGGCCAACGCCCTCTTTCGCAAGCTCGAGGCGGCGCTTGCCGCGACACATCCGCATCTGCTCCCTGCACTCTTTGGCCTGGACGGCGTGCGCTGCCCGCACCACGGCCGCTTTGCGCGGGAAGACCGCGAATTGTTGGATGCCGCGGTGACCGCGCAACTGGGCAAAGACTCGCGTTCTGGCGCCAAGCTCCTTATCGGCACCCAGACGTTGGAACAGAGCCTGGACATCGATGCCGACTGGCTCGTCACCGATCTTGCGCCGATGGATGTGCTCATCCAGCGCTTTGGGCGGCTGCACCGGCATGCGCGGCCTGAACGTCCCGCTGGGTTCGCAACCCCGCAAGCGCTGGTGCGCGTCCCAAGCAAGGAGCTCAGCGCCTACCTCAACGACAAGGGGGAGCTGCGCGCCCCTGCGGGCTTAGGTCCCGTCTATGCCGACGGGCGGGTGTTGGCGGCCACCTGGGAGTTACTCGCAGCACGGCAGGAAATTGCTCTGCCCGGTGAGGCGCGCGAACTGATCGAGCGCACCACCCACCCGGAAGCGCTCGATGCCCTACCTGACCTCTGGCGGAAACACCGGCAGTTGCTGGAAGGGCGGATACAGGCCGAAATCATCCAGGCGATGCGCTCGCTGCTCGACGAACAACCTTTTGGCGAACTCCACTATCCCGATAAGGGCGAACGCGTACTCACCCGCCTGGGCGACCCGACCTTCGATCTGCCGCTTGCCCAGCCCATGCCCTCTCCCTTTGGGGCGACCATTCACCGCGTCACGATCCCGGCGCGCTGGCTGGAAGGCAGCGAGCTGCCCGGTACTGTCGCCGCAGAAAAGACCCCTGAGGGCTTCCGCTTTGCCGTGGCGGACAGAAAATTCCGTTACACCCGCTTTGGACTGGAGCAAGACGATGTATGACCTGCTGACCGACCCGCTCATCGGCGTGCACACCCCCGAAGGCGTGCAGCGCGTCACCCTGCCCGAACTCCTAGCAGGATTAAGCGCTGGCAAGATCAATGGCTACACGGGCTTAAGAGCCCACCAAGCCGACCCCTGGCATGTCTTCCTCGTGCAACTGGCCGCCAGCATCCAGGCGCGCCATCCCACCGCTGCCCTGCCCACCGACCCTGGCTATTGGCGCGATGGGCTGCTCGATCTGGCCGAGGGCAAACCAAGCGCCTGGCATCTGGTTTGGGAAGAGGTCACCCAGCCGGCGTTCATGCAGCATCCGTGGACGGATACGGACAAAGATGAATCTTCAACTTTCAAGGTGACTGCAACCTCTCCGGATGAATTAGATGTGGTAATGACAGCAAGGGGGCATGACATCAAAAGTGCAAGAACACATAACAGTGATATTGAAGCATGGCTCTTTGCAATCGTGACCTCGCAGACCATAAGTCCTTACGGCGGCGGGAAAGGAACGATCCATGGCGTCGTGCGGATGAATTCAGGCATAGGAAGTCGGTGCATTGTGGCTTGGGTTGCAGACCCTCATCCATCAAAACGGTTCATCAGAGAAACCCAGCGCTCAATTAGAGAACGCTCGAAAATTTTGGAGCAAGGCTTTAAGTTTCGCCAACAAGGGGTTTGCCTTACATGGATAAAGCCATGGAATAGAAAAGAGAATCAGTTCACGATTGAAGATTTGGAACCTTTTTTTATTGAATCGTGCCGTTTTATAAGACTAGTGAGTACAAATGGGGAAATCAGTGTGCGGAGAGCACCTACCCGCCCCCAAGTTGGCCCGGATAGCTTTAGAAATGGAAATGTAGGAGATCCTTGGCTTCCAATTGTTTCAAAAACTCAGGCTGCGCTAAACATAAAAGCGCCCGGCTTTTCTCCACAGATTATTACAGATCTTGTTTTTTTCAATAGGATTGAGAAACATGGTTTTCTTTTAGCAGAGCAACTAGATGACTACGGATTTCTAATAGGGAGCGTATTAGCTAGTGATGGAAATTGTAAAACAGATGGGTTTTATCACATTGAGCTCCCTGTCCCCCCCAAAGCCCGCCTGGCCATCATCAACAAACAATCGCGCGAAACGCTGGGGCATCTAGCCCAGCAGTTATTGGCCGACGCCAAGACGGTGCAGCAAATCCTGGACACTGCGCTTGTGCTGCTTTCCGAAGGCGGGTGCGGGCCGGAGAAACCCGATTGCGAACCGGAGAAACCCGATTTCGAACGGGTCAAGGCCTGGCTTGCCAATAGCCGCAAGGACTTCAGCCGCCATTGGGAGGCGCAGTTTTTCCCCGCCTTGTGGCGTGGGGCAGAAGAGGCCCCAGAGGCGGTGCGCCAGGGCTGGCAGCAATACCTCATCGATGGCGCCCAGGCGCTGCTCGATCAAGCCATCGAACGGCTGCCGCTGCCCGCCAACCGCACCTGGCGGGCGATTACCCAGGCGCAAGGTGTTTTTAGGGCGATGTTGCACAAAAAGGAACTGCTCAGGCCGCAACGAAACCGCATTGAATCGCTCACCCCGGAGGAAGCCACGTCATGACACTCGCTGATACCGCACAGACTACAGCCGAATCTTCACTCGGATCCCTGGTCGCCCAGATGGCCAATGCGATCGCCGCCAGCCACTACCCCAAAGGGGATCACGCCGCGCTGCGCCGCTGGGCGCCCGATCAAGCCGTGCCACTGGCGTTTTACCGCCTCTGGCTGCATTACCTCGCTGCTGATCTACCGCCAGAAGGGCAAACCCCGGCGTGGATGACGCTCGCCTGGGGACTGGCAATGCTGGGAGAAGGCGCGCATGACCCGCGCCGCCCCCTTGGCCAGGCGCTCGCGGAAACCAAATTTGCCGAAGGGCGGCTGGAGCGGCTCCTCTCCGCGCCAGAAGAGGTGCGCCTCAAGCTTTTCATGGATGCGGTGCGTTTTCTGGCCGCCAAAGGCGAATCCTTCGATTGGCGCGAGGCAGCGCAGTTTTTGCTCATCACCGACCCCGCCAAGCGCGAGGCCTTGCATCGCCGCATCGCCGCGGCCTTCTATCGCCACCAACACAAAGAGTTCTGAACCACGAGGAGAGATGTTATGTTCCTGCAAATCCATACCCTCACCAGCTACCCGGCCAGCCTCTTGAACCGCGACGATGCGGAGCTCGCCAAACGCATCCCCTTTGGCAACGCCGTACGGCTACGCATCTCCAGCCAATGCCTCAAACGCCACTGGCGCGAAGATATGACCGCGCAGCTGCCGGATATTCCCGATGCCCAGCGCACGCGCTCGTTTTTCACCCGGACGGTGTTACCCAAAGCGATCAGAGCTGGAGTCGATGCTGCATTGGCCCAATCGCTGATCGAGCCGCTGGCCAAGGCGGTGATCGATGGCGGCGTCAAGGAAGGTGGAGACTTGAGCCAGCCTGTGTTGTTCGGCTTGCGCGAGGCCGACTATTTCGCCCAATTGCTCGCGGAAGCGGCAAAACAACCCGACCCCGTCAAAGCATTCACCGAGCGATTCAAGTCCAAAGAAGAAAAAAAGAACCTCGAAGCAATGGGCAAAGCTGCTGCGGGACTCACGGCGGCGCTGTTCGGCCGCATGGTCACTTCTGATCTCCTCTCCCGCGTCAATGCCCCCGTGCATGTGGCCCATGCCTTTACGGTGCATGCCGCCAACACCGAGATGGACTACTTCACGGTTGTCGATGATCTCAACCGCGACGATGAAACGGGGGCGGCGCACACCAACCAGACCGAACTCGGCGCCGGCCTCTACTATGGCTACGTGGCCATCGATATCCCCCTTCTCGTTTCCAACCTCACCGGCTGTGAAGCCAAAGACTGGCGCAACCAAGAGCAAGACCTGCTACGCCGGGTGCTGGCGGCGCTCATTTCCAGCATCCTGCAGCAAAGCCCTGGCGCCAAGAAGGGCAGCACCGCGCCTTACGCTTGGTCTGACCTCTTGCTGCTTGAGACAGGACGCGCTCAACCCCGCACGCTCGCCAACGCTTTTCTGGAGGCCATCCCGTACAAGGGCGCAAACCGCGATCTGCGCGTCATCGCCGCGGAAAAGCTCGCGAAATACCTGACTGAGCTTGATGCGATGTATGGAAAACCTGACGGCTACCGCGGGCTTTCTGCATCGCTCGATTCCCTTCCCGACGCTCTCCCGTCTAGACAGTCGGTGACGGATAACGTGAAGGCAGCCCTCGATGCGCTCTGGAGCTGATCATGGACTGCCTCATCTTACGCTTCGACGCGCCATTGATGAGTTTCGGGGCGGTGGTGGTCGACCAGAACAACCCCACCTGGCGCTTTCCGGGCGCTGCGATGCTCACCGGGTTGCTGGGCAACGCACTCGGCTGGGATCACCGCGATACAGACAAACTTCAGGCCTTGCAGGATCGGCTGCGCTTTGCCGCGCGCTGGGATGCCGAACCGCAACCCGTCACCGACTACCAGACCGTCGATCTCAGACAGGATTTTCTCGTCGACACCGGCTGGACCACCCGCGGCAGGCGGGAGGACCGCAAGGGCGGACCGGCCGCCACCGGCACCCACATTCGGCTGCGCGACTACTGGGCCAACGGTGTGGCCACCGTCGCCATCGCGCTCGACGGTGAAGGCGCTCCCGCCCTCGATGAGCTGGAAGCCGCCCTGCGCGCGCCGGCGCGGCCCCTTTTCATCGGCCGCAAACCCTGTCTGCCGGCAGGCCCGCTCCTGATTGGCCGGCGCGAGGCTCCGGGTGTCAAGGCAGCGCTTGCCGCCGAGCCCCCTGCCAACATCGGCCCTCGCCGGCATCCCCGCATGATCGAAGCCCTCTGGCCGCTGGATGAGGAGGCGGGGCAGGGAACGGAAGAGCGCTATGACCTACGCGACTGGCGCAACAACATCCACCGCGGCAGCCGGCGCTATGCAGTGGGACTCATGGAGATCACCGCATGAGCGCGCTGCACCTGCTTCGGTTGCCCATCGATCCACCTCGGCTGCTACGCTTTGCCTTCGAGCATGGCATCCGTGAGGAGGACGAGACGCTCGGCTACACGCTGCATGCCTGGTTGGCTGCGCTCTTTGGCGAGGCGGCTCCCAAACCCTTCCGTTACTTCGAATCCCGCCGCGAAGTGCTTGCCTATGCGCCGCACGATGCGCCAACACTCTTGGATCGGGCGGAACGCTGCGGCTCGCTCGCTGCCTTGGCGGCGCTGGATAGAGCAAACGTGGCGAGCAAACCGATGCCTGAAGACTGGCGCCTCGGCCAGCGCTTGCATCTCGAAGTGCTCGCCTGCCCCGTTTCCCGCAGGGATGACGAGGAAAAAGATGTCTTTCTGCGCGCGCTCGATCGGCAAGGCGATGCCGTCCCACCTCGCGGCGAAGTCTATCGGCGGTGGTTTCTGCGGCAGTGGCAAGGAACCGTGGAGTTTGAACATCTCGAACTACTGGGCATGCGCGCCTGCGTGCCGCTGCTTCGCCGGGATCGCAATGGCGCGAACCGATTGAAGCGTATCGAGCGGCCCCTGGCGCTCTTTGCCGGCGAGGGAATGATTCGTGACCCTGGAGGGTTCGCTGCGCTGCTCACCCGCGGCATTGGCCGCCACCGGGCTTTTGGCTTTGGCATGATCTTGCTCGGCCCGCCGCGATGAATCCCGCTCCCGGTCTGCTGCCCGGTCGTCTTGGACTGGCCGCCGCGCGCATTCCGTATGCCGACCGGCATGGCCTGCTGTATCTGGAGTATGGGCGACTGTCGGTCGAGGACGGCACGCTGCGCTTCGTCGCTGCACAAAGTGAAACCCTGGATGCTGGCGACTACGCCATACCGTACCAGGTGGTGTCGATGATCCTGCTGGGGCCGGGGACGAGTCTCACGCAGGATGTGCTGCGCCTGTGCGCCCGTCACGGCGTTTTGATCGCCGCGGTAGGCGAGGGGGGTGTAAAAAGCTACACCGCCCCGCCGATGGGGCAGGGTCGGTCGGATGTTGCGCGCCTTCATGCCGAACGCTGGGCCGACCCTGGTCTGCGGCTCGACACCGCGCGCCGGCTTTATGCCTGGCGCTTCGGCCGTGTCTTGCCGCATCGGGACATCGAAACCTTGCGCGGCATTGAAGGCGCGCGTATGAAGGAAAGTTACAGACTCGTCGCGCAACGCTTCGGCATCGAGTGGCATGGAAGACGCTACGACCGCGACAATCCAGAGGCCGCCGACCTGCCCAACCAGGCCGTCAACCATGCTGCGACCTTCGTCGAGGCCGCTGCCGACATCGCCGTGGCCGCAGTCGGTGCGCTGCCGCCGCTGGGCTTCATCCATGAGGGCTCCAGCAACGCCTTCACCCTTGACATCGCCGATTTGTGGCGTGTGGAGGTGACGCTACCATTGGCCTTTGCCAGCGTGCAGGCCGTCAAGAGTGGAAAAGGCGACGCATCGATTGAACGCGAAGTGCGCAAGCGCGCGGCCCGGCTGTTTCGGCAGGAAAAGCTCATTCCCAAAATGATCGACCGGATTAAGGCGCTGTTCGATGTCGATGACCGTGGTGGTGACGCGTAACGTTTCGGCGCGTGTGCGCGGATTTCTGGCTTCCGCGATGCTGGAGCTGGCGCCCGGGGTCTATAGCGCCCCGCGCATTTCGCCGGCGGTGCGCGAGCGCATTTGGAGCGTGCTGGCCGACTGGTTTCCCAACGAAGAAGGGGCCAGCATCGTCATGATCTGGCAGGAGCGGGAAATGCCGGGAGGTCAAGCTGTGCGTACGCTGGGCACGCCGCCCATCGCGTTTGCCGAAGTCGATGGGCTGATTCTCGCCCGCCGACCTGCGTCTCCTGGTAACGAATGATCTTTAAAAACCGGTTTTTAAGCTCGTTCAAAGGGTTACAATGAAGAGTCTGCCCCGCGTACGCGGGGATCGACCCAGCATCGGCATCCAAATGTTCCGCAAGCGCGTGTCTGCCCCGCGTACGCGGGGATCGACCCTAATACGCGGTCGGACCTTGGTGTATGTTGCCGTCTGCCCCGCGTACGCGGGGATCGACCTGTACGCTGTTAGATACATCGTACATTCGGCGCGTCTGCCCCGCGTACGCGGGGATCGACCTTTGTTGGCGGCCGATAAGGTCGAGATCATTTCGTCTGCCCCGCGTACGCGGGGATCGACCTCGTATCCCGGATGGTGCAGTCCGGGATACAACGTCTGCCCCGCGTACGCGGGGATCGACCCACGAAGGGAGTCCATTTTTTTCTCCTATGGAGGTCTGCCCCGCGTACGCGGGGATCGACCTTCTATAAGCATCAGGCTTATCATGACAAAGCCGTCTGCCCCGCGTACGCGGGGATCGACCCCCCGACCCCGACGTCGACGCCGACCCCGACGCGTCTGCCCCGCGTACGCGGGGATCGACCCCATGTTGGGGGAGTATTGTTCGCGTACCTAGTGTCTGCCCCGCGTACGCGGGGATCGACCTTGAGATGGCACTAGGAAAGGATGACGAATAGGGTCTGCCCCGCGTACGCGGGGATCGACCTGTTATTCAAGTCTCAAAACATACACACACCCAGTCTGCCCCGCGTACGCGGGGATCGACCTGCGTCTTGCTGGCTGATGACGGATTGTAAGTTGCCGTACAATCTGCGTCGTTCTTCACACTGAACCTGTCGCGATTGCCATGAGTACAGCCAACATTCGCTTCATCGGTGGCGGCAACATGGCCACCAGTCTGATTGCCGGTCTGATCGCCGATGGCTATGAACCGCACAGCATCCAAGTCTCGGACCCCAATCCCGAACGGCGCCATGCGTTGCAGGCCCGCCTGGGTGTGCGTGCGCTCGCCAGCAATGTCGAGGCGCTCGACGAGGCCGAGACCCTGGTGCTCTGTGTCAAGCCACAGATGGCCGCCTCGGTCTGTGCCGAACTCGCGCCCTTTCTGGCCGAGCGGCGCCCGCTGATCGTCTCGGTAATGGCCGGCGTACTCGAACAGTCCATCCAGCGTTGGCTCGGCGCATCCCTGCCAATCGTGCGCGCCATGCCCAATACCCCAGCCATGGTCCAGACCGGCGCCATCGGACTGCACGCCAGCCCCGAGGTCGACGCCGAGGGCCGCAACCGGGCCGAGACCATCCTGCGTGCCGTCGGGCTGGTGCGCTGGGTCGAGAGCGAATCGCGCATCGACGCCGTCACGGCCATCTCGGGCAGTGGACCGGCCTATTTCTTCCTGCTTATGGAGGCGCTGGAACAGGCCGCGATCGAACTCGGCCTAGACACCGAGACGGCACGCCTGCTGACCATCCAGACTGCACTCGGTGCGGCCAAGATGGCGATGGAGAGCGACGCCCCGCCAGCGCGTCTGCGCGAACAGGTGACCTCGCCCGGCGGGACCACCGAGTGCGCGCTCAAGGTCTTCGACGCGGCCGACCTGCGTGCCCTGGTCGAACGCGCCGCCCGTGCCGCGCACGATCGCGCCGTCGAGCTGTCACAAACGCTCTCGGAGGCGCCATGACGGGTTCCTATCTGCTCGATCCGCTGGTGTTCTTGATCCAGACCCTGTTCGGGCTCTATGTGGTTGTGGTTGCGCTGCGTTTTCTGCTGCAATGGGTGCGGGCCGATTTCTATAACCCCATCTCGCAGTTTGTGGTGCGCCTGACTTCGCCAATCTTGCGTCCGCTGCGTCGCATCATCCCCGGCTATGGCGGATTGGACCTGGCCGCGCTCGTGTTGATCTGGCTGCTGACGACAGTCGAGCTAGGGCTGATCGCGCTGGTCGTCGGGTTGGACCGCTCGTTGTTCATGGCCTTCGGCTGGGCGATCCCGAGCATGGTCGAGCTCTTCATCAATATCTTTCTGTTCGCAGTCCTGATCCAGGTCATCCTAAGCTGGGTCAATCCCGACCCCTATAATCCGGCCACTGCCTTGCTCGACCGGCTGACCGCGCCCGTGATGCGTCCGGCCCAGCGACTGATTCGACCGATCAGCGGCATCGATCTTGCGCCAATGCTGGTGATGATCGCTCTGGTGCTGCTCAATATGCTGCTGATCCCGCCACTCAAATGGCTGGTCGCCAGCCCTTTCTGATGGGCCTGCCGGCTTGAACTGGTATCGCTGGGACGGTGAGGATCTGGAACTAAGGGTGCGGGTCCAGCCGCGCGCGCCCAGGGATGCCTTCGTGGCGCCAGATCCCAGCGGCGACTACTACCGACTCAGGCTCAAGGCGCCGCCGGTCGAGGGCAAGGCCAATCAGGCGCTGCGACGCTTCATCGCCGCTGCCTTCGATGTACCCTTGTCCCAGGTCGAACTCCTCGGCGGCGAGCAGGCACGCTACAAACGTCTGCGCATCCGGCATCCACGCGCCCTACCGCTGCCGGTTGGAACCCCGACATGCGACAACAATTAAGCCTCCTGAGCTACAACGTCCAGGTCGGGATCGCGTCGCGTCAGTACAGTGATTATCTGTTCCAGAGCTGGAAGCATCTGCTTCCCCATCCCGAGCGCGTGGTCAATCTGGGGCGTATCGCCCAGCTGCTGCGTCAGTTCGACGTGGTTGGACTGCAAGAGGTCGACGCCGGCAGTCTGCGCAGTTCCAATATCGATCAGACCCGGTATCTGGCTGTCCAGGGCGACTTTCCGCACTGGTATCGTCAAGTCAACCGCAATCTGGCCCCCTTCGCCCAGCATAGCAATGGCCTGCTGGCTCGTCCGCGTCCGGCGCGTATTATCGAGCATCGGTTGCCCGGTCTGCCCGGGCGGGGCATGGTGTTGGCCGAGTTCGCGCTCGACGACGGCGAGGTTCTGGCCATCGGCATCGTGCATCTAGCGCTCGGCTGGAACGCGCGCCGGCTCCAGCTAGACTACCTGAGCCGTCTCACCCGTGCCTATCCCTATCTGGTTCTGATGGGGGACTTCAACTGCGGCTGCGGCTCCCGGGGACTGCGCGACATGGTGAGTCGCTCCGGGATGCGAGGACTGGATTGCGAGCTCAAGACCTTCCCGAGCTGGCGCCCGCGTCACAATCTCGATCATATCCTGGTGTCACGCCCGATTGAGGTCGTCTCGGCGCGCGTGGTCGATTATGCACTCTCGGACCATCTGCCCATCAGTATGCGGATCGAGTTGCCGGTCGGGGTGCGACTGCTCGAATTCCCGTGTGAGCCTGCTCTCTAAGGAAGCGACTCAGTGCGCCTCGGTTTCATGCAAATGATGATTGACCGCCAGCCAGCTGCCAGTGAGGCTTAGTAGGATGCTGATGCCGAACAGTTTGAGGGTATCGCCGAACCCCAGGCCAACGAGCCTGAATTCGCTGTGGTAGAGCGAGGCCAGGCGCGACACCGAGCCTTGCAAGATCAGGATCGCCGCGGTCACCAGCAACCAGGCCGTCACCCCGCCCAACAGCCCATACCAGAGACCGGTATAGAGGAAGGGGCGGCGGATGAAGGCCGCCGTGGCGCCGACCAGCTCCATGATCTCGATCTCGACGTGCCTGTTGAGGATCTCTAGCCGGATGGTGTTGCCCACGATCAGCAGTACACCGATGCCGAGCAGTCCGCCGAGCAAGAGTGCAACGACCTCGATCAGGTCCAGAATCGCCTGCAACCGTTGCAGCCATAGCGTATCCATGCGTGCGAAATCCACCTCTGGCAGGTTGAGCAGGCGTTCTTGCAGGATCTCCAGCCGCTCTGGGCTGGCCTGCTCGTGTTCTGGATAGACGGCCAGCACGTTCGGCAAGGGGTTCTTGGTGATCTTGTCGAGTGCGTCCTCGAAGCCGCCGAGGTCGCGGAACTCGGCCAGGGCCTGATCGCGTGTGATGAGCTGGATACGCGCGATCTCCTCCCAGTTTCTGAGTTGATCGGCCAGGGCGGCCGCCTTCTGGTCGTCGACGTCGAGATGGAGAAAGATCGAGATGGCCGCAGTCTGGTCCCAGCTGCCCGCCATGGCGCGCAGATTCTCACTCAACACATAGAGCGCTGAGGGCAGGGTGAGCGAGATGCCGATGACGGCCACGGTCATGGTCGAGGCCAGTGGGTTGGCGCGCAGCCGGCCCAGGGTCTCGACGAGGGTCCGCAGATGCAGGTTGAACCAGATCCCGGGACGTTCTAGGAACCTGGAGCTACGGGCGCGGGACCTGGGTGGCGTACGGGGAGGGCGCGAAAAGAGACGTCCTCTGCCCATGGCTCACCAGATTCCCGTGTCGCCGACGAGTCGACCCTCGTCCAGGGTCAGGGTGCGGTGGCGCAGATCATTCACCAGGCCGAAATCATGGGTCGCGATCAGTAGGGTCATGCCGACGTATTTGAAGCGCTCGAAAAGCTCGAAGATCTCGCGCGAGAGGTTGGGGTCGAGGTTGCCAGTCGGCTCGTCGGCCAAAAGCACCGGCGGGCGCCCGACCAGGGCCCGGGCGATGCCGACACGCTGCTGCTCACCACTCGAGAGCGCCATGGGTGTGGCCTGTTCGCGCTTGAGGAGTCCCACCTGATCGAGCGCGGCGCGCACCCGTCGCCCGATCTCGCGCGGATGCACGCCCATGACCACCAGCGGCAGGGCCACGTTGTCGAAGACGGTGCGATCGGGCAAGAGCCGATGATCCTGAAAGATCATTCCGACCTGGCGGCGATGGTAGGGGATCTCGCGGCGCGGCAGGGTGCTGAGATTGCGTCCGTTGACCAAGACCTGTCCACGCGATGGTCGTTCGAGCAGGCCGATCAGACGCAGCAGGGTACTCTTGCCGGCGCCCGAGTGCCCGGTCAGGAAGACCATCTCGCCGGTCTGGATCTCGAAGTTGATCGCGGACAGGGCCTCGCCGCGCTCGGGATAACGCTTGAAGACGTTCTGGAAGCGGATCATGGTCGCTCGCACCTCATCGAATGGTTTCCAGACGCTCTCGGCCTGAGGCTGACCGTCGCCCGTGTCTGTGCGTCAGCCGAATAGGGCCTCGACGAATTCGTCGGGGTCGAAGGGGCGTAGATCCTCGATCGACTCGCCCACGCCGATGAAGCGGATCGGGACCCGCAGCCGTTCGGCGATGGCAAACAGGATGCCGCCCTTGGCCGTGCCGTCGAGCTTGGTGAGCGTGATGCCGGTCAGGCCCAGGGCGCGATGGAAGTGCTCGGCCTGGGTGAGGGCATTTTGGCCCGTGGTGGCATCGACCACCAGCATCACCTCGTGCGGGGCCTCCGGGTCGAGCTTCTTGAGCACGCGCGCGACCTTGGACAGCTCGTCCATCAGATTGGTTTTGGTGTGCAGGCGTCCGGCGGTGTCGGCGATCAACACGTCGATCCCGCGCGCTGTGGCAGCCTGGAGGGCATCGAAGATCACCGAGGCCGAGTCGGCCCCGGTATGCTGGGCGACGACCGGTACGCCGTTGCGCTCACCCCAGGTCGCGAGCTGCTCGATGGCGGCGGCGCGGAAGGTGTCACCAGCGGCGAGCATGACGCTGTTGCCTTCTTCCTGGAGTCGCTTGGCAAGTTTGCCGATGGTCGTGGTCTTGCCAGCACCATTGACGCCGACCATGAGTACAACCTGTGGTCTCCCGGGGGCGGGTTGCTTGACCGGGCCATCGGCGGCCCGCAGGATCTCGCGCAGATCCTCCTTGAGTGCCGCAAACAGGGTCTCGGGGTCGGTGATCTTTTTGCGCTTCACCCGCGCGCTGAGATCGGCGATGAGGCGGGTGCTGGTCTCGATGCCGACGTCGGCAGTAATGAGCAGGGTTTCGAGCTCTTCGAGCAGCTCGTCGTCGATCTTCTGGCGTCCGCGCCGCAGGTTACCGAGTCCGCCGCCAAGTTGGGCGCGCGACTTGGAGAGACGTTCGCGCAGACGTGCGAGTGCGCTGCGTTTTGGGGGAGGCTCCGTCTCGGACCTGGGTTCGAGCTGGGGCAGGGGGCTGACGAGGGACGAGGACCCGACGGGTTCAGGAGCCTTGACGGGGGCCCTGGCCTCCAGGGGCTTGGTCAATAGAGGTCGAGCCTTCGGCGGCGACGGTTCGCGTGCGGGTTCAGCGGCGGCAGGGACCGACTCCAGCTCGGTGGTCGCTGGTTTGTTTGAGCGGAAGAGCTTGCCGAACCAGGGCCTCTTGGGTGCTTCGGCATGACTGGGAGCCTGCGGTTGTGCCGGGCTTTCGCTCGAGGCAGTTGCCGGCATCGATGGTTCGCGATTGTCGAGCGAACGAGGTTCGGAAGGGGCGGTGGTCTGGTTTTTCTTTCCAAAACCGAACATAAGGCAGATTTTCGCGATTGAGGGTGATCGGGGATCAGTAATGCTACCAGATCGCCCCCTGGATCGCTGTCGGATCCGGCTTGGTCGAGCAGGATCAATCGCAGGACACAGACGCACGCAGGTCGTCAACAAGCGATGAAGAGATCGCCATCCGTGGCGTTGCGTATCGAAACCAACCTCCCCTGGAAGCGTCTTGCGCCGTAGACCAACGAACGGTCGGACAACGCCAAGCCTGCGCCGGGGCTAAATAAAACAGGTATCAAGCCTTGGAGCCAAGACATCACGCAAAGGATAAGAACACGATGGCACAGAACGACACCAGCAAGAACGCCAACGGAGGCACCATCGGCTTCGAGGCCGAACTCTTCAAAGCCGCCGACAAACTGCGCGGCAACATGGAGCCCAGCGACTACAAACACGTCGTGCTGGGCCTGATTTTTTTGAAATACATCTCGGATGCCTTCGAGGCCAAGCATGCCGCCCTGATGGGCGAGGACCCGCTGGCCGCGGAGGACAAAGACGAGTACACCGCCGACAACGTGTTCTGGGTGCCCAAGGAGGCGCGCTGGTCGCACCTGCGCGCCAACGCCAAACATCCCGCCATCGGCGTGTTCATCGACGAGGCGATGCGCGCCATCGAGAAGGACAACGAGTCCTTGAAGGGCGTGCTGCCCAAGGATTACGCCCGCCCCGCGCTCAACAAGGTGATGCTCGGTGAGCTCATCGACCTCATGTCCGGCATCGCGCTGGGTGAGGAAGGCAGCCGTTCCAAAGACATCCTCGGGCGCGTGTACGAATACTTCCTTGGCCAGTTTGCCGGTGCCGAAGGCAAGCGCGGCGGTGAGTTCTACACGCCCCGCTCGGTCGTGCGCGTGCTGGTCGAAATGCTGGAACCGTTTCAAGGCCGCGTGTACGACCCCTGTTGCGGCTCGGGCGGGATGTTCGTGCAGAGTGAAAAGTTCGTGCAGGAGCACGGCGGCCGCATCGGCGACATCGCCATCTACGGGCAGGAGAGCAACTACACCACCTGGCGGCTGGCCAAGATGAACCTGGCGGTGCGCGGGATCGATGCCGACATCCGCTGGAACAACGAGGGCAGCTTCCACAAGGACGAACTCCCTGACCTCAAGGCCGACTACATCCTCGCCAACCCGCCCTTCAACATCTCCGACTGGGGCGGCGAGCGCCTGCGCGAAGACGTGCGCTGGAAGTTTGGCGTTCCGCCCGTGGGCAACGCCAACTACGCCTGGCTGCAGCACATCTGGCACCACCTCGCGCCCAACGGCACGGCGGGCGTGGTGCTGGCCAATGGCTCGATGAGCTCCAACCAGTCAGGCGAGGGCGACATCCGCCGCGCGATGATCGAGGCCGACGCCGTGGACTGCATGGTGGCGCTGCCCGACAAGCTGTTCTACTCCACCCAAATCCCCGCCTGCCTCTGGTTTCTGGCCCGCAACAAAAACCCGGGCAAAGGCTGGCGCGACCGGCGCGGGCAGGTGCTGTTCATCGACGCCCGCAAGATGGGCGTGCTGGTGGACCGCACCCGGCGCGAACTCACCGATGACGAGATCAAACGCATCGCCGACACCTACCACGCCTGGCGCGGCGAACCCGGCGCGGGCGAGTACGCCGACGTGACGGGCTTCTGCAAATCCGCCACGCTGGAGGACATCCGCAAGCACGGCCACGTGCTGACGCCGGGGCGCTACGTCGGCGCAGCGGAACAAGACGACGACGGCGAGCCCTTCGCCGAGAAGATGGCGCGGCTTTCGGCCCAATGGCGCGCGCAGCGGGACGAGGCGGCGAAGCTCGATGCGGCGATTGAGGCGAATTTGCGGGCGTTGGGGTTTTGACCGTGGCGGTCCATGGAACGAGCAATGAGTCCCGATAAACTACGGCGCCTGATCGCGGCAGGCGAGACGCTCGCCGTCGAGTTCAAGGGCGAGGCGCGAGCTGCGCTCAACGACCGCGATCTGGTGAAAACCGTTGTGTGCCTGGCCAATCGCAGCGGAAATGAACCGGCCTATCTCCTGGTCGGCGTCGAAGACGATGGCCGCATCACCGGCGCGCGGCCGCGACATGGCGATGCGACCGATCCCGACAAGCTGGCCGCCCTGATCGCCAACCAGACCCGGCCTTCCGTGGCCGTGCGGGTCGAGCGGGTCGAGCTCGATGGCCACTCGATCATCGTGATCGAAATTCCCCCGCAGCAGCACCCGGTCGCCTCCGCCGACGGTCAGTTTCTGCGTCGTGCGATCGGTGGTGACGGCAAACCCGCCTGCGTGCCGATGGATGCCTATGCCGTGCAATCCCTGCAATCGGGTCGGGGACAGCTTGATCCTTCGGCGCAGATCGTCCCCGGCGCCGTCTGGCAGGACCTCGACCCGCTGGAGTTCGAACGTTTCCGCCGCAGCATCCGCGAGCGGCGCGGCCGCAGCGATGAAACCCTGCTCGAACTCTCGGACTTGGAGCTGGCCAAGGCGCTGGGTGTGGTCGAGACCAATGGCAGCGTCCGTGGGGTGCGCCTGGCCGCCCTGCTGCTGTTTGGGAAAGAAGAGGCGCTGCGGCGCTTCGTTCCTACCCATGAGGTGGCGTTCCAGGCGCTGCGCGGTCTTGACGTCGAGGTCAACGATTTCTTCCGCTGGCCGCTGTTGCGGCTGATGGAGGAGATCGAGGCGCGCATCCGTGTGCGCAACCGCGAGCAGGAGCTGATGGTCGGGCTGCTGCGCGTGGGCGTCCCGGACTACCCCGAGCGCGCGCTGCGCGAAGCGGTGGCCAACGCCCTCATCCACCGTGACTACCAGCGTCTGGGTGCCGTACATTTTCAATGGTATTCCGACCATATCGAGATCAGCAGCCCGGGCGGATTTCCTGACGGCGTGCGACTCGACAACCTGCTCGTCACCGCCCCGCGCCCGCGCAATCCCTTGCTGGCCGATGCCTTCAAGCGCGCCGGCATCGTCGAACGCACCGCGCGCGGCATCGACACGATCTTCTACGAACAATTGCGTAACGGCCGCCCTGCACCGTCCTACGCGCGTAGCGACAGCGCCGGCGTGGTCGTGATCATCCCCGGCGGCGAAGCCAACCTTGACTTCGTGCGCCTCTTGGTTACCGAAGCACAAGGGGGGCGCACCCTTGGGCTCGACGAACTGCTCATTCTCAACGCCCTCTGGCAGGAGCGCAGCCTGACGACGGAGGGGGCGGCGCACCTCACCCAGAATCCCGAGGCTGAGACCCGCGCCACGCTGCACCGGCTGGTGGAGGCAGGACTCATCGAAGAGCGGGGCCACAAAAAGGGGCGCACCTGGCATCTCTCGGCCGCCACCTACCGGGCGCTGGGAGACAAGGCCGCCTACGTCCGCCAGCGCGGATTCGAGCCGCTGCAACAGGAACAGATGGTGCTGCAATACGTGGAAAAGCACGGGCGCATCACGCGCAAGGATGCGGCGGAGCTTTGTCGACTTTCCCCCGATCAGGCCTACCGCCTGCTGACTCGGTTGGTGGAGGATGGGCGGATCGTGCGCCACGGGAGTAAGAAAGGGGCTTGGTATGAGCGCCGCGCATAAATAACCGCGCGCGGTTATCCGGTTAACGCGCGTGCATTCATTTACGCGGAGCGTGTATTTCTGGGTAGCGCCAGTCCGCGCGGATCGACCGGCAACCGAGGGTTACTACGACGCTGCGGTTCCTTAGGCCGTGATACTATTCACACGAAGCGCCACTTTTGAAAATAGCGCTCAACGCTATTCACGCCACTGAAAACAGCGGGAGGATCGATGCAGCGCGGCCCCACCGGCCAATACCGGACGACGACCACCCTGGGCGAGGCGGTTCGCGCCTTCGTGCCGCACCCGCTGCTGCCGGAGCCGCCGCTGGCGATGGAGGCTGCGCGGCAGGCGCTGCTCGAGCGCGCGTGGCTTGCCTGCGGGCGGCTGGATGCGATCACCGCGCTGCTGCCCGATCCCGACCTCTTCCTCTACGCCTACGTGCGGCGCGAGGCGGTGGCGTCCTGTCAGATCGAAGGCACGCAATCTTCGCTCTCCGACCTGCTGCTCTTCGAGCTCGACGCCGCGCCGGGCGTGCCCTTCGACGACGTGGTCGAAGTCTCCAACTACGTCGCTGCGCTGGAACACGGGCTGGCCCGACTGCGCGAGGGCTTTCCGCTCTGCAACCGACTGCTGCGCGAAGTGCACGCCAAGCTGCTCGCCCACGGGCGCGGCGCCGACAAGCAGCCCGGCGAGTTCCGCCGCAGCCAGAACTGGATTGGCGGCACGCGGCCCGGCAACGCCGCCTTCGTGCCACCGCCCCCGACCGAGGTCGAACCCTGCATGGCGGCGCTGGAGCGTTTCCTGCATTCGCCCGAGGCCCCCGGCGCGCTCGTCAAGGCGGCGCTTGCCCACGTGCAGTTCGAGACCATCCACCCCTTCCTCGACGGCAACGGGCGCGTGGGGCGGCTGCTGATCGCCCTGATCCTGCACCACGACGGCGTGCTTCGCCAACCGCTGCTCTACTTTTCCCTCTACTTCAAGCGGCACCGCGCCGAATACTACCGGCTGCTCGACGCCGTGCGGCAAACCGGCGACTGGGAGGCGTGGCTCGATTTCTTTCTGGAGGGGGTGCACCAAACCGCCCGCGGCGCGGTGGACACCGCACACCGGCTGCTTGCCCTCTTCGAGCGGGACGCCGCCCGCATCCAGACCCTGGGGCGGGCCGCGGCCAACACCCTGCGCGTCTTCGATGCGCTGCGGCGGCAGCCGCTCGCCAGCATCGACGCGCTGGCCCTGCGCACGGGCCTGAGCTTCGCCACCGCCGCGCGCGCCATCGAAGCCTTACAGCGGTTGGAGATCGTGCAGGAAATCACCGGCAAAAAACGCGAGCGCGTCTTTGCGTACCGGGCCTATATGGCGATCCTCAACGAAGAAAGCCAGGGATGAAAGCGTGGCATCGTGCAGTCGAGAGTGGAGGCGCGGGAAATAGCGCGGGGGTTGCGATGATCGAGACAAAGTTGATGGAGATTGGGGATGGGGGGTGAGTGGCGAAAGCTCCCGTTCAGCGAGGCGGTACTCGTCAATCCAACGGTGCGACTCGAACGCGGCCGGCGCTACCCGTTCGTTGACATTGGCGCCGTGAGGCCCGGATCACGCTGTGCATATGCGATAGAGGAACGCGAGTTTTCCGGCGGCGGTTCTCGATTCCAGCACGGTGACACGCTGATGGCCCGCATCACGCCCTGCCTTGAAAACGGGAAGATCGCCCGCTTTTGCGCTCATCAAGGCTCCGGAGTTGCGCATGGCTCAACAGAGTTCATTGTGATTCGAGGGCGTCCTGGTATCACGGATACCAACTTTGCCTACTATCTGACGCAGTGGGAGGAGGTACGCGATTACGCGATCTGCCAGATGACAGGAACGTCGGGCCGTCAAAGGGTGCCGATTGACTCATTGGACTATTTGGTTGTTCCAGTTCCTCCCCTCCCCGAACAACGCGCGATCGCCCACATCCTCGGCACGCTGGACGACAAGATCGAACTCAACCGCAGGCAGAACGAAACGCTGGAGGCGATGGCCCGCGCCTTGTTCAAGGCCTGGTTCGTGGATTTCGAGCCGGTGCGCGCCAAGCTCGAAGGCCGCCTGTCTGCGTGCAACGCCCAGGCAGGCTGGCAGCCCGGTCAGTCGCTCCCCGGCCTGCCCGCGCACCCTGCCTGCGCTGCTGCCGCAGGCGCGGCAGGCAGGTTCTACGACCTTTTCCCCGACCGGCTCGTCGAATCGGAGCTGGGGGAGATTCCGGAGGGGTGGGAAATAACATCGCTTTCGGAATATTCTTCTCTGAATCCTGAATCTTGGACAAAGCGGACACGCCCAAAGCAGATTCGGTACGTCGATCTTTCAAACACAAAGTGGGGGCGAGTTGAAAGCGTCACGAACTACGAAGGCGACGATGCACCGAGCCGAGCACAACGAATATTGCGTCCTCTAGATACGATTGTCGGCATCGTCCGCCCTGGAAATGGCTCCTATGCCTTGATCTCAGATGAAGGGCTGACAGGCAGTACCGGGTTCGCTGTGCTTAGGCCACTGCGGCGTGAATGCGCCGAATTTGTTTATCTCGCCGCTACTTCACGGGAGAACATCGAGAGACTTTCGAATTTGGCGGACGGCGGAGCATATCCTGCTGTTCGTCCAGAGATCGTATCTGCGACACATGTTCCGCGTGTTAGTCAAGAACTAATCAATAGGTTCTCGCAACAAGTCAGCCCAATGATTGCAGGCATTGCAGGTAATGACCGCGAATCCCGCACCCTCGCCCAACTGCGCGACGCCCTGCTGCCCAAGCTGATCTCAGGCGCGCTGCGCATCCAAGACGCCGAAGCCTTTCTCAAGGAGCGGGGGTTGTGAAAGCCGATAACCAAGTGGTGATTTACGAAGGCGGCGAAGCCCGCGTCGAGGTGCGCGTCGAGCGCGAAAGCGTCTGGCTGAGCCTTCAGCAGCTGGCGGAGCTGTTCGGGCGCGACAAGTCGGTGATCTCGCGCCACCTGAAGGCGATCTTTGCCAGCGGCGAGCTGGAGCGTGCAGCAACCGTTGCAAAAAATGCAACAGTTCAACGGGAGGGCGAACGCGAGGTGGTGCGGGAGATCGAGCACTACAACCTCGATGCCATCATCTCGGTGGGCTACCGGGTGAACTCCACGCGCGACCCGCTTTCGCCAGTGGGCCACGCGCGTGCTGCGCGAGCACCTGACCCGCGGGTTTTCGCTCGACCGCCAGCGCTTCGAGCAGAACGCCGCCGAGCTGGAAGCCGCGCTGCAACTGGTGAAGAAGGCCGCCGCAGGCGAAGCGCTCACGCTCGATCAGGGGCGCGGGCTGGTGGACGTGATCGCCCGCTACACGCAGACCTTTCTGTGGCTGCAACGCTATGACGAGGGGCTGCTCACCGAACCTGCGGGCAGCCCCGGCGGCGTACTTCCCACGCTAGACGAAGCCCGCGCCGCGATTGCGCGGCTCAAGGCCGACCTGATGGCGCGCGGCGAGGCCTCCGACCTGTTCGGGCGCGAGCGGGGCGACGCCTTCGCGGCGCTTCTGGGCAATCTGGAGCAGACGGTGTTTGGCGAGCCGGCCTATCCCACGGTGGAGACCAAGGCGGCGCATCTGCTCTATTTCGTGATCAAAAACCACCCGTTTTCTGACGGCAACAAGCGCACGGGGGCGTTCTTGTTCGTCGATTTTTTGGCCCGCAACGGGCGGCTGATCCGCGCGGGCAGCCCGTCATCAACGACGTCGGCCTGGCCGCGCGCGCGCTGCTCGTGGCCGAATCGGACGCCAAGAACAAGGACGTGATGATCCGCCTGATCGAAAACATGCTGGCGTTGCCGGTTGCTCAGGAAGATTGAGCATGCCTGGCTTCTCGCACGCAATACCACACCATCGCCATTCCCTGCGTTTGCGCGGCTACGACTACGCTCAGGCCGGCGCGTATTTCGTGACGATCTGCACCCAAGGCAGGGAATGCTTGTTCGGAGAGGTGGTGGATGGGGAGATGCGGTTGAATGAATGGGGACACATCGTTGGCGACGAATGGATGAAAACCGCCGAAATCCGCGACGAAATCGAATTGGATGCATGGGTTGTGATGCCCAACCATTTCCACGGTATTGTGGTGTTGAATGATGATGGTAGGGGCACGGCGCGCCGTGCCCCTACGGTGGAACAGTTCGGGCAGCCAGTCCCGGGTTCGATTCCAACCATCATTCGTGCATTCAAATCTGCCGTCACCAAACGCATCAATGAATTACGCGGCACACCAGGCGATTCACTCTGGCAACGCAACTACTACGAACACATCATCCGTAACGATGACGACTTGGCGCGCATCCGTGAATACATCGTCAACAATCCGCTGCAATGGGCGTTGGATCGCGAGAATCCGATGAATTCAGGTCAGGCAAGAGGAGAACCGTAATGGCGTTTCTGCCGGAGGTCGCCGTGGAGCAGGCGCTGCTGGATCAGCTACACGCGCTCGACTACAGCATCGAACGTGAGGAGGAGATCGGCCCCGATGGTCATCGACCGGAACGCGAAAGTCACGATGAGGTTGTGCTCAAGAAGCGGTTTGAAGATGCCGTCGCGCGTCTGAACCCTGGCCTGCCCTTGGAGGCGCGTCAGGATGCCATTCGGAAGGTAACGCAGTCTGAACTCCCCTCATTGCTCGAAGAAAACCGCCGCCTCCACAAGCTGATGACAGAAGGCGTAGACGTCGAGTACTTCGCCGAGGATGGCACGCTGACGGCAGGCAAGGTGCGCTTGATCGACTTCGACCATCCAGAACAGAACGACTGGTTGGCGGTGAGCCAGTTCGTGGTGATCCACGGCCAGAACAACCGGCGGCCCGATGTGGTGGTGTTCGTGAACGGCTTGCCGCTGGGCGTGATTGAGCTGAAAGCGCCGGGCAGCGTTGGCGCAGATCTACTGGGTGCCTTCAACCAGATGCAGACCTACAAACAGCAGATTCCGCAGCTGTTTCATACCAATGCGCTGCTGGTGACATCGGATGGCATTGCCGCCCGGGTGGGTTCACTCTCCGCGGACATCGAGCGCTTCATGCGGTGGCGCACCACCGACGGCTCGGACATTGCTGCGAAGGGGACGGCGGAACTTTCGACGTTGATCGAGGGCGTGTTCGAGCATCGCCGCCTGCTTGATTTGTTGCGCGATTTCACGGTCTTCGGCGAAACCGGTTCGGGCCTGGTCAAGATCATCGCGGGCTACCACCAGTTCCATGCGGTCAAGAAGGCGGTGGAGCAAACCATCCGCGCGATGCCGCCCGCGAACCTCGTGCGGGAAGACCCGGCCCGCTATGGCCTGCCTTCGGTCAAGGACCAACGCCCAGGCGACCGCCGCGTCGGCGTCATCTGGCACACCCAAGGGTCGGGCAAAAGCCTGTTGATGGCGTTCTATGCGGGGCAGTTGGTCAAACACCCGGCACTGGAAAACCCCACGCTGGTGGTGCTGACCGATCGCAACGATCTGGATGACCAGCTCTTTTCGACCTTCTCCATGTGCCGCGATTTGATCCGCCAAACACCGGTGCAGGCCGAGGGGCGCGAACATTTGAAGGAACTGCTCAATCGCGCCTCGGGCGGGGTGATCTTCACGACGCTGCAGAAGTTCGGTGAGATCGACGGGCCGCTCACCACGCGCCGCAATGTGGTCGTGATCGCGGATGAAGCGCACCGCAGTCAATACGGCTTCAAAGCCAAGGTGGACGCCAAGACCGGGGAAATCTCCTACGGCTTTGCCAAATACATGCGCGACGCCCTGCCGAACGCATCCTTCATCGGCTTTACCGGCACGCCCATCGAGGCGGACGACGTCAACACCCCGGCAGTGTTCGGTCACTACATCGACATCTACGACATCAGCCGGGCGGTGGAGGATGGCGCGACGGTGCCGATCTACTATGAATCGCGGCTGGCGCGTATCGAACTCGCCGAGGACGAAAAGCCGAAGATCGATGCGGAAATCGAGGAACTGCTCGAAGACGAGGCGGAGCCGGTGCGCGAGCGCGTCAAGCAAAAATGGGCCACGGTCGAGGCGCTGGTCGGCGCGGAGAAGCGCCTGCGGCTGGTGGCGGAAGACATCGTGCGCCACTTCGAAGACCGCGTCGCCGCGCTCGATGGCAAGGCGATGATCGTCTGCATGAGCCGGCGCATCTGCGTGAAGCTCTACGATGAGATCGTCAAGCTGCGCCCGGACTGGCACAGCCTTGATGACAACGCGGGCGCGGTCAAGATCGTGATGACGGGCGCAGCGAGCGACCCGCCCGAGTGGCAGCAGCACATCGGCAACAAGGCGCGGCGGGATTTGCTGGCCAAGCGTGCGCGCGATCCGAACGATCCCTTGAAGCTCGTGATCGTGCGCGATATGTGGCTGACCGGTTTCGATGCCCCCTGCATGCACACGATGTACGTGGACAAGCCGATGCGCGGCCACGGGTTGATGCAGGCGATTGCGCGCGTCAACCGCGTGTTCCGCGACAAACCGGCTGGGTTGATCGTCGATTACATCGGCATTGCGCAGAACCTGAAGTCGGCGTTGCAGCAGTACTCCAAGAACGATCAGGAAAACACGGGCGTCGACGAAGCGCAAGCCATTGCGGTGATGATGGAGAAGTACGAGGTCGTGCGGGACATGTTCCACAGGTTTGACTACGTCTCCGCGTTGAACGGTACGCCGCAGGAGCGCCTTGCGATGATGGCGGGGGCCATCGAGTGGATTCTCGACCTGCAACAGAAGCTGGCAGCGAAAGAGGAGACCAAAAAAGGCAAGAAGAACGCGCACCGTCGATACCCGGACGCCGTGCTGGCCTTGTCCAAGGCGTTCGCACTGGCTTCCGCCTCGGACGAGGCCCGCGAAATCCGGGAGGAAGTCGGCTTCTTTCAGGCCATCCGTGCCGCGCTGGTCAAGAGCAGCAAGGGCTCCGGCGTGACCCAGCAAGAGCGCGAGCTGGCTATCCAGCAGATCGTCAGTCGTGCGGTGGTCTCGACCGAGATCGTGGACATCCTGGCCGCTGCTGGCATCAAGAGCCCCGATATCTCCATCCTCTCGGACGAATTCCTCGCCGAAGTGCAGCAGATGGAGAAGAAGAACCTTGCGTTGGAAGCCTTGCGCAAGCTGATCAACGACGGCATACGCTCGCGCAGTAAGGCCAATGTGGTCGAGACCCGCGCGTTCTCCGAACGATTGGAGGACGCGGTGGCGCGCTACCACGCCAACGCCATCACCACCGCCGAGGTGCTGCAGGAGCTGATCCAGCTGGCCAAGGACATCCGTGCAGCGCGCCAGCGTGGCGAAGAGTCCGGGCTGTCAGACGAGGAGATCGCCTTTTACGACGCCCTGGCCGAGAACGAGAGCGCCGTGCAGGTGATGGGCAATGACCAGCTCAAGGTGATCGCCCATGAGTTGCTGGTGAGCCTACGCGAAAACGTGACCGTCGATTGGGCGCACCGCGAATCGGCCCGCGCGCGCATGCGCGTGCTGGTCAAGCGCATTCTGCGCAAGTATGGCTACCCGCCCGACCTTCAGGACAGCGCGGTGCAAACGGTGCTCGCGCAGGCCGAGGCGGTGTTGTCGGGGTGGTCGGTTTCGCATCGCGTAACCCGCTGATCGAAACAGCCAAGAAGGCGCAGAGAGATGGCCCGCATCGAAAATCACAAATTACATCATCGAGGAGGGGTTCCAAGAATGCTTCTACATCGTCCCGGACTACCAGCGTGAATATGCCTTGGGACAAGGAAGTCCAGCATCTGCATCGCCAAGCTCGAGACCTTCACCCCGGGCTCCCCCTGTGTGCTGGGATCCCGGCTGGATGGACAACCCTACCAGGTCGAACAGGACCTCTGCTTCGGCTGCCCCTCTCGGTGAGGCAGGGGAGGCTATTTTCTTGTACTGTACTGAGACGGGGAACTCAGGCATCGACCCGACTGACTAACGCAAGCTCGACTCATGGCATTCAATATTTGGAGTTTCCATTGTGCAACACTTAGTCGCGTTTATGCTACTTTTATTGACCTTTGGGTCCACCCTGGCCGCGACCGAGGTCCACGAGCGTCGGCTCAACAATGGACTCAAGATCCTGGTCAAACCGGATCATCGCGCGCCCATCCTGACCTCGCAGGTCTGGTATCGCATCGGGTCGAGCTATGAATACGGCGGCATCACCGGTGTCTCACACCTCCTGGAACACATGATGTTCCAGGGCACCGAGCATCTGGCGCCGGGTGAATTCTCGCGCATCATTGCCGAGAACGGTGGTGAGGAGAATGCCTTCACCGGGCGCGACTACACGGCCTACTATCAAAATCTCGCCAATGACCGGCTGGAGGTGGCCTTTGAGCTAGAGGCTGAGCGGATGCGCCATCTCAAGCTCAGCGAGCCGGAGTTTCTGAAGGAACTGGAGGTGGTCAAGGAAGAAAGGCGTATGCGGACCGAAGACGATCCGCACGCCCTGACCTACGAGCGTTTCAGTGCTGTGGCCTATGACGCCTCGCCCTATCGCCATCCGGTGATCGGTTGGCCGGGCGATCTGGAACAGCTCAGTCTGGATGACCTGCGCAATTGGTACCGGCTCTGGTACGCACCCAACAACGCCACCCTGGTGGTCGCGGGCGATGTCGAACCCGAGTCGGTCTTCGCGTTGGCCGAGAAACACTTCGGACCGCTCGCCGCCGAAGACATCCGCCCGCCCAAGGCCCAACTGGAGCCCGAGCCGCTCGGCGAGAAGCGCTTGCGCCTCAAGATACCGGCCAAGGAGCCCTATCTACTGATGGGCTACAAGACGCCCGCGCTGGCCACGGCCAAGGCGCCCTGGGAGCCCTATGCGCTGGAGATGTTGTCTTATATCCTCGACGGCGGCGACAGCGCACGCCTGGCGCGCGAGCTGGTGCGTGGGCACCAGATCGCCGCCTCGGTGAGTGCGGACTATAGTGCCTTCGAGCGTCTGCCAGGTCTGTTCTTGTTTGAGGGCGTGCCGGCCAAGGGGCAGACCGCTGAGACGCTCGAGGCCGCCTTGCGCGAACAGGTCGCGCGCCTCCAGTCAGTGCCGGTCGATCCGCTCGAACTAGAGCGGGTGCGCAATCAGGTGATCGCTGCCAAGGTCTTCGAGCGCGACTCGCTCTTTTATCAGGCAATGCAGATCGGGCTCTTGGAGACCATCGGGCTCGACTGGCGTCTGGCCGATACCTATGTCGATCGGCTTGCCGAGGTGACGCCTGAACAGATCCAGGCCGTGGCGCGCACCTATCTGACCCCCGAGCGACTGACGGTCGCCATCCTCGACCCACAACCCCTGGGCTCCAAGGCCCAGGCCGCTCTCTCTTCTCACCAGGGAGGATCGACCCATGTGCGTTGAACGACAATCCGACCGGATCGAGCGCGCCATCCGGACCCTGAGCGCCTGGCTCGCCGGGACCCTATTGTTCACCAGCCCGCTCCTGACTCAGGCCATGCCCGAGATCCAGACCTGGAACACCGAGAATGGCACGCGCGTGCTCTTCGTCGCCGCGCCCGAGATCCCTATGGTCGATGTGCATCTGGTGTTCGCGGCGGGCAGTGCACGCGACGGCGGGCGTTCCGGTCTGGCCGCGCTGACGGCCGCCATGCTCAGCGAGGGTGCGGGCGACTGGGGTGCCGATGCCATTGCCGACCGGCTCGATGGCGTCGGCGCCGTCCTGAGTACCGATGTCGATCGCGACATGGCCACGGTCGCCCTGCGCACCCTGACCCGTCAGCCGGCCTTCGACACCGCCATCGATACCTTCGCGACCCTGATCGCACGTCCGACCTTTGCGCCCGAGGCGCTGGAGCGGGTACGTCAGAATCGACTCGTCGCCCTGCGTCAGGAGGATGAATCGCCGCGTCGCGTCGCACAAAAGGCGCTCTATCGTGCGGTCTTCGGCACCCACCCCTATGCCGCCGACCCTTCAGGTACGCCCGAGTCGGTGGCAGATCTCAGGCGCGAGGAGCTGATCGCCTTTCATGCCCGTCACTATGTGGGTTCCAACGCCGTGCTGGCCATCGTCGGCGCGCTCGACCGGGCCGGGGCAGAGACGCTGGCCAATCGACTCGTTGGCGGCCTACCGAGGGGCGAGCCGGCCGCCCCCCTGCCCGAGGTGCCGCCACTGGCCGAGGCCACCCTGACCGCGATCGACTTCCCATCGAGCCAGACCACAGTCTTGGCCGGTCAGCCGGGGATGCGGCGCGGTGATCCGGACTATTTCGCGCTCTATGTCGGCAATCACATCCTGGGCGGGAGCGGCCTGATCTCCATCTTGATGGACGAGATCCGCGAGAAACGCGGCCTGTCCTACAGCACCTACAGCGCCTTCCTGCCGCTCGCCCAACCCGGACCCTTTCTGATGTCGCTTCAGACGCGTAACGATCAGGCCGAGCAGGCACGGTCCGTGATGATCGATACGCTCAAGCGCTTCATCGAGCGGGGACCGACCGAGGCGGAACTGATGGCGGCCAAGAAGAACATCACTGGCGGCTTTCCGCTCAAGATCGCGAGCAACAGCAACATCGTGCAGTATCTGGCCGTGATCGGATTCTACGGCCTGCCGCTCGACTATCTCGAGCGCTTCCGCGAGCGCATCGAGTCGGTCACGGTCGAGCAGATCCGCGATGCCTTCGCGCGGCGCCTCCATCCCGAGCGGTTGGCCATCGTCATGGTCGGGGCACCCGCCACGGGGGCCCTGGGCGACGCCGGGGCCGCGCAGGTCTCACTGGCCCGTGGCACGCCCTAGGGCGCGTCTTGCCAATCGGCTGCGGATCATCGGTGGCCGCCATCGCGGGCGCCGTCTGAGCTTCCCCGACCAGCCGGGACTGCGTCCGACCCCGGATCGGGTGCGCGAGACGCTGTTCAACTGGGTCGCGCCCCTGATCGAGGGGGCGCGCTGTCTCGACCTGTTCGCCGGCAGCGGGGCGCTCGGCTTCGAGGCCCTCTCGCGCGGCGCCGGCGAGGTGGTGATGGTCGAGCGCGCTGCCGCCGTCGCCCGCCAGCTGCGCGCCAATGCCAAGCGGCTCGGTGCCGCCAATCTCCAGGTCCATGAGGCCGATGCCCTGGTCTGGCTGGAGCAGGGCAGCGAGCAGCTATTCGACCTGGTCTTTCTCGATCCGCCCTTCGCTGAGGGTTTGCTTGCCCCGGCGATCACCGGGCTTGACCGTCATGGCTGGTTGGCGCCTGAGGCCAGGGTCTATCTCGAGGCTCAGGTCCAAAGCGGCTTTCCGCCCTTGCCCCTCTCCTGGGAACTGATCCGCGACAAGACGGCTGGGCAGGTCCGTTACGGCCTGATCAGGGTCAGCCCGTTCTAGGCACGTCCGCAGGCACAGGTGCTGCGCACCGATCATCGGTTTAGATCCTCCGGGTGGAATTCTGGCGTTCGTTCAGCCCGCTGGGTTTGTGCTATGTTGCGCGCCGGTGGTCCGAAGGGGGCTTGGCCATATCACGCTCGACCACCGAGCAAAGTCGCCGTCAAGCCGAGCACGTCAACTATTAAAGGAGCCGACGCTTGCGCACCGTGGTCTATCCAGGAACCTTCGATCCCATCACCAAAGGACACGTGGATCTCATCCATCGCGCGGCCCGGCTGTTCGATCGAGTGGTTGTGGCGGTTGCGGCTGACACTGGCAAGACGCCGGTGTTCTCGATCGAGGAGCGCGTAGAGCTGGTGCGTGGCAGTGTCATGGATCATCCCAATGTCGAGATCCTGCCCTTCGAGGGCCTGCTCGTGAACTTCGCGCGTGCCCTCGGGGTTTCGGTCATCATACGCGGGCTGCGGGCCGTCTCGGATTTCGAGTACGAGTTCCAGCTCGCGGGTATGAATCGACACATGGCTCCGGAGATCGAGACGCTCTTTCTTACCCCGTCCGAGCAATATGCCTATATCTCTTCGTCGCTGGTACGCGAGATCGCCCGACTCAAGGGCGATGTCTCGGCCTTCGTCACGCCAGCGGTACAGGCTGCATTGCACGCCCGGTTTGGATAAGATCTACGCTACACTCAACCCCAGCCAGATTTGTCTAACTAAAAAGCAGCAAGGAGTATTCCGATGGCCTTGATGATTACCGATGAGTGCATCAATTGCGATGTGTGTGAGCCCGAGTGCCCCAACGGCGCCATCTCGCAGGGTGACGAGACCTATGTGATCGACCCCAATCTCTGCACCGAGTGTGTCGGTCACTACGAGACCTCGCAGTGCGTCGAGGTCTGCCCGGTCGACTGCATCATTAAGGATCCCAACCACGAGGAGAGCGAGGAAGAGCTGCTCGCCAAGTACAAGCGCCTCACTGGCGAAGGCTGACTCCAGCCATCCGGGGAGGATCACGCTGAAAGCGCCCTCCGCCGCGGGGGCGTTTGTTATGAAAACACCTTTGGTGTCGTGCGGACCATCGGGCCGTCGTCGAAATTTCCTTGCGTGTCGGGCTTGTTGTTCTTAGGGGGCCGATCTATGCTGTAGCACCATTGGTCGCTGCGACCCATGCCTCCTGTCCGGGAGGCGTTTTCCGGCCCCCGCCGGTAGATTTCGGTAGGACATCAGAATCTAGTAAGTCCCAGATCAACGGCCGTTCATGGTCGACTGGGTGTCCGGTGTTCGTTCTGTCTCCAGTCCATCCCTCAGCCAGCGGAATTTAATCCATGCTTGCGGCCGAAACCTCGGTCGAGTACTACCTGATACTCGGCCTCGTCATCCTCGCACTCTGTTCGCTCAATCTGATCGTGTTGACCCTGGTGCGCCGCTTTATACCCGATCGGCGGCTCGCTGTGGCCAAGTTCGCCGACGCCGAATGTCCGCGTGTCCTGGTGCAATTACCGCTCTTTAATGAGGGCGATCTGATCGAGCGCCTCCTGGGAGCGGTCATGGCGCTCGACTGGCCGCGCGATCGACTGGAGATCCAGGTGCTCGACGACAGCCTCGACGGTTCGCTCGCCATCAGCCAGCGAGCGGTCGCCGCACTCAAGCAGCAGGGCGTGCACATCGAGCTCCTGCACCGCGTCCAGCGCACGGCCTTTAAGGCCGGGGCGCTCGCCGCTGGACTCGAACGCTCCAAGGCCCCCTTCGTCGCCATCTTCGACGCCGATTTCGTACCACCACCCGACTTTCTGCGCCGGACGGTCGGCGCACTCGTCGCCAATCCCGACCTGGCCTATGTCCAGACCCGCTGGGGCCATCTCAATCGCGATGAGAGTCTGCTCACCCGCGTTCAGGCACGCCTGCTCGACTCGCACTTTGGCGTCGAGCAAGAGGCGCGCTGGCGTCTGGGTCTGCCGCTGCCCTTTAACGGCACCTGCGGGTTGTGGCGCCGCGCGGCCATCGACTCGGCTGGGGGCTGGGACGGCGACACCCTCACCGAGGATCTGGATCTGAGCCTGCGCGCCACGCTCGCCGGCTGGCGTTCGGGCTTCATGGGCGATCTGGTGGTGCCCGGCGCGCTGCCGACCTCGCCGCGTGCCTGGCGTGTGCAGCAGTTTCGCTGGACCAAGGGCTTTGCGCAGTGTTTTATCAAGCTGATTCCGCTGGTCTGGCGGAGTCGGCACTTGGCTGCCTGGCAGAAGCTCATGATCAGCTTCCAGATTGGCCAGTCCTTGGCGTTTGTGGTGGGCGTGGCCTGTCTCATCATGGGACTGCCCTTCATGGCCGGCGCCGTGGTCGGCGGCTCCGGGCTGAGTCTGGTGGCCTTCGTCACCTCGTTTCTGGGCTTCGTGGCCCCCATCGCGTTTCTGGCCCAGGCTGGGCGCGGAGAGGGTCTGCATCTGACCTTCATCGAGATCCTGAGCGCCCTGGTGCTGACAAGTGGTTTGTTGCTGTCGAACGCGCGTGGCGGTCTGGAGGCCCTGCTTGGGCATCGCACCGAGTTCGTGCGCACACCCAAGGCCCGCGATCGCAAGACAGGGTACGCGCCCATCTGGCGCAATGGGGCACTGGAACTCGGTGCGGGTCTAGCCTTGCTCGGATTCGCCCTGGTCGAGCAGCCCGTCGCCGTGCTCTATCTGGCGATGCTGATCGGTGGTCTGGTCGGGATCGGCGCCATGCAGGTGATCGATGGTCTAGACCTGGCGCGACCAGCGAGCCTCCGGAACTGATCCGCGTGCGGGTTTGCTTATAATAAGCCGGATATTCGAATCGCTTTGTCGAGGACCCGCAGGCTCGCCAGACCAGCTGGTTAGCTGGAACGCGGTTCGACACCAATCTGTCGATAAGGAGCCGAGTGGTTTATGTCTAGCGACCCGAAAGCGACAGGCCATGCTGATCAGAGTCCGAGTCCAGGCCGATTTGACGGCTATGTGGTGGCCATCGGCGCCTCGGCCGGTGGGCTCGATGCCCTGGAGCGGTTCTTCCAGGGACTGCCAGCGGACACGGGCGCGGCCTATGTCGTGGTCCAGCATCTGTCGCCCGACCACAAGAGCATGATGGCCAATCTGCTTGCGCGTCACACGCGCATGCCGGTGGTGACCGTCGAGCACGACATGCGTATCGAGGCCAATCGGGTGCATCTGATCCCGCCGGCGAGCCTGATGACCGTCAGCGGCGATGTGCTGCGTCTGAGCCCCAAGAATCCGCGCGGTCTAACCCTGCCGATCGATCTGTTCTTTAGTTCGCTGGCCAAGGAATTCGGTAATCACGCCATCGGCGTCATCCTCTCCGGCACCGGTTCGGACGGCACGCGCGGCGCCGTGGCCATCAACGACGCCGGTGGCTTCCTGGTGGCCCAGGATCCGGAGACGGCCAAGTTCGACGGTATGCCGCGCAGTGTCATCGCCACCAGTCTGGTCGATGCCATCCTGCCGCCCGAGGAGATCGGGCCGCGTCTGCTCGACCATATCCATCAGCGCCCCCAGCCCAAGGTGCGCCCGCCCTCGATGGCGATGGAGATCGACCGCGACAGCGCCCATGAAGAGGTCATGCATCTGTTACAACATGCAGGCGGTATCGATTTCCGCGAGTACAAACCGGCCACCGTGATGCGGCGAATGGAGCGCCGGATGCAAGTACGCCAGACCCCGGATCTGCTCAACTATGTGCGGCTCCTGAGCAGCGATCGCGGCGAGCTGGCAACGCTCAGGCGCGAGCTGCTGATCCCGGTGACCAGCTTCTTCCGCGATCCAGACGCCTTCGAGGTGCTGGCCGAGACCGCCGTGCGTACCATCGTCAGCGATCACAACGGCAATCAGCCAATCCGGGTCTGGGTGCCGGGTGTGGCGACCGGCGAGGAGGCCTACTCGATCGCCATCCTGTTTGCCGAGGCGTTCGAAAAGGCGCGTCGCTGGCCGAACTTCAAGCTGTTCGCCACCGATGTCGAGCCGCAGAACATCGAGGTCGCCGGCGCTGGGGTCTTCACCGAGGCCATCACCGCCGAGATCTCGCCCGAGCGCCTGGAGCAGTTCTTCATCAGGCGCGGCAATCACTTTGTGGTCAAGACCGAGATCCGTCAGAGCATCGTCTTTGCGCGCCACAATCTGCTCGAGGATCCACCCTTCACCCGGATGGATCTGGTCTCCTGTCGCAATCTACTGATCTATTTCCGGCCCGAGGCCCAGGAGCGCGCCCTGCGCCGGTTGCAATATGCCCTGGCGCCCGGCGGTTTTCTGTTCCTCGGCCCGAGCGAGACCATCGCCAACCTGCATACGGATTTCACAGCGGTCAGCTCCAAGCACAAGATCTATCGCATCCTGCGCCATGTCGCCCTGCCGTTGGACGCGACCAATCCGCCACGCGCACGTCAGACGGCGATCGCGACCACGCCGCCGCGTCCAGGTGTGCGTACCCATGGCATAGCAACCGATGCCGCCGCGATCGATACGGCCCAGGGGTTGCTTCTGCACAGCTATGCACCGACCAGCCTGCTGCTCAACCAGCACCACGACCTGCTGCATGTCTTTGGCGACGTCGGCCCCTATCTACGCATCGGCGAGGGCAGCGTCAGCCTGGATCTGTCCAAGCTCCTGCCCAGCGCCCTGGTCGCCGTCGCCAAGGCGCTCCTCTACAAGGCCGCGCGCGATCGGGTACCCTTGCGTTCGGACATCATCGGGCTGACGCTTGCCGACGATCGCACCGAGCGCCTGCGTCTGGTGGCCCGTCCGGTCGAGCCGCCGGGCGGCGAGCTGCATCTGCTGTTGTCCTTCGAGCCAGTGACCCGTCATGGCCCGAACGATGTGCTGCCGCCCGAGTCGGGTCCGTTGCGCCTCATCGATGGCGAGGGCGCCGAGAAGATCGAGACCATCAGTCTGGATCAAGAGACCGTCCAGCGCATCGAGAACCTGGAGCGCGAGCTGGCCGCGACCCGCGAGAGCCTCCAGGCGACCATTGAGGAGCTTGAAACGGCCAATGAGGAGCTTCAAGCGACCAACGAGGAGCTCATGGCCTCCAATGAGGAGCTGCAAAGCTCCAACGAGGAGCTGCAATCGGTCAACGAGGAGCTCTATACCGTCAACGCCGAAAACCAAGAAAAGATCGAGATCCTCAACCGGCTCAACGCCGATCTCGATGGCATGGCCAAGGCCGCCTCCATCGCCACCGTCTTTGTCGACTCGCAGCTCCGTCTGACCCGCTTCACGCCCGAGGCCACGACGCTCTTCAAGATCCGCGACGGCGACCTGGGTCGTCCGATCGATGACTTCACCAATCTGCTCCAGTACCCGGACTTTATCACCGATCTGCGCCAGACCATCGACCGGGGGGAGATGTTCGAACACGAGATCAAGGCCGCTAACGACCGTCAGTATCTGGTGCGCGTCCTCCCCTATGCGGTGCGTGCCAGCGAACCGCGCGGGGCGGTCGCGACCTTTGTGGATGTGACCACCCTGCGCGACATCGAGCACCTACAGGCAGTGCTCGATTCTCTACCCGAACATATCGCCGTGCTCGACAGCAAGGGTGTCGTGACCATGGTCAACAACGCCTGGCGTGATTTTGCGCGCGCGCACGGCGATCCCGATCTTAAAGAGATTGGGGTCGGGGCCGATTATCTCGTCGCCTGTGAAAACGGGCGGCTCGCGAGTGCGCCCCATGCCGCCGAGGCGCTGGAAGGGATCAAGCAGGTCATGACCGGTGAGCGTTCTTCTTTTTGTCTGGAGTATTCGGCGCCGACCGACGGCGTGACTCAACGGTATCTGATGTATGTCGCACCGATCCGACATGTCCGCGGTGGTATCGTCGTCAGCCACATTAATATCACGAGTTGGGTCGAACGCAGGCATGACTAGCCGATCGCCTGTTCGTCCAAGCCGTGGCAAGGTAGAGTGAGCGCCCCACACTCAGCGCGAAAAAGGCCGCTTGTTGCGGCCTTTTCGATCGATCCTGTGGCTTGCGAATTACTTCGAGAGACCCTGGATATATTGCGACACGGCGGCGATCTCCTGGTCGGTCAGTCGCGCGGCGACACCACGCATCATGCCGTTGGGATCGTTGGCGCGCTCACCCGAGCGGAAGTGCTCTAGGGTCTGCTTGACATAGTCGGCGTGTTGGCCAGAGATGCGCGGGAACTTCGACAGACCCTGGCCCATACCGGCTGGACCGTGGCAGGCGCTGCACGCAGGCACGCCGGTCGCAGGATTGCCTGCTCGATAGAGCACCTCGCCCTTCGCGGCCAGTTCAGGATCGGCCTGGCCACCGCTCTGAGTCTGGGTCGAGAAGTAGGCCGCTACGTCACGGATCTCCTGCTCGGTCAGCGGCATCGCCATGGGCGTCATCTGGACGTTGTAGCGTTCTCCAGCCTTAAAGTTCGTCAACTGCTTGATGATGTACTCAGGATGCTGGCCGGCGAGTTTGGGCCACAGGGGTACGATGCTATTGCCTTGCGGTCCGTGGCACGCCATGCAGATGGCGTTGGCCTTTGCTTCGCCCCGCGCGGGGTCTGCCGGTTGGAGCCCCTCTGCGGCCCAGGTCGAACCGCTCGCCAAAACCGCCACTACTGAAACCGTTGTCAGCCAAGTCTTCTTCATGCGAGTGCCTAAAATGTTTGTTCGTATTCGCGGCCGAATCAGGCCAACGCCCGAGGGAGGGGAGTAAAAATCCGCTAATGTATATCAGACGCTTGACCCTTGGGTCAAACCGGATACCTGGATAGCTTGGTGGATCAAGAGACATTCGGTGCAGAGAGACCGCGTCCGGCTCAAGATTACATGGCGGGCGGCATCGACTCGATCCGCCGCACTGGCGCCTGGATCACCAGGCGCTCGCCGTCGTCCTGGATCAGTGTCAGCTCGATCCTTTGACCGGGCGTCAGCTCGGACTTGAGTCCGATCAGCATGAGATGGAGTCCGCCGGGTGCCAGCGTCTTGGTCTCACCGGCATTCACCGCGATCCGCTCGAGGCGGCGCATCCGCAGCATGCCGTTTTGTTCGACATGGGTGTGCAGCTCGACGGTCTCAGCGGCTGGACTCTCGGCGCCGATCAGGGCGCGCGCCTCGGTGCCGGGGTTGTGTAGCCTCATGAAGGCGGCACTGTTTGGCTGTCCGGGTGGTACGGCGCGGACATAGGGGTCGCCGACCTCCAGACCAGCGGCGCTGAGGGTCAGGCTGGTGCTCGACAAAAGGGCACCGACAAACAGGGTGCGGATCTGGTGCATCTTCGAAGGTCTCCGTGATGTCGATCAGGATTCTGGGCCGAATGCTCGGCGGATCGCGGCCCGGATGGTCTCGGGAGGACTGGCATGCCCGAGCGTCTCAACCAGTCGCCCGTTTGGGTCGATCACATAGGTGAAGGCCGAGTGATCGATCAGATCACCGAAGGCCGAGTCGCTGTCGGCGACGCGCCGATAGGCCGCGCCATAGCGTTTGGCGATCTCGGCCAGCTGCTCAGGTGTGCCTGTGAGTCCCAGGATATTGGGGTGAAAATAGGCGACATAGCCCGCCAGACGCCCTGGATCGTCGCGCTCGGGATCGACGCTGATGAAGAGCACGCGGGTACGCTCCAATTCGCTCGGTTGCAGCGAGCGTAGGGCCTCGGCAATCTGGACCAGATTGGTCGGACAGATGTCTGGGCAAAACGTGTAGCCGAAATAGACCAACACCACTTGTCCACGTAGATTGCTCAAGCGCACCGGGCCGGTAGCCGAATCTAGTGTAAAATCCCCCCCGACCGGCGGAGCGGACAGTTCCAGCGACGCCTGGTCGGCATCCGGCCCTGGAATCCCTGACCAGTGAAACAGAAACCCGATCAATAGCGTGGCGACCACCAGGAGCAAGGATTGGCCGATGATCGAGATCCTATTCTCGCGTGTCTGCATGCTGGCGTGTCTGAAGTGTGTTTTAGTCATTATCCGTGGTGGTGTCTGGCCTGTCGAGCCGAGGCCGCGTTAAATCGAGGGATTGGCGGATGTTTGCTGGGCTCCTGATGGCGATGCTGTCTTTACCGTTTTAGCGATCACGGCCATCTGCCGTCATCCGGCCTGCTCTGAAGAACACCCAGCCGAGCAGCCGATAACCGAACCACACCAGCAGTAGCGACGTGAGCACATCGCTCAAGAAATGCCCGCCCGCGACCAAACGTGCCACCCCAATGGCGAGTGTATAGATGAGTGCGATCCACACCCAGGCTGAACTGGGCCCCGCCAGGGTGGCGGCCACAGCTACCAGATAGGCCGCCGCCGCGACGTGTCCCGAACAGAAGGACCCTCCACCTTGGTCCGAGGGCACGAAGGCCGGGGTAAAGGTCTTGTCTCCTCCAAACTCGACTACGGTGACCGGTCGTGCCCGTCCCCAATGCCCCTTGAGGCCCTGGTTGACGATTAGACCCGGCACTAGGATCAGCAGACAGAGTAAAAACGCCAGCTTGCGCCCGTCAAAGTTCAGCCAGCGCCGCCCCAGGCGCCGGTTGAACCACCAGAGTGTGATCAGCGCCGGATTCACCACCACCATCAGGACTGCGACCGACTCATGGAGCGCGCGCTCCCAGGGGGTGCCTTTGAGCGTGAATCCGGCGCCGGGCGTGTAAAACAGCCCGGAGACGGCCAAATCGAGGCTTGGAAACGCCCAGAGCAGCAGCACAAGGCTACCAAGACCGATCCAGATGGAAGGACTCGACGGGGGTGGATGCAGATTGAACGCTAGACCCATGGATCAGTGCGGTGGAGATTCGGCAGACGGATCAGGGCGATGCGTCGACGGCTGAACCGGAATCCGCAGACTAAAGCGGCTGCCCCGTCCGGGTTCGCTCTCTAGGCTCAGGGTTGCGCCCAGTGCCTCGGCCAGACGACGCGCGATGGCCAGACCCAGCCCGGTGCCGCCATAACGGCGCGTATGCGAGCCGTCGGCCTGGACGAAGGGCTCGAAGATGCAGTCATGCAGCTCGACCGGAATGCCAATCCCGGTATCCGTCACATCGATGACGAGCCAGAGACGGCCATCGATGCCCGTCTCGGTGTCGAGCCAGGCGGCAAGCCGGACCTCGCCTTCGTGGGTGAATTTGACGGCATTGGCTGTCAGCTTGTCGAGTATTTGGTGCAAGCGCCCCGCATCGACGACCACGCATCCAGGTGCTGGACGGTGGGTGTCTAGAACGAGGGCCAGTCCCTTTTTCTCGGCTTGGGGGGCATAGACGGCCATGACATCCCGCACGATCCGGAGCGGATCGCAGGGGCCCGGCTGGATCTGGAGTTGCTCGGCGTCCATGCGGGTGTAATCCAGGATGTCGGCTAGGATGGCCAGCAGCGTCTCGGCGGAACGCTTGACGGCATCGAGCTGGCGACGCTGGCGCTCGCTTAGGTCCGATTCCAACAGCAGTTCGGTCATGCCCAGGATGCCGTGCATGGGCGTGCGCAACTCATGACTCATGGTCGAGAGGAAGGTCGTCTTGGCGCGTGCGGCACGCTCGGCGTGCTCCTTGGCCGCCAGCAGTTCGATCTCGTGACGTTTGCGTTCGGTGATGTCAGAGGTGACGCCGACATAGTGCTTGAGCTCGCCCTGTTCGTCGCGCACGGCATCGATGGTCAGGATCGCCGTATAGAGTTGGCCATCCTTGCGACGGTTGACGATCTCGCCGCGCCAGTGACCATAGGTGATGACGGCGTCCCAGAGGGCGCGATAGAAGGCCTGATCGTGTAGCCCAGAGGAGAGCAGGCGCGGATTACGGCCCAGCACCTCTGCGCTGCTGTAGCCGGTCATGCGCTCGAAGGCCGGATTGGTCGAGAGGATCTCGCCTGTGGGCGTGGTCAGCATGATGGCGTCGCTGCTGGCCTCGAAGACGCTGGAGGTCAGCCGGCGCTGGCGCTCCAGCTCGGCGCGCTGCTGTTCCAGATGCCGGCTTCGTAACCACAGCAGGAGAATGGCGACCGAGAGCGCCCCCAGGATCGGCACGACGATCATCGACAGCCGGTGCACCTCGCCGAGCCATTGGCGCTGGATGAACCGGCGGTCGAGATGGACGGCGATCACGGCTGGGTAGAGGCGCGAGACCCGATAGGCCGTCAGAACCCGATGGTTGCCAGTGAGTGTCTGTTCCAGCTCGCCCTGCTCTTGGTGCTCGAGCTGGGCCCGCACCGCGCCAGCCTGATCGTATCGTCCCGGGATGTCGTCAGGGCTGGACGAGAGTAGCAACAGGCCGTCGTAGCGTAGGAGCTGGACGCGACCTTCCTCGGTCGGCAGCCCCTGGCTGAAATGGTCGATGAAGTCGTCTGGGTTGAGCGCGGCGAGCCACCAGTAGGTCCCTTCATGGAGGCGAAAGCTGTACATGACTGGCACCAGACTCGATGAACGCGGTGGCGGCGGATCACCCGTGCTCGGCGTCGCGTTCGCCAGATCCCGTCCGATCCAGGGCCGACCGATGCGCAATTGCGTGCCGGCCAGACCGGCATCCGGATAGAACCCCCCCAGATCGATGCGCAGATCCAGGTTGCGCGCGTCCGAACTGGCGATCACCCGTCCCTCCGACGTCAGGATCGACAGTGAACGCAGAAAGGGCGAGGGACGCAGCAATGCGGTCAGATAGGCCGCGAGCGCGCTGTGGTCGGTCAGATCCTGGTCCGGCGGCAGATTGCCCACGCCCAGCTCGATGACCTGGAGTGTCTTGGTCAGAGAGTCCTCGAAGTGGCGCGCGTGCATCTGCGCCGCGATGAAACCGTCGTTGATGGCCTTGGCATGCAAGCGCCAGAGCGTAATGCCGAAGGCCGCCATCCAGCCGCTCGCCAATAAGACCAGGGCGGCCAGGATCAGGCCGTGTCGCTGTGATTCGCGGTGCGGCATGAATACGGCCAGATGCCAGGCTGGCTCAATGCACCACGATGGGTTCGAGTCCGTGACGCCGCGCCGCCTCCAGGAGTCGGCCATCGGTCTTGATCGTGGTGATGAAACGCTCGACGCGAGCGTAGAAGGCGTCGTCGCCAGGCGCCATGGCCCAGGCGTAAGGCGTGACGTGATAGCTTGCGCTCGGCGAGACGAGCCGCGCCCAGTCATGGTGTTTGAGCATACGTCGGCTGTAAGGATAGTCGGTCATGAAGACATCGGCCCGTCCCGATCGAACCTCCTGCTCGCGGGCATGGGGGGTATCGAACACGCGCAGTTCGGCGTACTGGAGTTTTTCGCGCATGATCGGCTCGTGCAACGTGCCCTTGGCCACGGCGACCACGGTGCCCGGTTGGTCGATGTCGGACCAGTCGCGGATGCGCCGATTGGTGCGGGTGGTGATGGCGTAGATGTCGCTGGCGAGATGCGGTTGGGTAAAGCGCAGGTGTTGCTGACGCGCCGGGGTAATGCCGATGGCGAACATGGCGATGTCGCAGCGGTCGCCGAGCACGTCCTCGATCAGGGTGGCGAAGCTGCTGTCGACGAATTCGACCTTGACTCCGAGTTCATGGGCCAGTTCGTGTGCCAGATCGATATCGATCCCCGAGAGTTGGAGCGTCTTGGGGTGGCGAAACGAGATGCCGTAGTAATCGGGCCAGATGCAGACACGCAGGGTCTGGGTGGTCTGGATGCGCTGGAGACGGTCCGCGCCGGCCATGACCAGGCCGTTCATGACGATCAGCACTGCCCCGACGAATAGCCTGAGTGTACTCGACATGGTGACTTGATCCTTGAAACTGTCTTGATAGGGACCATCGAGGCGCCCTGTGCGTGCAGATCGCCTCTGGATTCGCGCCCCGGCTTGACCTAGCCTAGGACCTACCCATGGTATCCGACCTCGAAGAGGGTTCAGTCCCATGCGTCTCTGGCTCGGCGCGCTCGCGCTCTTCGTCTCGTTCGACCTCTCGGCCGCGATCCCGGCCACACCCGTGATGACGGTCTACAAGTTCAACGGCCCACTGGACGTCCCCTATTACGACGCCGACCGCTTCGCCAGGGTCGGTACTGCCGCTGAACCTGCCGGGACCCTGGCGCAGGGCACCTCACTCATCCCCTGTCTGATGATCCGCGACGGCGAGCCGCTGACCGACAGGGATGGCACGCCCTATGTCGGCTTCGAGGTCGTGGTCGATCCGCGCTCGGCGACCCCGGACTCGACCGAGATCTTCAAGCGCGCCCTGGCCGAGCGCAAGGGACTCCAGGTACCCAACCATCACTGCCCGGCGAGCGTGCGTAACGTCATCCATGTACGCGAGCTCTATGCACTGGAAAAGGCGCCCTTCTTCGATCCGCCGCGCTCGGGCGGGCGCAGCGACTCGGCGGGCGGTGTCAGTGAACTCGACCGCATCGTGCGTGCCTTCCATGATTCCAACGAATGCGCCTCGGTCAACGCGCGTCTGACGCGCCGCCGTCAGGCCCTGGAGCGCGCCTGGGAGACGTTCATCGCCCGGCGCTCGGATCTCGGCTCGCCGACCATGCTCGAACGCGCCAAGCATCTGGATTACGCCATGCGCACCGCGCTCTACGAGGGCCATCTGGGACGGGGCTGTTCGGCCTATGGCGCCTGCGAGCGCAGTATCGTGGTGTTGTCGATCCGCAATCGCGCCCTCCAGTGTCAAGTCCGTCAAGGCTGTCGCTTTCCAGGCGACATCCAGGGCGTCGCTTCTACACCCTCGCAATACAACATCTGGGACGAGTATCTGACCCAGATCTCGGGGTTGACCGCCTGCTATCTGCGTCCGGATCTGGCCGAACACGACAATTATGCCAAGCTCCAGGCCATGTATGCCCAGACCGTGCCGGATGCCGAGCAGATCCTCTATGGCGGTGATTCGGGTCTGCGCGCCGTCTTCCCCGGCAACAGTCTGATCGAGTTGACCAACACGCGCCATTACTACCACGCCCCGGCCATGGGCCAATGCTTTCCCAACCACGACCGGGTCGAGTACATGACCGGCGCCGTGGCACGCAAGGATGGTGACTTTGCGCTCATCGCCAATACCCGGATCGAGGTCGGGATCAAGTCCGGCTGGGGCTATACCTTCAAGGAGTTCCTGGTCACTCAGGAGCCGGATCGCGATGTCGTCCGCGTCCAGGACAGCTATCCGGGCTTTCTGGTCGATGCGCGCAAGGTCTCGCTGAAGCGTCCGGATGACTGTTTGCCCTATGGCATCCCGGGCGGCTGTCCTTCGCTTGGTACCGGACGCTATCGCAAGGTGCCGAACTGGCTCGGTTCAGGTGAGCCGGTTGAACTCCATTGCCGGATCGCCGATCGCGGCGAGACCTGCCAGGGGGCGGGTACGATGCGCGCGGTGAGTGTCGGCGGTACCTGTGACAAGGAGATGCGTCCGGTGGCGCGGGTGCCCTGAGACGCGAATTTGGCCTCGTCGTCGGCAGTCAGGTCAACCATATCCGTGCCCTGTTCAAGCACTACGGACACCGCGAAGGGCTGGATCTGCTCGACCGGATCGAGGACGAGTGCTGCTTGAGTCGGCCTCAATCCCGTCGGTTCAGGTGTCGCGGCAGGATCTCGCCCAGCGCCTGAGCCGTCTCGATGAGCGTGATCCCTGGGGCGTGATCGACGAGCCGGGTGACGGTCAGTCCGACATAGCCGCAGGGATTGATGCGACCGAAGGGCTCCAGGTCCAGGTCGACATTGAGCGCCAGACCGTGATAACAGCAGCCATGACGCACGCGCAGACCCAATGACGCGATCTTGGACCCGGCGATATAGACGCCAGGTGCATTGGCGCGCCGCTCGGCCGCGACGCCGTGCGTGGCCAGCAGCTCGATGATCGCCTGTTCCAGTCGATTCACCAGCCGTTTGATGCCGATCCCCGCGCGGTGCAGATCGAGCAGCAGATAGGCAACGAGTTGCCCCGGACCATGATAGGTGACCTGCCCGCCGCGGTCGGTCTGGATCACCGGAATCTCCCCAGGGGCGAGCAGATGCTCGGGACATCCGGCCTGACCGAGGGTGAAGACCGGCGGATGTTCGAGCAGCCAGAGTTCGTCCGGCGTATCCGCCTCGCGCGTATCTGTGAAGGCGCGCATCGCGGCCCAGGTCGCCCGATAGTCCTGGAGCCCGGGCAGATAGCGGATGCGCAACAGACAGGGTGGTGTGTTCACAGCGCCCAGGCCACCAGCTCGTGGGCGCAGAGTTCCTGATAGATGGCGTCGAGCTGGTGTTTGCTGTGGGCCTCGAAGGTCAGGGTGACGGCAATCCATTGGCCCCCTCGGCTCTCGCGCACCGAGATCGCCGTCTCGTCGACGCCCTCGGCATGACGGCTGACGATCTCGACCACCACCGCCTCCAGACCGCGCCCGGACGGTCCCATGACCTTGAGCGCAAAGCGGCAGGGAAAGGTCAGCAGGGTTTGCTGTGGATCAGACATGGCCTTCAGGCACCCACGCCTTGTCGTCTTGATAAAGCGCATCCATCCGCCGCCAGAACGACCCTGGACGCCCATCGCCCACCGGCTCGCCTCGAAGCCGCGTCACCGGTAGAACCTCGCGCGTCGAGCGGCTGAGCCAGATCTCGTCGGCCGCACGCCGGGTATCGAGCGCGATCGTCCACTAGAACATCCGCAACACGCTGTCCTTGACCTGACGCCAGAGACCGCCCTTGGGCAGATCCTGGAGGGCGATGAGCGGAATGCGCGTAATCTCCTCCTCGCCCATCAAGACGACGATATCACCGAGTCGCTCGCCCCGGGCGATGGGGGCGTTCATGTCCGAGGTCTTCTCGATGCGCGCGCTGAGCTTGGCATACTGGCCGCGCGGAATGGTGGCGACCACGTCGCGTTCCGGACCCGCCGGCAGCGTTTCCTGTTCGCCAAACCAGACACGCAGGTTCTGGATCGGCTGACCGACCGGATAGAGCTTGTGACTCTCGTAGGTCCGGAAGCCATAGTTGAGCAGCGCCAGGCTGGCCTCAGCGCGCGCGCGGGGCGTGGGCGCACCCATCACGACCGAGATCAGGCGCATGTCGTCGCGTTTGGCCGAGCCGATCAGACAGTAACCGGCCGCCTTGGTGTAGCCGGTCTTGATGCCGTCGGCCGTGGGGTCGCGTCTGAGCAGCGGGTTGCGGTTCTGCTGGGTGATTCCGTTGTAGGTGAACTCAAGGGTGGAGTACCAGGCATAGTACTCGGGGAACTCGCGGATCAGGGCCGCGGCGACCCGGGCCATGTCGCGCGCCGTCGTATAGAGCTCCGGGTCCGGCAGGCCATTGGGATTGGTGAAATGACTGTTGGTCATGCCAAGCCGCTTGGCATGGGCGTTCATGAGATTGGCGAAGGACTCGACATTGCCCGAGACGTATTCGGCCAGGGCCACGCTGGCATCATTGCCCGACTGGATGATCATGCCCTTGAGCAGATCCTCTAGACTGACCTGCTTGCCGACCTCGATGAACATCTTGGAGCCGCCGGTGCGCCAGGCGCGCTCGCTGATCGTCACGCGATCGCTGAGACTGATGCGCCCCGAGGCCAGTTCGCGAAACACCGTATAGGCGGTCATGATCTTGGTCAGGCTCGCCGGCTCGACCCGCTCATCGGCATTGAGCTCGGCTAGGGCCTTGCCTGTATGGAAGTCGACCAGTAGATAACCCCGGGCCTCCAGCTCGGGTGGGGCGGGCGTGGTCGTTTGCGCGCCGACGGGCAGGCCGAAGTTGAGCAGCAACAGGAACCACGGGAGCAGGCGCTTGATGGCTGATTTCATGGATGATCCGAACACTCGGGGTGACGAGGGAGTTTGTCGCGTATTTTACCGCTTAAATCGTAAAAATGGCACAGTGTTTCAGTTTTGCAGCGCAGCCGCGGGCTGGGTTGGTCAGTTGGTGTCGGTCGATCGCTCGGCCCGATCGGCCAGGAAGGATAAAAGGCCCCAGAAGCGTCGCCTGGGTTCGATGGCCCGTACCTCGACCCGCGCCGTACCCTGGTTTTTCATCCCGAGCTTGACGGCGGCCGTATAAGAGAGGTCGATGACGCGATCATCTTGAAAGGGACCGCGATCGTTGATCCTTACCACGACGCTGCGTCCGTTCTCGAGATTGGTGACGCGCACATAGGTCGGCAGAGGGAGCGTCTTGTGCGCCGCGCTCATGGCGTACATGTCGTAGGTCTCGCCCGAACTGGTCTGGCGACCATGGAAGGGCTGCCCATACCAGGAGGCCAGCCCGCGTTCGACATAGCCGCGCGCGGACTTCTTGATGTAATAGCGCCGTCCGAAGACCACATAGGAATCGGGGTTGCCCAACCTGGCCAGTGGCTCGAACCTCGGCACCGCGTCCGGGATGCGGGCGATCGCCTCGTCGTCGAGTTCACCCCGACTGGCACAGCCTGTCAGCGCGAGCAGCAGGAGGGCGCTGATGGGGGTTAGGACGAGCATAACACGCATGATCCGACTCATTTTTTGGCACGATGGGTCTCGATCGACATCAGTATCCCGAAACCGGCCATGAGTGTCACCATCGAGGTGCCTCCATAGCTGATCAATGGCAGAGGCACGCCGACCACCGGCAGCAGGCCGGTGACCATCCCCGTGTTGACGAACAGATAGATAAAGAACACCAGCGTCAGCCCCCCGGCGAGCAGACGCTCGTAGTTATCCTGGGCGCGCACGGCGATCATGAGTCCGCGTCCGATGATGAACAGATAGAGTGCCATCAGCGCCAGGATGCCGGTAAAGCCGAATTCTTCGCCGATGACGGCGAAGATGAAGTCGGTGTGGCGCTCGGGCAGGAACTCCAGATGCGATTGGGTGCCGTTGAGCCAGCCCTTGCCCGAGAGCCCGCCCGAGCCGATGGCGATCTGTGACTGGATGATGTGATAACCACTCCCCAATGGATCGGACTGCGGGTCGAGCAGCGTCATGACACGCTCGCGTTGATAATCGTGCATGTGCATCCAGACCAGAGGCATCACGGCAGCCACCAAGAGCGCCATTCCGAGGATCATGCGCCAGCTCAACCCGGCGATGAAGAGCACCATGACGCCCGCGCTCAGCACCAGCAGGGCGGTGCCCAGATCCGGCTGCTTGGCGATCAGCCCGACCGGGATCAGGCTCAGGACGGACGCCAGCAGCACGCCCAACAGACGTGGCGGCAGCGGACGCAGGGACAGCACCCAGGCCACAGTCATGGGCACGGCGAGCTTGAGCAACTCCGAGGGTTGGAAACGCACCAGGCCGAAATCCAGCCAACGTCGAGCACCCTTGCCGATGTCTCCGAAGAGGAGTACGGCCACCAGCATCAGAACACCGAATACATAGAGCCCCAGCGACCAGCGCTTGAAGTAGCTGGAAGGCACCTGGGCAATGGCCAGCATGAGGCCGAAGGCGACGACCAGTCGTGCCAGCTGGCGCTCGATCATCAACCAGTCCTTGTCGCCGGCGCTGTAGAGCACCATGAGACCGAATCCGCACAGTGCCAGCAGTCCGGTCAGGAGCGGGGCGTCGATGTGGCGCCGACGCAACCAACCCTCGTCCGTGGTCTCGATCTCCCAGATCGCCCGTGAGGACAGGGGATCAGTCGCCATCGTCCTTCGACTCCGACGCGTCTGCCAGCGGCCTACCGCCGAGATAGGCATCGATCACCCGGCGTGCGATCGGCGCGGCGGTCCCGCTCCCTGAACCGCCGTTTTCCACCATCACGGCCACAGCGATGCGCGGATCCTCGACCGGGGCGAAGGCGATAAAGAGGGCATGATCGCGCAGACGTTCCGAGATCTTGGAGGCGTCATAGCGTTCCTTCTGGCCGATGGTGAAGACCTGTGAGGTGCCGGTCTTGCCGGCGATGCGGTAATCGTTGGAACGGATGTGTTTGGCAGTTCCGCGTGGACTCTCAATGACCTTCGCCATGTCCTCGATGATGATGTCCCAGTCGGACGGATTCGAGATGCGGATCTGGCGCGCCACCGTGGGGAAGACGGTCGCTACGTCGGCACCCGGAACCCGGCGCGCATAGGCCAGTCGCGGCTGGATGAAGCGTCCCTTGTTGGCTATGGCGGCGGCCGCCGCCGCCAGCTGCATGGGTGTGGCCAGGAAATAGCCCTGACCGATGCCCATGATGAGGGTCTCACCCGGATACCAGGACTGCTTGCGCACCCGCTCCTTCCATTCACGCGAGGGCAGCAATCCGGGCAGCTCGCCCGAGACGTCGACGCCGGTGCGCGCACCAAAGCCGAACTCCGAGAGGAAGGCATGCAGTTTGTCGACCCCCATCTGGTTGGCCAGCCAGTAGAAATAGGTGTCACAGGACTGCACGATGGCCGACTCCAGGTCGACCGTGCCGTGTCCGCCGCGCCGCCAGCAGCGGAAGCGGTGTTTTTGGCCCGGCAGTGAGAAGTATCCCGGACAATAGGTCGTGCTGCGCGGCGTCACGAAGCCGAGCGACAGGCCGCCGAGTCCGACGAAGGGCTTGACCGTCGAGCCGGGCGGATACTGACCACGAATGGCGCGATTGTAGAGCGGTTTGTCGGGCGAATGGAGCAGGGCGTTGTAATCGCTCTGGCTGATGCCCTCAACGAAGAGGTTGGGATCGAAGCTCGGGGTGCTGACCAGGGCCAGCACGCCACCGCTGCGCGGATCGATGGCCACGATCGCGCCGCGATGCGTGCCAAGCGCCTCGGTGGCCGCCTGTTGCAGCCCGATGTCGAGATAGAGATAGAGATCCTGACCCGGGGCCGGGGGTGTGCTCTCGAGCGTGCGCAGGATGCGGCCACGCGCATTGACCTCGACCTGGCGATAGCCGACCTTGCCGTGGAGCACGTCCTCGTGGGCCAGCTCGACCCCGCTTTTGCCGATGAAGTTGGTACCGGCATAGTTGCCCTTGTCGATGTGCGCGAGCTCGCGGTCGTTGATGCGTCCGACATAGCCGAGCACATGGGCCGTGAGCTCGCGTTTTGGATAGAACCGGATCAGCTCGGCCTGGACCTCAACCCCGGGAAAACGGTAGCTATCGACGGCAAAGCGCGCGACCTCCTCGGGGGTGAGGTTCAAACGGATCGGGACCGGTTGAAAGCGCATGCGCTGACGTTTGAGCCGCTCGAAGCGGGCCAGATCCACCTCCTCGATCGATAGGATCCGTCTGAGCTCGGCAATGGTGGCGGTCAGATCCTCGACCTTCTCGAGCGTGATCATCAGCGAGAAGGAGGGGTTGTTTTCAGCCAGCACCACGCCCTTGGCGTCGAAGATCAGCCCCCGGTTGGGCGGCACCGGCTGGATCTTGACCCGGTTCTCGGTCGAGAGCACGCTGAAGTGGTCGTGAAGCTCCAGCTGAAGATGGTACAGCCGTGCCAGGATCAGGCTCAGACCGAGGACGACAAATACTGCGGCGACGCCAGCCCGCGCCCTGACCAGGCGCTGTTCGCGCCGGCGATCCTCCAGACTGCTCTCAAGCATGGCAGTCAACTCATCTCCAGACGACGTTCGAAGGGCACCAACAGCCAGGCCATGATCGGCCAGAAGGCCAGGCCGACCAACGCCGAGATCCAGTAAGTCAGGGCCGGAATCGGCTGGCCGGTCGCGGCGATGATCCAGAGCGTCAGCAGGCGTTCGGCCAGCAGGATCAGGGCCACGAAGAAGGCCTGCTGCCACTGCGGAAAGATCCGGATGCGTGGGCGCAGCACTAGGGCCAGATAGGCCGTGACCGAAAGGGTCAGCGCGTGCTGACCGAGCAAGGCGCCTGTGAGCACGTCGAGCAGCAGGCCAACCAGGAAAGCGGTGAAGATGCCGACCTGGCGCGGTGTCGCGAAACACCAGAAGAGCACGACCAGGGCGGACCAGGGGGGACGATAGTCCCAGGGCCAATCCGACACTGGCAGGATGGTCAGATACATCGCCAGGATGAATGAGAGCATGATCGGCCAGAAAGGTTGATGAGGCCTGTAGGACGGTTTGCCCGAACGCTTCTTGATGATCTTCACGGCGCCATGTTTTTGGGTTTGAGTGCCTCGGCGGTCAGGGCCTGCAGGCGCGAGGTCTCATTCAGATTCCAGACCAGGAGGACTTCGCGGCTGCGATCGAGTCGGGCTGTGGGCTCGGCCAGGACGGTGGTGAAGGGGTTGTCCGGATCCTGACGCACGGTCTTGACCCGCGCCACCGGATAACCGGGGGGAAAACGCCCGTCCATGCCCGATGTCACCAGCAGGTCACCGACCTGGATGTCGGCGTTCTTGGGGATGTAGAGCAGCTCCAGATCATGATTCGGCCCGGTGCCAGCGGCGATGGTGCGCAGTCCGTTGCGGTTGACCTCGACCGGCAGGGCGTGATCCGAGTCGGTGATCAGGAGTACCACCGAGGAGAAGGGATTGACGCGGATGACCTGTCCCATCACGGCATTGGCGTCGAGCACCGGCTGACCAACGAAGACCCCGGCGTTGGTCCCCTTGTTGAGCAAGACCTGCTGACGATAGGGCGCGAGTTCGACGGCCATGATCTCGGCGATCAGCACCCGTTCGCCGACGTCGAGCGAGGAGCCGAGGAGCTCGCGCAGCCTCGCGTTCTCGGCCTCCAGGGCCTCGAACTGCTGGAGTCGCGCCTTGAGCAATAGGTTCTCGCGATGCAACTCGGAGTTTTCGTCACGCAGCCTGTCCTGGCTGGCGAGACGTTCGCGCGCCTCACGGAAGAGCTGACTGGGGCGATCAGCGGCTAGCTGCAGCGGATAGGTCAGGAGTGAGAGTGCCGTGCGCAGCAATTCGAGATGATGCTGACGATGATCGGCCACCAACAACCCTAATGCCATCAGAATCGCCAGGATGACGCGGGCATTGAGTGACGGACCTGGATTGAACAGCGGTTTGATGACGGCAGCACCTCAGCTTCCAGCCTCCAGCGTTCAGCTCCAAGCCTTCAGCCTCCAGCCAGAACATTCCTTCGGCTGGTCGCTGGCGGCTGGTAACTGGCGGCCGAGTCATGTCATTCGGTCGCGAATAGGGCGCTCTCCTGGGAGTCGAGCATCTCCAGCACCATGCCGCCGCCACGGGCAACACAGGTCAGCGGATCCTCGGCCACGATCACCGGCAGCCCGGTTTCCTCCTCGATCAGCCGGTCGAAGCCGCGCAAGAGCGAACCCCCGCCGGTCAGCACAATGCCGCGCTCGGCGATATCGGCGCCCAGCTCGGGTGGGGTCTTTTCGAGCGCCATCTTGACCGCCTGGACCACCATCGATAACGGCTCCTGCAAGGCCTCGAGGATCTCGTTGCTGTTAAGCGTAAAGCTGCGCGGCACGCCCTCGGCCAGACTACGGCCCTTGACGTCGATCTCCAGTACCTCATTGCCGGGGAAGGCCGAGCCGATGCTGTGCTTGATGCGTTCGGCGGTGGCCTCACCGATCTGGGTGCCATAGTTACGGCGCACATAGTTGATGATGGCATCGTCGAAGGTATCGCCCCCGACTCGCACCGACTCGGCATAGACGATGCCGCTCAGTGAGATCACTGCCACCTCGGCCGTGCCGCCGCCAATGTCGATGACCATACAGCCACGTGGCTCGTGCACCGCCAGTCCGGCACCGATGGCGGCCGAGATGGGCTCCTCGATCAGATAGACCTCGCGCGCCCCAGCGCCCGCGGCCGATTCTTTGATGGCGCGGCGCTCGACCTGGGTCGAGCCGCAGGGCACGCAGATGAGCACGCGCGGGCTGGGACGCAGGAAGCTGGTTTCATGGACCTTGTGGATGAAATACTGGAGCATCTTCTCGGTGACGGTGAAGTCGGCGATGACGCCGTCCTTCATCGGCCGGATCGCGGTGACGTTTTGAGGGGTGCGCCCGAGCATCTGCTTGGCCTCCTCGCCGACGGCCACCACCGTCTTGGTTCCTCCATGGCGTTCGTGCCGGATGGCCACGACCGAGGGTTCATTGAGTACGATGCCGCGGCCACGGGCATAGATCAGTGTATTGGCGGTCCCCAGGTCGATCGATAGGTCATTGGAGAACATTCCGCGAATGTTTCTGAAAAACATCAGTAAAGACACCTTCCGGGTGGTAAAGGAACGCCTTGGATGGGCGCGGCGTCGCCGAGGATGAGTGAGCCGGATCTCGGTTCCGATACGGGATCCCTGGATAATTGGGGCGCTAATCTAGCAACGTGAACCTCGATCGGCAAGGCGCCCGCTGTGTCGCTCCGCCGGACCCTCGGGTCGAGTGGCCCGCCCGAACGCTCATTTGTGCTATTTTCAACCAATTTCATCGCCAACGGCTGTCCAACATGTCACTGAGCTTATCCGACATCGACAAGATCGCCCATTTGGCCCGGCTCGCCGTCGCTCCCGAGCGGCGCGCGCGCTATGCGGCGGATCTTTCCAATATCCTCGACCTGGTCGCCCGGATGGATACCGTCGATACCTCGGGCATCGAACCCCTGGCCCATCCGCTGAACATGACCCAGCGTCTGCGTCCGGATGTCCCCAATGAAACCAATCAACGCGAACGCTTTCAGTCCATCGCCCCCCTGACCGAGGCTGGACTCTATCTGGTTCCGAAGGTCATCGACTGATGCAGAACAAATCCATTGCGCAAATGGCCGCGGATCTGCGGCTACGTACCTATTCCAGCGTCGAGCTGACGCAGCATTATCTGGAGCGCATCGCGCGGCTCGATCCGATGCTAAACGCCTTCATCACGGTCGCGACCGAATCGGCGCTTGCGGCGGCCGAGCGCGCCGACCGGACGCTCAGATCGGGTGAGACCGGGCCGCTGACCGGCATCCCGATCGCCCACAAGGACATCTTCTGCACCCAGGGACTCAAGACCAGCTGCGGTTCGCGGATGCTCGATAACTTCATTGCCCCCTATGATGCGACCATCGTCGAGCGGCTGGCGGCGGCCGGGGCTGTGGTGCTTGGCAAGACCAACATGGATGAGTTCGCCATGGGGTCGAGCAATGAGACGAGCTGGTATGGTCCGGTCAGGAATCCCTGGGACCAGACCCGAGTTCCGGGTGGTTCCTCGGGCGGCTCGGCGGCAGCCGTGGCCGCGCGGCTGTGCGCAGCGGCCACCGCGAGCGACACTGGCGGCTCGATCCGCCAGCCGGCGGCACTGTGCGGCGTCACCGGGATCAAACCGACCTATGGACGCTGTTCACGCTGGGGCATGATCGCCTTTGCCTCTTCGCTTGATCAGGCTGGGGTCATGGCGCGCTCGGCGGCGGATGCGGCCTTCATCCTCGATGAGATGGCCGGTTTCGACGAACGCGACTCGACCAGCGCCGAGGTCCCGGTCCCTGACTATGTCGACGCGCTCGACGACGACATCACAGGGTTGCGCATCGGTCTGCCCAAGGAATATTTCGGCGAGGGACTCGATCCGCGCGTCGGTGAGGTGGTCATGGACGCGATCAAGGAGTATGAGCGGCTCGGTGCCGAGATCATCGAGATCAGCCTACCCAACAGTCCGCTCTCGGTGCCCGTCTACTATGTGGTTGCGCCCGCCGAGTGCTCATCGAACCTGGCGCGCTTCGATGGGGTACGCTATGGCTATCGTTGCGAGAACCCGAAAGACCTATTGGACCTCTATGAGCGCAGTCGCGCCGAGGGGTTCGGTCCCGAGGTCCAGCGTCGGATCATGATCGGCACCTATGTGCTCTCGGCCGGCTATTACGACGCCTACTATCTCAAGGCGCAGAAGATCCGTCGGCTGATCGTCGAAGACTTCAAGCGCGCCTTCGAGCAGGTCGATGTCATCATGGGGCCGACCAGCCCCACGACTGCCTTTCCACTCGGATCCAAGCTGGACGATCCGGTGTCGATGTATCTCAACGACATCTACACCATCGCCACCAATCTGGCTGGATTGCCGGGGCTGTCGATCCCGGTTGAACCCGTCGACGGCCTGCCGGTCGGCTTGCAGATCATCGGCAACTACTTTCAAGAGGCCCGTCTGCTCAATGTGGCACACCGCTACCAGCACGTGACGCACTGGCACCAAGCAGCGCCGGTCGGTTTCGAGTGAGCAGGCATTCAGACCGACTCGAAGGCCGAGAGCAGATCACTGGAGTCTAACTCATCGATCTGGGCAAAGAGTCGCTCGGCGCGCCTGGCCAGGGCGCCGACATCCGAGTCGAGCAGGATCTCCTTGATGTCGAGCAGGGCGCCGGGCTGCATGCTGAACTCACGCAGCCCCATGCCGAGCAGGAGGCGCGTGAAGCGCGGATCGCCGGCCATCTCACCGCACATCCCGACCGGGACGTTGAGCGCGCGTCCGGCCTCGATGGTGAGCTGGATCAGACGCAGGATGGCCGGATGCGCCGGGTCGAAGAGATCGTTGACCGCGTCGTCCAGGCGGTCGGTGGCCAGGGTGTATTGGATCAGATCATTGGTACCGATCGAGAGAAAATCCATCCGGCGCGCAATGGCACGTGCGGTGAGCGCGGCAGACGGCACCTCGATCATGGCGCCGACCGGCATGGCATCGTCATAGGCCAGTCCATCGCGGTCGAGCTGACGCTTGAGTTCGGCGATGATGGCCAGGGCACGGTCGAGCTCGTGGACGCTGGTCACCAACGGCAGCATCAGCCGCACCGGGCCGAGCGCCGAGGCACGCAGGATGGCGCGCACCTGGGGCCGAAAGAGTTCGGGCTCCTTCAGACAGAGCCGGATGGCGCGCAGCCCCAGTGCGGGATTGCTGACGTTCGAGCCGGGGCGGGCCAGGGCCTCGCAGTGCTTGTCGACCCCAAGATCGAGTGTGCGTATGGTGAGGGGACGTCCGTCGAGCGCGGCCAACATGGCGCTATAGTCGGCCAGGTGTTCCTCTTCGTCCGGCAGGTCGCTGCGGTTCATATAGAGGAATTCGGTGCGATAGAGTCCGACACCATGCGCGCCATTGATCTTGGCTAGCTCGACGTCCTCGGCCAGCTCCAGATTGGCCTGGAGCCGGATCTCGACGCCGTCGCGCGTGCGGGTCGGGCGGCTGACGAGGGCGCGCAGGCGACCCTGACGTGCCTGGATCGCGCTGAGGCGCCGACGGTAGTCGGCGATGAGTTGCGCGTCGGCGTTGGCGATGACGGTGCCGCTGGCGCTGTCAACGATCAGCAGTTCCCCGGGGCGCAGATAGCGGCTGATGTCGTGTAGCCCCATGACCGCAGGTACGCCGAGACTGCGCGCCAGGATCGCGGTATGCGACATGGGTCCGCCGTACTCGGTCACGAAGGCCACGGCGCCGCGATGATGCAGCAGGATGGCGTCGGCGGGCATGAGGTCGCGCGCCACCACGACATGGCCGGCCAGATCCTGCTGCGCCAGATTCGGTTCGTTCGACTCGCCGCGCAGAAAGCTCTGGATCTGGCGCACGACATGCTCGATATCGTCGCGGCGTGTGCGCAAATAGGGGTCATCCATGCGATCGAAGACCGCGATTAGGATGTCGCGCTGGCGTTGCAGCGCCCATTCGGCGGTGCATAGCTGCTCGGCCACGAGATGGCGCACGCCGTCGATGAGCGCCGTGTCCTCGAGCATGAGCAGATGGGTGTCGATGAATTCGACGATTTCAATCGGTGTGTCCGGCGGGATCTGGGCATGCACCCGTTTGAGCGCGCGGCGTGCCGCCTCGACCGCCAGATCGAAGCGAGCGATCTCGTCCTGGATCTCGTCGGCGCGGATCGGCGTTTGGGTCAAGATCCTTTGTCCTTTGATGTCGATGAAGGCCGGACCCAGCGCGATCGCATTCGACGCGCCGATCCCGATACCCTGGAAGGCGAGGGTCACTCTGGTTCTCCGAAGCGGTCCAGTATGAGTTGCTCGATAGCGGCTATGGCCTCCTCTTCGTCCCTGCCTGTGATCTCGACCGTGATCCTGCTGCCCTGACTGGCAGCCAGCATCATGATCCCCATGATGCTCTTGCCGTTGACGCTTTGGCCGCAGCGCTCGAGCATGATCTCGCTCTCGAAGCGATTGGCGCATTGCACCAGCTTGGCCGAGGCCCGCGCGTGCAGCCCGAGCTTGTTGCGGATCTCGAGTTCTCGGCGAATCATCTAGTTGTGATCCTTCTGATCTTTAAGATTAGTACCCAAACTGCCTTTGGATGCGTTGGAATCGACCAGGTGGCCTGCGGATCAAGCCGGACTCAGTTGCCACGGCGCACACCGTCGCGACCGCCGCTGAGGGCCTTTTCGGCCAGATGGTCGAGATCGAGCGCGGCATAATTGAGGGTGCGCAGCAGCATGGGCAGGTTCAGACCGCTGACCACACGCACCTGGGCGCGCGAGTCGGCGAACGCACGTGCGACATTGGCCGGTGTGGCACCATAGAGATCGGTTAGCACCAGTAAGCCCTCGCCCTGGTCAAGGGTCTCGGCCAGACACCGGCAACGGTCGAGGATCTCATCGGGTGGGGTGTCGTTGACGACCTCACAGCAGGCGATCCCGTCCGGCACCCGGCCGAGGATCTCGCTGGCGATACGCAACAGATCCTCCCCGAGGGGACGATGGGTAAGGAGCAGGATACCGACGCTCACGCCAGCTCCCGATGACGGACGATGACCCTATGACCGAGTGACTTCAGGTGCTCGCCGAGCCATTCGGTCATGTAGACCGAACGATGCTGACCACCGGTGCAGCCGATGGCGATGGTCAGATAGCTGCGCCCGTCGGTCTCGAATCGGGGAACCCAGCGCTCGAAGAAGGCGAGGATATCGGCGCGCATCTCCAGCGCCTGGGGGCTGGATTCGATAAAGCGCGCCACCCTGGGATCCAGCCCGGTGAGCATCCTGAGCTCGGCCTCCCAGTGCGGATTGGGCAGACAGCGCACATCGAGCACGAAGTCGACGTCGGGCGGCACGCCATGCTTGAAGCCGAAGGACTGGAGCAGGATCGAGATCCGGGGCGACTCTCCGCTCAGCAGCCAGCCACGTACCAGGTCGCGCAGCTCATGCATATTGGTTCTGGTGGTGTCGAGCACCAGGTCGGCGTGCCGACGCACCGGCTGCAGGAATTCCTGTTCAAGCTGGATGGCCTCGCGGAGCGGGCGGTCGCCATTGGTGAGTGGATGACGACGGCGGGTCTCGCTATAGCGCTGGATCAGGATCTCCAGCGCGGTCTCCAGAAAGAGCACACGGCAGTCGATCCCGCGCTCGCGGGCGACGCGCACCAGTTCAGGAAGTTGGCGCAGTGCCGCGAGATTGCCGCGCGCGTCGATGCCGACCGCCGTCTTGCCGAAGGACTCGTCGAGCGTCTCGCGCAACCCGAACACCAGATCCTGGAGCAGGAAAAAGGGCAGATTGTCGATGCAGTAGAAGCCCATGTCCTCCAGCGTGTGGAGCGCAATGCTCTTACCGGAACCGGACAGACCGCTGAGGATGATCAGCTGCATGGGCGGGTCTCCTGTCGAGCGATTTGGCATAGGATCAGTCGCGGGCGACGGGTGGATCGGGTCGGTCCAGATGAATGGCGCGCGCCTGGCGGTCGATGAAGTCCACGCCGGCATCATAGCCGCGGATGCGCAGGATCTGATGTCTGACGGCCGCCTCCACCAGGATCGCCAGGTTGCGACCCGGGGCGACCGGCATGACGATCTTGGGGATGGCCACGCCCAGCACATTCATGGCCGATAGACTGCCGGTGAGCCTGTCGATGCACTCGAGTTCGGTTTGGGCCAGCGGCTGGAGATCGATGACGAGGTTGAGCGTCTTGTTACGTAGGACTGCGCCCTCGCCGAACATGGCGCGGATGTTGAGGATCCCTAGACCGCGTACCTCCAGGAAATCTCTAAGCGTCTCCGGACAGCTCCCCTCGATCACTTCAGGGGCGATGCGGGCGAAACGCGGTGCATCGTCGGCGATGAGCCGATGGCCGCGGGTAATGAGATCGAGCGCGAGCTCGCTCTTGCCGACGGCCGGCGCGCCGATCAGGAGCACGCCCATCCCAAGCACCTCGATGAAGACGCCGTGGATGGTCTTGCGCTCGGCCAGGGCCTGGGTGAGGAAATAGCGCAGATGGTTGATGAGTTCCTGATCGCCGAGCAGCGACCCGAGCAGGGGGGTCTGGGTTGAGCGGGCGCGCTCGCAGAAATCGGCCCCCGGTTCCAGTCCATCGCTGAAGATCACGGCGGCGGGCCGGTCGGCGAAGAGCTTGTCGAGCGCCTCGTCGTGGGCGGTGCGTCCAAGTGCCGCCAGGTAACGTTGTTCGGGGGGGCCGACGACCTGGAGTCGATTGGGGTGGATGAGGTTGAGCGAGCCGATCAGCGACTGCTCTGGGTCCACCCCGCGCAACGGACGAGGGGTCTGGGGTTCTGGGGTCAGCCAGCGCAGCTTGAGCTGGGCGCCGGTCTGGATGACGACGCTCTGGAGGCTGTCGATCATGCGAATCGGGCGGGTCGCATGGGTCTAGAAGGCGCTCAGGACGTGCAGGATCTCGGCAGGCGAGGTGGCTTCACGCAGTCGAGCGCGCACGTTCGGGTCGCTAAACAGGCTGGCTAGGTGTGCCAAAAGCCGCAGATGCTCCTCGTTGGCCAACTCGGGCACAAGCAGCGCGAAGGCCAGATCGACCGGCTCGCCATCTGCCGCGTCGTAATCGACGCCCCGGACGGTTTGCACGAAGGCACCGATCGCCTCGCCGACGTCCTTCATGCGCGCATGGGGCAGGGCGATGCCATGGCCGAGTCCGGTACTGCCCAGGCGCTCACGCTCGAGCAGATGCTCGAAGACGGTCTCGGGCTGGAGCCTGGGATGATCCCTGGCCAGGAGTTCGGCGAGGGTCTCGAGCAGACGCTTCTTGCTGGCGATCTCGAGACCGCATCCGATACGGGCTTCGTTGATCAGGTCAGGGCCGAACATGGCTCCAACTCCTGTTGACCGCCGACGCGCCCGCAGGTGGTCGGGGGTAATGGCTGATCCAACCAGGATGCTGCTGGCATTCGATGCTGGTCATAGATTGGGGTACCTCGGGCGGACGGGCGCACTTGGTGCCTGATCGCTCTGTCGTGTTCTCGATGTAAAGACACCTCAGGCGCCGGCGGCACCGGCCACCGAGGTGTGATGGGTGTTGCCTCCATCACCTCGGAAGACACGGCTTCCAAGGTACTGGAGAGGCCGATCTCATTCCGCTTCGGCCGTCTTGACGGCTCCGCCGCGGTGACTGCTCTTCTTCTCCTTGTAGCGGATGACCTGGCGATCGAGCTTGTCGACCAGGCTGTCGATGGCCGCATACATGTCCTCGTGCACAGAGTCGGCGAAGACCTTGCCGCCATTGACATGGAGTGTGGCCTCGGCCTTCTGCTCGAGCTTTTCGACGCTCAGGACGACATGGGCGTTGATGACGTGGTCGAAGTGGCGTGCCAGACGCTCGAATTTGCTGTCGACATAGGACTTCAGCGCATCGGTGACGTCGATGTGATGACCCGTCAGATTGATTTGCATCATTAAACTCCTTGATAAAGAATCAAACAGCCTGTTTAAGCCAGGCGTTTGCGCTCACTCGAGGCCGGGATACCCATAGCCTCACGGTATTTGGCGACTGTGAGGCGTGCGACGTCGATGCCCTGTCTTGCCAGTTCCTCAGCGATCTTGTTGTCGCTGAGAGGTCTGCGCGGGGATTCTCCCGCGATCAGCTTGCGGATCAGGGCGCGGATCGCCGTCGACGAGCACTCGCCGCCAGAGGTGGTATTGACGTGGGACGAGAAGAAATACTTGAGCTCGAATGTGCCTCGGGGTGTATGCATGTATTTTTGCGTGGTCACCCGTGAAATGGTCGACTCGTGCAGATTCAGGGCCTCGGCGATGTCGCGCAGCACCATGGGCCGCATCCCCACTTCGCCGTATTCGAGGAAGTCCTGCTGCATCTCCACGATCTTGGCGCCCACGCGCAGTACAGTTTCGTTGCGGCTTGCCAGGCTTTTGATGAACCAGCGCGCCTCCTGGAGGTGACTCTTGAGCGTCTGGCCATCGCTGCTCTGGTCGGCGCGGCGTACCAGGCGCGCATAGTCGGCGTTGACCCTGAGTCTGGGGGTGATGTCAGGGTTCAACTCGACCTGCCAGCGGCCATCCTTCTTACGCACAAAGATGTCGGGTACAACGTACTCCGAGGGCGTCTCTGCGAGCAAGCGGCCCGGCTTCGGGTTGAGCCGGCGGATGAGATCGAGCGCCTGGGTCAGGTCGTCCTCGGGCGCCTTGAGCAGGCGTGAGAGGGCCGTGACGTCGCCGCGCGGCAGATGTTCGAATCCGGCCTCGCACACGGCGATGGCCAGGTTGCGCCAGGGCGTTTCGGGCGACAGCTGGCGCAGCTGGATCAACAGGCACTCGCGCGGATTGCGCGCCCCGACGCCAGCTGGGTCGAGTGACTGGACGCGATGGATCTGGGTCTCGACTTCATCGGCGCCGATCGTGGGATCGGCGAGTGTGGCCACCAGTTCATCGACATCGGCGCGCAGATAGCCGTTGGCATCGATGGCGTCGACCACGGCCTGGGCGATCATGAAATCGCGCTCGCTCAAACGGCTGAGATTCAGCTGCCAGATCAAATGATCCCAGAGCGTCTGCGGACGTGAGCGGTTCGACAGTGGGTCCTGGTCTGTGTCATCCCTCATGCCGTGGGCCGTTGGCGGCAGGTAGCTGTCGAAGACGTCGGTCCATTGGGTATCGACCGGCAGCTCCTCCGGTATCTCATACGACTCGGCTTGTACCTCGCGTTCCAGGAGCCACTCGGACTCGGATGCGCTAGAACCGAAGGGATCATCTTCGAGCTGGGTCAGAGGGGAATCTTCCAGTGACTCCGCCTCGAGCGGTTCGGATTCCTCGCCTTCTTCAAGCATCAGATTGCTTTCGAGCGCCTCCTGGATCTCGCGCTGCAACTCGAGCGTTGACAGCTGCAGCAGTTTGATCGCTTGCTGCAACTGGGGCGTCATCGTGAGTTGCTGATTGAGTCGAAGCTGAAGGGATGGCTTCATCGATCGAGTTGGCGTCCGAACTGTGGTCTGTCTATTGCTGTTTAAGCCATCATGGGGTGTCCGTAATCTGAGTCTAGTCTACATGGAAAAATCGGCACCTAGATAGACATCGCGCACCCGCTGGTTGGCCAACAACTCGGCCGGTTCGCCGGCGGCGATCACGGTGCCGCTGCCGATGATGTAGCCATGGTCGCAGATGGCGAGCGTCTCGCGCACATTGTGATCGGTGATGAGTACCCCGATGGAGCGATCACGCAGATGGGTGACGATGGATTTGATGTCGCCGACGGCGATCGGATCGATACCAGCGAAGGGCTCGTCGAGCAGCATCACCCTGGGTTCAACCGCCAGGGCGCGGGCGATCTCCAGCCGGCGGCGCTCGCCACCCGAGAGGCTGAGGGCGAGCGAGTCGGCCACATGGGCGATGCCCAGGTCCTCGAGCAGACGCTCACCGCGTTCCTCGCGTTCGGCGCGCTTGAGATCGCGCCGCGTCTCGAGGATGGCCAGGATATTCTCGCGGGCAGTCAGCTTGCGAAAGACCGAGGGTTCCTGGGGTAGGTAACTCAGACCGGCGCGCGCCCGGGCGTGCATGGGCAGCCGGGTAAGGTCGCGCCCGTCGAGCAGGATGCGACCCTGGTCGGCATGGATCAGACCGACGATCAGATAAAAGCAGGTCGTCTTGCCGGCGCCGTTCGGCCCGAGCAGGCCCACGACCTTACCCGGCTCGACCTTGACACTGACATCCTGGAGCACCTGACGACTGCCGTAGCGCTTCATCAGGTGTTCGGCGCTCAGACCGCTCATGAGGCATCCGGGGTGATGGTGATCTTGACCCGACCTGCGCCGCCGGCACGGAAACGGGCCCTGGCCCGGTCGTAGAGGATGCGCTCCCCCGTGAGACGGTCCTCGCCCTGGATCAGCAGACCCTCACCGATCAGCACCAGCTCGTCCTTGTCAGCGTCGTATTCCATGCGCTTGGCAAACGCCCGGACCTCGCCCTGATCGTCGTCGAGCAATTGTTTGTAGCTGGCCGGCGTGCCGAGGGCGATGATCAGACGCGGGCGGCGGTCCTCGCGATGATAGACAGTGACATGGTCGGCGCGCAGCTGCATGCTGCCCTGTTCGACCTGGACCTGACCGACATAGATGCTGGTGTTGTCGGACTCGCGGACCTCGACCTCATCGGCCTCGATATAGATCGGCTGTTTGCTGTCGGTTTCGAGCGACCAGGCGTTTGCGCCCAGACCAAGACCGACCAGAAGGCCGAGTAGCGGCAGCCACTTGGAAAAGCTGGAGGACATGGGACGTCTCATGGTGCCGAACGGTGTTCGGGTTGGGGTGAGAGCCGGATGTGGGCACGACCTTGGAGGCTGACGCGCGAGTTGTCTTCCAGATACCAGAGCTTCATACCCTTGGCGGTGATCGAGTCGCCGTCGCTGTCGATGGTTACCGGACGATCGGTCTCGGCCAGCCCGGTCTGGCGCCAGATGACCATGGCTTCGGTCCGCAGATGGAGCGCTCGCCCTGTGGCATCCCCTTCACGATCGAGATGCACGTCCCCGATCAGATGCACCTGATCACCGCCGGCCCGCACCTGGCCCCGGCGTGCTCGGGCAAACCAGGGCGGTCCGTCGGGGCGATAGAGCACCAGGTGCGGCTCGTCGAGTTCAGAGAGATCCTCGTCGGCATAATGGCGCAGTTGCTTGGCGCTCAGACGCCGGCTCGGGCGGCCTGTGGCGTCGGTCTCCAGGGCCGAGAGCTGCTGGACGATAGCGTCCGGGCGTCGCTCGCGCGGCGGGCGCACCGCATCGTCCTCGTGCAGCGAGCGCCACTGCCACCAGGCCGCGAGTCCCAAGAGCGCGAAGCCGGCCCCAAGCAGCCATGGGCGACGCGCCCCAGACCGACGCTCGGCGAATTGGATCATGCGTAGGAGGCCAGCAAGGGGGCGAGCCGGCCTTGGGCGTCGAGGATGAGCTCGCAGACCTCGCGCGCCGCACCGCGTCCGCCGGGCGCCGTGGTGCGCCAGTGGGCCAGCTCGCGCACACGGGGATCGGCATCCGCGACCGCGATCGCCAATCCTACCCGGCGCATTACCGGCAGGTCGATGACGTCATCGCCGACATAGGCGATCTGGTCGTCGCTGAGCCCGTGACGCTGTTTGATCTGTTCGTAGGCTGGGAGTTTGTGGCGATAGCCCTGGAAGATGTCGGAGACACCGAGGCTCTCCATGCGCATCCGGACCACATTGGAGGTGCGCCCCGTGATCACGGCCAGGTGGACCCCGGACTCCTGAAGCAGGACCATGCCGTGACCGTCGCGCGCATTGAATGCCTTGTATTCCTGGCCATCGTCGCCGAGATAGAGGCTGCCGTCGGTGAGTACGCCATCGACGTCGAAGATGACCAACCGGATGCGAGAGGCGCGTTCTCGAAGCTCTGTCATGGTCGTGATGCCTGCGTCCAGGGTGGGAGGCTTGCCTTGTAGCCGCTTCGCGCGCTGGGGTCAATACGAGTTCATTGGGTCAAGGCTCAGACGACTCCAGCCCGCAGCAGGTCATGCATATTGAGTGCCCCGATCAGCCGTCCCTCGGCATCGACCACCAGCAAACCATTGATGGCACGCGACTCCATGAGCTGCACCGCCTCGACGGCCAGCGCACCCGATTGGATGGTGGTGCACTGACGGGTCATGACGGTGTCGATGGATGTGTGATGGACGTCAATGCCGCGATCGAGCGCACGGCGCAGGTCGCCGTCGGTGAAGATGCCGACCAGGGCACCCCCTTGGTCCAGGACGGCTGTCATCCCGAGCCCCTTGCGCGACATCTCTTCCAGGGCCTTGAGCAAGGGGGTGCCGAGCTCGACCCGGGGCAGGCGCTCATCCCGGTGCATGATGTCATCGACATGGAGCAGCAGCCGTCGCCCAAGCTGTCCGCCTGGGTGGGAGCGGGCGAAGTCCTCGGCAGTGAACCCTCGGCTCTCCAGGAGCGCGATGGCCAGGGCATCACCCATGGCCAGGGCCGCCGTGGTGCTGGATGTCGGTGCCAGACCGAGCGGACAGGCCTCTGTGGCGACGCTGATGTCGAGATGGATATCGGCGGCGCGCGCCAGGGTCGATTCACATCGCCCGGTCATGGCGATCAGGGGGACGCCAAGCCGTTTGAGGATGGGCAAGAGGGTCAACAGCTCCTGGGTCTCGCCCGAGTAGGAGATGGCCAGTACCACGTCGCGCGGCGTGATCATACCCAGATCGCCATGGCTGGCCTCGCCGGGATGGACGAAGAAGGCTGGGGTCCCGGTGCTGGCCAGGGTGGCGGCGATCTTGCCGCCGATGTGGCCGGACTTGCCCATGCCGAGCACCACGATCCGCCCGTCGCAGGCGAGCATCTGGGCACAGGCGCGGACGAAGACCGAGTCGATGCGTGCAGCCAGGGCGGCTACGGCCTCGGCCTCGGTCTCGATCACGGCACGTCCGAGGCGCGCGATCTGCTCGGCCTCACTCGGTGAGAGCACAGCTGGCGTCGTGCCGAGTCGTCGTCGTTCAGTCATGTCGATCGATCCGCTGTCTGGAGCAACATTCGGCGCAAACAATAACACGTCTGAGCCCTGGATCAGACGTCAGGCCCGCCACACCAGAGGCCTTAGCGCCACTCCAGCCATCGCATCCAGGTGCAGATCGGTCAGACCCTTGTGTTCGGACACTCCCGTTCGGGCCACCAATTCCGCTGGGGTCTTCTAGACTCTAAATCGCGGCTAAAGCCGCTCCTAATAAATCAATGGGTTACAAGAAAGGATTTGGCCACGAATGGAATAAATCGGCGTTTCCCTAATATTGAATCCTGGGGCGGATCCGCACCAGCTCCAGGATTGAATCGGCTTGACGCCCCATCGCCCGGAAGACGAGAATCAGCCGCTTTGAGTCGATGCACGTTTTCAAATGGCTGGTCAAGGAGTCGAGTCGGATCCTGAGATGGATGAGGCGCAACCTCTGAGGGTGGATGAGGCGCCAGGTCCGGACGTGCTCGTCGAGATCCGTGGCCTCTGTTTTCGCCGCGGCGAGCGCGTCATCTTCGAGGATCTCGATCTCGACATCCGTCGCGGTATGGTGACGGCGGTGATGGGCCCGAGCGGGACCGGCAAGACCACGCTGCTTCAGCTCATCACCGGTCAATTGCATCCAGAGGCTGGGACCATCCGGGTCGCAGGAGAGGATGTGGGCCGGCTTGGTCGGGATGGGCTCTACCGGCTGCGTCGGCGCATGGGGATGCTGTTTCAATCCGGCGCGCTCTTGACCGATCTGAGCGTCTTCGACAATGTCGCCTATCCGCTGCGCGAGCACACCAAGCTCAGCGACTCGCTGGTGCGCAAACTGGTCCTCCTCAAGCTCGAGGCCGTGGGATTGCGCGGGGCGCGCGACCTGATGCCGAACGAGCTGTCCGGGGGCATGGCGCGTCGGGTCGCCTTGGCGCGCGCGATCGCACTCGATCCCATGATGATCCTCTACGACGAGCCCTTTACCGGTCAGGATCCGATCTCGATGGGGATGCTGATGGCGCTCATCCGCCAGCTCAACGATGCCTCGGGCCTGACCAGCATCCTGGTCTCGCACGATGTGCGCGAGACGGCCCGCATCGCCGATCATCTTTATCTGATCTTCGAGGGGCGGGTCGTGGCCCAGGGCACGCCGGACGCGCTGGCGAACGATCGTTCGCCCTGGGTGCGTCAGTTCTTGGACGGTTTGCCCGATGGTCCAGTGCGCTTTCATTATCCAGCGCCCCCCCTGGCCGAGGATCTGTTCGGGGGGAGGGGCTGATGCTCGAGGCCGTGGCGCGACTCGGTCGCGGCGTGCTCGATGCCCTGGAGCGGCTCGGGCGTGCCCATCTGTTGCTCTTGGCGATCCTGCTTGGATTGGGCGAGGTGCTGCGCCGTCCGCGTCTGCTCATCGATCAGCTGTTCAACATCGGGGTTCTGTCGCTCTCGATCGTCGGGGTCTCGGGGCTGTTCGTCGGCATGGTGCTGGGATTGCAGGGGTATTATGTGCTCTCCCAATTCGGTGCCGCCGAGAGCCTGGGGGTCATGGTCGCCGCCTCGCTGGTGCGCGAGCTTGGCCCCGTGGTCACGGCCCTGCTGGTCGCCGGACGCGCCGGTTCGGCCCTCACCGCCGAGATCGGGCTCATGAAGGCGACCGAGCAGCTCGCCGCCTTGGAGATGATGGCGGTCGATCCGGTGCACCGCCTCCTGGTACCCCGCTTCCTCGGCGGGGTCCTGGCGATGCCGCTGCTGGCAGCCATCTTCAGTGCCGTCGGGGTGCTGGGCGGCTATTTCGTCGGCGTGGGTCTGCTCGGGGTCGATGAGGGGGCCTATTGGAGCCAGATGCAGGCCCGGATCGATTTTACCGCGGATCTGGCCAACGGCGTGGTCAAGAGTCTGGTTTTCGGGCTGGTCGTGACCTGGATCGCGCTCTTTCAGGGCTATGACACCATCCCGACTGCCGAGGGCGTGAGCCGCTCGACCACCCGCACCGTGGTGCACTCAGCACTGGTCGTGCTGGGATTGGACTTCGTCTTGACGGCGCTGATGTTTGGAGACTGAGACGATGGCGAAACGACGCAACATCGAGCTGATGGTCGGGGCCTTCGTGGCCCTGGGCCTGGTTGCGCTCTTCTTCTTGGCGATGCGGGTGAGCAATCTCAGCCTGAGTGCCTCTGGTGAAGGCTATCTGCTCCAGGCGCGCTTTGCCAATGTCGGCAGCCTCAGGGTGCGCGCCCCAGTGACCATGGCCGGGGTGCGGATCGGGCGTGTCGAATCGATCCGCTTCGACAAGCACACTTACGAGGCCGTGGTGTCGATGCGGATCGATCCGGCGGTCGATTCAATCCCGGACGACACCTTCGCCAATATCTTCACCGCGGGATTGCTCGGCGAGCAGTACATCGGGCTGGAGCCGGGCGGAAGTCCCGAGGTCCTGCGGGATGGCGACGAGATCGTCAATACCCAGTCGGCCCTGGTGCTCGAACAGATGATCGGACAGTTCCTTTTCAAAAAAGCAGGTGAGAGCGGTTGATGTTTCTAAAACGACGTCATTTCCTATCCCTTGTGTTAGTCCCGGTATTGCTGGTTTCGAGCGGGTCACTCCTGGCTGAGGACGACGAGGCGACTGCGCTGGTCCGGCGTACCGCCGAGCGCATGCTTGGCACGCTTGAGGCGCGCCGTGCCGAGATCGAGCACAACCCGGCGCTGATCTATGGGCTGGTCGAGACCATCGTCCTGCCGCACTTCGACTTCGAGCGCATCACCCAGGGTGCGGTGGGTCAATACTGGCGTCAGGCCACCCCGGACCAACAGCGCCAACTGGTCGATGGCTTCAAACAGGTGCTGATCCGAACCTATGCGCGCTCGCTCCTGAGCTATTCGGGCCAGGAGATCCGCTATCTGCCGTCCAAGCCGGGCAACCGCCCCACGATGGTGACTGTCGCGACCGAGGTGCGCGAGCCCGGGGCAGCGCCCATCCCGGTCGAGTACCGGATGTACAACGGTGGAAGCGGCTGGAAGGTCTATGACGTGGTCATCAACAATGCCAGTCTGGTCGGCAACTATCGCAGCAGTTTCGCCGCCGAGATCCGTCAGAACGGCATCGACGGACTCATCGCTCGGCTCAGCACGCTGAACCAGCGGGGCGAGGAGTAAACAACCCTCGACTGAAGTCGAAGGCTTTATTGTAAGACGCAGCAAACATGGTTGACCGCATCCCCAACATTGGGCGTGTTTACAGCCGCCCTTGGCAGCGGGGCTCCACTGCCAATCCGGGCCAGGTTTCGACTGGCGTTGCAGTCGGCGTGCGCCCGGAGACCACACTTGCGGTGCATTATACACCACATGGCGCACTTCGCGCGCCCGCCATTCCTCCCGCGACTCAAGTCGCGGGTTTCCTTGCGGAGGGTCTATGAATCCGTCGGCAACACTGACCCCTCTGGAGGCAGGCACCCTCTTAATATCCGGCGTGCTCGACTTCGCCGCCGTGGCTCGGCTCGCCAGCGAGGGGAGGGCATGGTTGCGCGCTGCAGTCGCAGAGGGTCGGACGTCAGTGGTGGTTGATCTATCCGGGGTCGAACGCGCCAATAGTGCCGGGCTCGCGTTGCTGCTGGAGTGGCTGGAGGTGGCCCACGCCGGCGGCCTGAGTCTGAGCTATGTCCATCTACCCGAGTCGCTGCAACGACTCGCGGCTGTCTCGAACCTGGATGCCGTGCTGCCGGTTGCCAGTTTCAAGCCACCAGCCGCCGGCCTTCAGCCACTGGTCAATCCGGACACTGAACGCTAGTGTCCGGAAACCGGGCGCTGCCTCATAGTCTTTAAACTCCATCGTTTCACATGGACAAACTCCTCATCACCGGCGGCATCCCCTTGCAGGGCGAGGTATGCGCCTCAGGCGCCAAGAATGCGGCGCTCCCGATCCTGGCCGCCACCCTGCTGGCCGAGGGGCCAGTGACCCTCACCAATGTGCCGCGTCTGCGCGACATCCAGACCATGCTCGATCTGCTGCGACGTTTGGGCGCACGCCTGACCCAGGATGGGGCCGACCGTCTCCACAGCGAGCCCGCCGAGTTGACCAGCTTCATCGCGCCCTATGATCTGGTCAAGACCATGCGCGCCTCGATCCTGGTGCTCGGACCACTGGTCGCGCGTTATGGCCAGGCCGATGTCTCGCTTCCGGGCGGCTGTGCCATCGGGGCGCGCCCAGTCAATCTGCACCTCGAGGGGCTGCGTGCCCTGGGCGCCGAGATCGGGGTCGAGGGCGGTTATATCCAGGCGCGCGCCCGCCGGTTGCGCGGGACACGGATCGTCATGGAGCTGGTCTCGGTCACCGCGACGGAGAACCTGATGATGGCCGCCGCCCTGGCCTCCGGCGAGACCCTGATCGAAAACGCCGCGCGCGAGCCCGAGGTCGTGGATCTGGCCGAGTTCCTCAACACCCTGGGTGCGCGGATCGAGGGCGCGGGGACGGATCTCATCCGCATCCAGGGCGTGACGCAGCTTGGCGGCGGCGAGCATCGGATCATGCCTGACCGCATCGAGACCGGCACCTTCCTGGTCGGCGCGGCCATGACCGGGGGGCGGGTCCGGGTCCGGGATACCAGGCCCGACTGTCTCGATGCCGTGCTCCACAAGCTGCGCGAGTCTGGGGCCGAGGTGACCACGGGTGCCGACTGGATCGAGCTCGACATGGGCAGGCGGCGTCCGCGCGCGGTCGATATCCATACCGCGCCCTATCCGGCCTTTCCGACCGACATGCAGGCCCAGTTCTGCGCACTCAACGCCATCGCCGAGGGCGTGGGCACTGTGGCCGAGACCATCTTCGAGAACCGCTTCATGCATGTCCCCGAGCTCCAGCGCATGGGGGCCGACATCCGCATCGACGGACATGTCGCCGTCTGTCATGGGGTGGATCGTCTCACGGCAGCCCCCGTGATGGCCACGGATCTCCGCGCCTCGGCTGGATTGGTGCTGGCCGGGCTGGTCGCACACGGCCAGACCCTGGTGGATCGTGTCTATCACCTGGATCGCGGCTATGAGACCATGGAGGTCAAGCTCTCGACCCTGGGCGCCGATATCCGGCGCATCACCAGGGCTGACCGGACCCCATCCCCATGAATCTCAACGTGCCATTGACCATCGCGCTCTCCAAGGGCCGCATCTTCGATCAGGCGCTGCCGCTCCTGGCCCATGCCGGGATCGAGCCGCGCGATGATCCGGAGACCAGCCGCAAGCTGATCCTGGAGACCTCGAACCCGCGCGTGAAATTCGTCATCATCCGCGCGAGCGATGTCCCCACCTATGTCGAATATGGGGCCGCCGATCTGGGCGTGGCCGGCAAGGACGTGCTCTTGGAACATGGAGGGGATGGGCTCTATGAACCCTTGGACCTGGGGATCGCTCGCTGTCGTTTGATGGTCGCAGGTCGCCCCGGGATGCCCGAACCCGGTACGCGCCGACTGCGCGTCGCCACCAAGTATGTCCGCTCGGCCGAGCGCCATTTCGCCGCCAAGGGCCAGCAGGTCGAGATCATCAAGCTTTATGGCTCGATGGAGCTGGCGCCCCTGGTCGGGCTGGCCGATCTCATCGTCGATCTGGTCGAGAGCGGCAACACACTCAAGGCCAATGGACTAGTGCCCTTGGAGCACATCGCCGACATCAGCTCCCGTCTGGTGGTCAACAAGGCCGCGTGGAAGATGAAGCACGAGGCCGTGACGGCCCTCCTGGAGGCGTTGCGCGCAGCCGTGTCCGAACGCGGGGCCTGATCCAGATGACCAAGCGATTTCTGCGCAATCCATTGATCTATCGTTGGATGCGGTGAGCTGGCAAACCGCATCATTCGTGTCCCAAGCGTTCTTGACCGAGTTTAGGAGCATACCGCCGTGACTGACATCCAACGTCTCTCCACTTCGGACGCAGATTTCGCCACCCGTCTCGCTGGACTGCTGGCCTGGGAGTCGGTCGCCGATGAGCGGGTCCAGCAGGTCGTCGCCGAGATCATCCGCGCGGTGCGCGCGCGGGGTGATGCCGCACTCATAGACTATACCGTGCGCCTCGATCGCTGGACGCCGGCGACACCGTCCGACCTGGAACTGCCGCGCGTGCGTCTTAAGCAGGCCTGGAGCGCCATCCCTGCCGAGCAGCGCGCCGCGCTCGAAGCCGCCGCCGAGCGCGTCCGCGCCTATGCCGAGCATCAGCGCCTCGAGAGTTGGAGTTACCGCGACCCGGATGGCACCCTGCTCGGTCAGCAGGTCACGCCGCTGGATCGCGTCGGACTCTATGTCCCTGGCGGCAAGGCGGCCTATCCGTCTTCGGTGCTGATGAACGCCATCCCGGCCAAGGTCGCGGGCGTCTCTGAGCTCATCATGGTGGTGCCCACACCGGATGGCGAATTGAACGAGCTGGTGCTGGCGGCGGCGCATGTCGCGGGTGTCGATTGCGCCTTTGCCATCGGTGGGGCCCAGGCGGTGGCCGCGCTTGCCTATGGCACCGAGACCGTCCCTGCCGTCGACAAGATCGTGGGACCAGGCAACATCTATGTCGCTGCCGCCAAGCGTGCCGTCTTCGGTCAGGTCGGGATCGATATGGTCGCCGGACCGTCCGAGATCCTGGTGATCTGCGACGGGGACACGCCGCCGGACTGGATTGCCATGGATCTGTTCTCCCAGGCCGAGCACGACGAGGATGCGCAGTCGATCCTCGTGAGCTGGGACGCCGGGTTCCTTGATCGGGTGGCGACGAGCATCGACACGCTGCTGCCGACCCTGGAGCGTGCGCCCATCATCGAGGCGGCCTTGCGCGCACGTGGGGCGCTGATCCTGGTGCGCGACCTGGACGAGGCCATCGCGGTCGCCAACCAGATCGCGCCTGAGCACCTGGAGCTCTCGGTCGCCGATCCTGAGTCGATCGTCGGACGCATCCGGCACGCCGGTGCCATCTTCATGGGGCGCTATACCGCCGAGGCGCTGGGTGACTATTGCGCCGGACCCAATCACGTCTTGCCGACCGCGCGCACGGCACGCTTCTCTTCGCCGCTCGGGGTCTATGACTTCCAGAAGCGCTCCAGCCTGATCATGGCCTCGTTTGCGGGCGCCGCGCGACTGGCGCAGACTACCGCCCTATTGGCCCGGGGCGAGGGGCTCACGGCGCACGCGCGCTCGGCCGAGTATCGCGGAGGCTTCGGGGCATGAATGCACGCATCGAGTCCCTGGTTCGCCCCGAGATCCGCGCGCTCAGGGCCTATCAGGTCCCCGAGTCGGCCGGGCTGATCAAGCTGGATGCCATGGAGAACCCTTACACCTGGCCGGAGGCGCTCCAGTCCGAGTGGCTGGAGACGTTGCGCGGGCTGGAACTCAACCGCTATCCCGATCCAAAGGGACTCGTGCTCCAAGCAGCCTTGCGCGAGGCGATGGCGATCCCGGACGAGATGGGGGTCTTGCTCGGCAACGGCTCCGATGAGCTGATCCAGATGCTCGCGCTCACGCTCGCTCAGCCGGGTGCCAAGGTCCTCTCGGTCGACCCGGGCTTCGTCATGTATCGGATGATCGGGCTCTTCGCCGGGATGGACTATGTCGGGGTGCCGCTCCAGTCCGAGGACTTTTCGCTCGACCTGCAGGCAGTGCTCGCAGCCATCGAACGCGAGCGCCCTGCGCTCATCTATCTGGCCTATCCCAACAACCCGACCGGCAACAGGTTCGACGCCGACGACATGGTACGGATCATCGAGTCAGCATCCGGTCTGGTGGTCGTCGATGAGGCCTATGCACCCTTCACCGACGCCAGTTTCCTGGGTCTGGTCGGCGACTGGAACAACCTCGTGGTCATGCGTACCCTCTCCAAGATGGGGTTGGCCGGGCTGCGGCTTGGCTATCTGGTCGGGCCGCCCGCGTGGCTGGCCGAGATCGACAAGGTCCGCCTGCCTTATAACATCAATGTGCTCACCCAGGTCTCGGCGGCCTTTGCCCTCAGACACAAGGCGGTGTTCGATGCCCAGGCGCGTGCCATCCGTGCCGAACGCAGCCGGCTTCTGGAGGCGCTCGACTCGATCCCCGGGCTGCATCCCTATCCGAGTGAGGCCAATTTCATCCTCACCCGGGTCCCTGCGGGGCGCGCCGGGGCGATCTTCGCCGGACTCAAGCAGGCCGGGATCCTGGTCAAGAATCTCGATGGCACGCATCCGCTGTTGGCCGACTGCCTGCGTTTTACGGTCGGCACGCCCGATGAGAATGCCGCTCTGGTACGGGCCTTGGGGGGCACGCCTGCCAGAGACGGGCCTGGGCTCGGGGCAGGAAACAAAAGTGCGCACTTTGGCGCACTTTAGTGTGAGAGCAGCAAGGTTCGATGGGGTCGCTTAAAGCCCCCCTCAGGCGATCAGCCCAGTCCGGCGCGCAGCGTCTTGGCCGCCGCAACCATGTTGGTGAGTGCCGGAATGACCTCGTTCCACTGCCGGGTCTTGAGTCCGCAGTCCGGATTCACCCACAGCCGCTCGGGTGGGATGCGTTCAGCGGCCTTGCGGATGAGTTCGACCATCTGCGCCTCGCTCGGTATATTAGGCGAGTGGACGTCATAGACGCCTGGACCGATCGCATTCGGATACTGGAAGTGCTCAAAGGCCGCGAGTAGTTCCATATCCGAGCGTGAGGTCTCGATGGTGATGACATCGGCATCCAGGTCGGCGATCGACGCCATGATGTCGTTGAACTCCGAATAGCACATATGGGTGTGGATCTGGGTCTCGTCCGACACCCCATTGGCGGCGATCCGGAAGCATTCGATCGCCCAGTCGAGATACCCTTTCCACTGCGAGCGCCGAAGCGGCAGGCCCTCGCGCAGCGCCGGTTCGTCGATCTGGATCACGCGCACCCCGGCGCGCTCCAGATCCAACACCTCTTCGCGGATCGCCAGCGCCAATTGCCGGCAGGACACCGAACGCGGCTGGTCGTCGCGCACAAAGGACCAGTTGAGCATCGTCACCGGGCCGGTCAGCATGCCCTTCATGGGCCTCTCGGTCAGCGACTGGGCGTAGGTGATCCAGTCTACCGTCATGGGCTTGGGACGATGGACGTCACCGAACAGGATCGGCGGCTTGACGCAGCGCGAACCATAGGACTGCACCCAGCCAAACTCGGTGAAGGTGAAGCCCGTGAGCTGTTCGCCGAAGTACTCGACCATGTCGTTGCGCTCGGCCTCACCGTGCACCAGGACATCCAGCCCCAGCCTCTCCTGCTCGCGCACGCAGCGGGCGATCTCGCCACGCATGAACCCGACATAGCCTGCCTCATCGATCGCCCCAGACCTAAATTGCTGGCGGGCTCGACGGATCTCAGGCGTCTGGGGGAAGGAGCCGATGGTGGTGGTCGGGAACCTGGGCAGCCTGAGCCGCTCGGCCTGCTTGAGGGCGCGCTCGGCGTAGGGACTCTGACGTTGGCCCATCTGCGCATCGATCCGGCTGAGCGCCGCCTTGATCGCGGGGTCGTTGACGCGCGCTGATTGGCGTCGTGAATCGATGGCCGCGCGATTGGCGTCCAGCTCGGCCCGGACGCTCTCACGACCCTGATTCAGCGCCCTGGCCAACACCTGCAGCTCATCGAGCTTCTGCCGGGCGAAGGCCAGCCAGGGCCGGACCTCAGGGTCGAGCCTCTGCTCGCTGTCCAGATCCACAGGCACATGCAGCAGCGAACAGGAGGGCGCGATCCACAGCCGCTCGCCGAGCTGGTCCCGGACCGGCTCCAGCCAGTCGAGCACGGCGTTCAGATCCGTCTTCCATACATTGCGTCCGTCGATCACGCCGAGCGATAGGATCTTGGTCGAGGGCAGCAGATTCAGCAGCGGTGCCAGGTCGTTTCGCCCCCTGACCATGTCGAGGTGCAGTCCAGCCACCGGCAGATGGGCCGCCAGATAGCCTTGATCTTGGAGGTCGCCGAAATAGGTCGTAAGCAGCAGCTTGACCGGGGCGGTCTTGAAGGCGTGATAGGCGATCTCGAAGGCGTGACGCCAGCGTTCGTCCAGCTCGGTGACCAGGATCGGCTCGTCGATCTGCACCCATTGGACACCCTGCGCGGCCAACTGATTCAGCAACTCAGAATAGACCGGCAGCAGACGATCGAGCAGTGCGAGCCGGTCAGAGCCGTCCTTGCTCTTGCCCAGGGCCAGATAGGTGACGGGACCGATGATGACCGGTTTGGCATTGAGACCCTGGCTCCTGGCCTCGGCCAGTTGTTCGAGCAGACGCGAGGCATCGAGCGCGAAATCGGTGGCCGCCGTGAACTCCGGCACGATGTAGTGATAGTTGGTATCGAACCACTTGGTCATCTCGCCGGCGGCGACGCCGCTGGTACAACCGGCCTGTGCGTCGGCCGCCGGCGCCGAGCGCCCGCGCGCCACGCGGAAATAGGTGTCGAGGACATCATCTTTGACGCCGCGCACGCGCTCGGGGAGATGGCCCAGTGTGAAGCTCATGTCGAGCACCTGATCATAGAAGGCAAAATCGCCCACCGGGATCAGATCCAGACCCGCTTGGTCTTGCCAATGGCGCGCGCGCAGCTCGGCGCCGACCGCCCTGAGTGCGTCGCGTGAGGACTCACCCTTCCAGTAGGATTCCAGGGCAAATTTCAGTTCGCGCTTGGCCCCGATGCGCGGAAAGCCGAGGTTGTGTGTGATGACCATGTCGATTGCTCTGACGGATGAAGGATGGCGCCATTCTCGTCAGCGTGAATCATGAATGGAAATGGTATGATTTCATCCGATCATGTATAGCATTCATATAAGACCCCTGCGATGGCCCAACTGGAACGCACCCATCTGGCGATCGTCCGTGCCGTCGATCAGCACGGTTCGCTGACCGCCGCCGCCGAGCAATTGCACCTCACCCAATCGGCCTTGAGCCATGCGATCCGCAAGCTGGAGGATCAGCTCGGGGTAGCGATCTGGATCCGGGAGGGGCGCCGTCTGCGTCCGACGCAGGCCGGTGCCTATCTGCTGGCGGTGGCCAGGCGTCTGCTGCCGCAATTCACCCAGGCCGAAGAGCGCCTGCGGCAGTTCGCCCAGGGTGAGCGCGGCACCCTGCGCATCGGTATCGAGTGCCATCCCTGCCATCAATGGCTGTTGAGGGTGGTCTCACCCTATCTGGCCGCCTGGCCGGACGTGGATGTGGATGTCCGGCAGGAGTTTCAGTTCGGCGGGATCGGCGCACTCTTCGCGCACGAGATCGATCTGCTGGTGACGCCCGATCCGCTCTATACCCACGGCCTAAAGTTCGAGCCGGTGTTCGACTATGAGCAGGTGCTGGTGGTCGGACCAGGGCATCCGCTGCGTGGTCTGCCCTACATCGAACCGGAACACCTGGCCGAGGAGACACTGATCACCTATCCGGTCGCCCTCGACCGGCTCGACATCTATACCCGCTTCCTGTTGCCGGCCGGCATCCGGCCCAGGCGTCACAAACCGATCGAGACGACCGAGATCCTGCTGCTGATGGTCGCCAGCGGTCGTGGTGTCGCGGCCCTGCCCCGCTGGCTGGTGGACGAACAGGCCGGAACGCTCGATCTGGCCGCGATACGGCTCGGAGCCCAGGGGATCGCCAAACAGATCTTCGTCGGCATCCGTGAGCGCGAGTCCGACATCGAGTATCTGCGCGCCTTCGTGGCGCTCGCCCGTGATCAGGGCGGCGGGCTGGGATCGAGCGTCAGTGGGTAGTCGGCGGCGGGTCGATCCCGGTGTCCTGAAGGATTCAGCCTGTGATGGCCTCGGCCTCGACACAAAAACGCCGAATGAGCGCGCGCAGCAGCTCGAGCATCGGCGGGATGCGGTCCAGTGCCAGGAATTCATCGGGCTGATGGGCCTGGGCGATATCGCCCGGCCCTAGGATCAGGGTCTCCATCCCAAGCCGGTTCAAAAACGGCATCTCGGTGCCGAAGTTGACCGCCTCGGCCGCCTGTCCGGTCAGCGCCTCGCAGACACGCACGATCGCCGCCGTCGCCGGGGTCTCGGCTGGGGGGATGGGTGTAAACAGCGGTTCGACCGACCATTGGAGTCTGCGCCGGTGGGCGACCTCGGCGACCCGCTCTGCCAGGGCGGTGCGCAGTTCCACCGGATCCATCCCAGGCAGGAGACGCAGGTCCAGATGCAGCTCGCATTCACCGCAGATGCGGTTTGGATTGTCGCCGCCATGGATGTGGCCCAGATTGACGGTGGGGTAGGGGACCGCAAAGGCGGTATGCCGATGGGTCTTCTGCAACTCGGTGCGCCAGTCGAGGATGACCGACATCACCGCATGCATGCCATCGAGCGCGTTGTTGCCCAGACTCGGATCACTGGCATGGCCGCTGCGTCCGATCAGCCGCACCGCCTCGCCCATCACCCCCTTGTGCAGACGCACCGGGCGCAGGCTGGTCGGCTCGCCGATGAGGGCATGGCGCCCGAGCGGGCGTCCAGCCTCGGCGAGGGCGCGCGCGCCGTGCATGGCCGATTCCTCGTCGGCAGTGGCCAGGATCATCAGCGGGCATTTGAGATCCGAGGCGCGGAATGGACGCGCCGCCTCCAGCGCCAGCGCGAAGAAGGACTTCATGTCCGAGGTGCCAAGCCCGTAATAGCGCCCATCGGCCTCGGTCAGCCTGAGCGGGTCATGGGTCCAGAGCGGTGCGTCGAAGGGGACGGTATCCGTGTGACCCGAGAGCACCAGACCGCCGGGGCCGGAGCCGAGTGTGCCGAGCAGGTTGAACTTGCCCGGATGTCCAGGGACCGGCAGGATCTCGGCGCGGAATCCGGCGCTCTCCATCCAGCCGGCCAGCAGACTGACCAGTGGTTCATTGCTCTGGTCGAGGGCGGGTGTGACGCTGCTCACCGATGGCGTTTCGATCAACCCTGCGAGCATGGTCTTGAGGGGTGGGGGCTGGGTGGTCATGGTCTACCGAGGGCGCTCCGGGTAGCGAGGGCGATGGTTGGGGTGATCTTGCGTTTTTTAGGCCACACTGTAGATTGCTGCCCGTGCAAGCTGCAATGGAAATCACCTAAGCGCGCCCTTTGTGTCAACGCCCTCCGACACCCCGCCATTCGTCATCCGCCCGGCCCTCCTCAGCGATCTGAGCGCCCTGCTGCGTCTGGAACAGGACTGTTTCGCAGGCGATCGCATCAACCGGCGCCAGTTCCGCTATCTGCTCACGCGCGGACATGCGAGTACCCTGGTGGCCGAGGCCGATGGCGAGCTGCTAGGTTATGTGCTGGTGCTCTTTAGCCGCGCCACCTCGGTCGCCCGGCTCTATTCGATCGCCATCGCCGAACACGCGCGCAGGCGCGGGATCGGTCGCGCCCTGGTCGCCGCTGCCGAGCAGGCGGCCTGGGCGCAGGAGCGTGCCTATATGCGTCTAGAGATCCGGCGCGACAACCTGGCCTCGCAACAGCTGTTCGAGCGCGCCGGCTATCGGCGCTTCGGGGTGCTCTCGGATTATTACGAAGACCACACGGAGGCGCTGCGCTACGAGAAGGCGATGGCGCCCGGTCTCAAACCCGAGCTCAAGCGTGTCCCCTTCTACGAGCAGACCCTGGACTTTACCTGTGGCCCCTCGTCGCTGATGATGGCCATGCAGGCACTGCGCCCGAGTCTGGAACTGAGCCGTACCCTGGAGCTGCGTATCTGGCGCGAATCCACCACCATCTTCATGACCTCGGGGCATGGTGGCTGTGGCCCAATCGGGCTGGCGCTGGCCGCCCAGCGCCGGAACTTCGCCGTCGAGGTCCATGTCAACGACACCGGCGTGCCGCTGGTCGATTCAGTCCGCAGCCCCGAGAAGAAAGAGGTCATGCGTCTGGTCCATGAGGACATGCTCGCCGAGGCCGAGCAGCTCGGCATCCCGATTCACTATCAGACCCTGAGCATCCAGGACATCCAGCAGCGCTGGGATGCCGGTGCCGTGCCCCTGGTGCTGATCAGCTCCTACCGCATCTATGGCGAGAAGTTCCCGCACTGGGTCGTGATCACAGGGTTCGACGAGCACTTCGTCTATGTCCATGACCCCTATGTCGATTACGACAACGGCGAGACCGCCATCGACTCTATCGACATGCCGATCCGGCGCGACGAATTCACCCGCATGGCCCGCTATGGCCGGGTCGGCTTGCAGGCCGTCGTGCTCGTCTCCAGCCCCTGAACGAATGCGATCCACATGGCCGAACATCTCCTGTTGGTGGAACAGCCGGGCGATTGGAGGCCTGGCTTTCCGCGTCTGCCCGTGGTCACGGCGCGCGACTATCTGGCCGGCGGCGAGCTGGCGGCCAAGCGTGATCTGCGCGTCATCAACCTCTGCCGCAGTTATCGCTATCTCTCGCTCGGCTATTACTGCTCCTTGCTGGCCGAGGCGCGCGGTCACAAGGTCATCCCGACGGTGCGCACCATCCAGGAGCTCTCCAGCCGCGAGCTCTACGACCTGGCGACCGAGGAGCTCAACACCCTGGCACAGCGTCTGCTTGGGCGGCGCAAGGCCAGTGCGCTCACCCCGACCGCCTATGAGCTGACGATCTGCTTTGGTCAGTGTGATGTGAAGGAATTGCAGCCCCTGGCGCGGCTGATCTTCGAGACCTTTCGTTGTCCCATCCTCAGGGTCGAGTTCCGGCTCCACGGCACCTGGCGCATCGGCGCGATCAAGGCGTTGTCGATCACGAGCATCACCAATGAGACCGAGGGTCCGCTGTTTGCGGCATTGGAGGGCTATCTGTCCAAGCGCTGGCGCCAACCGCGCGCGCGCCTGTCCTATCGCTATGACCTGGCGATCCTCTACGACCCGGCCGAGGAGCTGCCGCCTTCGGACCCCAAGGCGCTGGCGCGCTTCGTCAAGGCTGGCAAGAGTCAGGGCGTGAACGTCGAGCTCATCCAGCGCAAGGACTACAGCCGGCTCGCCGAGTACGACGCGCTCTTCATCCGCGAGACCACCCGGATCGGGCACCACACCTTCCGCTTCGCCAAGAAGGCCGACAGTGAGGGGCTGGTCGTCATCGATGATCCAGACTCCATCCTGCGCTGCACCAACAAGGTCTATCTGGCCGAACTCCTGGCCGCGCATCGCATCCCCCGGCCCAAGACCCTGGTGCTGCGCAAGGAACAACTGCTGGAGGCCGAGGAGCGGATCGGCTATCCGGTGGTGCTCAAGATCCCGGAGGGCTCCTTCTCGCGCGGTGTCCACAAGGCCGAGGATCGGGCCAGCCTGACCCGCATCGCGGCGCGCTTGTTCAAGGAGTCCGATCTGATCCTGGCCCAGGAATTTCTCTATACCCCCTTTGATTGGCGCATCGGCATCCTCGGACGCCAGCCCTTCTATGCCTGCAAGTATCTGATGAGCCGTGATCATTGGCAGATCGTCAAGCACGAGAGCGACGGGCGCCACGTCGAGGGGGGCTATGAGACGCTCGCCATCGCGGATGTTCCGCCGGCCGTCATCCGTACCGCACTCAAGGCGGCGGATCTGATCGGCGATGGGCTCTATGGTGTTGACCTCAAGGAGACGCCCGCGGGTCCGGTCGTGATCGAGGTCAACGACAATCCCAGTCTGGATGCCGGGGTCGAGGATGGGGTGCTGGGCGATGCGCTCTATGCGCGCCTGATCGCCGAGTTCGTCCGGCGGCTCGATCGGCGGCGTCAGGCCAAGGCGGACAAATAGACAGGCGCGAGGTTTCAGGGAATGGCGAACGTGCTGTCTAAGCTCAGCGATTCCTCTCCGCGTTCCAAGACGCCTCCTAGGCGCATCGCTGCCAGAGTTCTCGGCGAGCACTTGGTCGAGCGTCGACTCGATCGCGCCGCCGCCCTGGAGCTGACGCCGACCAATCAACCCGTGTCGCGTTCGCTCTCGCAGGCCACCAGTATCCGCAACCTGTTTGCCGAATTCGCTGGGTGCTTGCTGGCCGCACGCGAGGCTGACCAAGGGTCATTTGAATAGAAAGGGGTCATACTCAGTCATGAACCAACGCACCGCCCGCGTCAGCGCGGCCTCGCTTCTCAGGCCCGACCAGATCGCCGCCTCCTGGCTCGCACGCTATCGCGATCTGGTCGACGACTGGGACGCCTTCGCCGAAGCACTTGGTCGCCCCTTACCGGTCACGCTCTGGGCCAATCCGGGGCGGATCTCGGTCGCGGCGCTGACCGAGCTGCTCGTCGAGCAGGGGCTGTCGCCACAACCGATCCAGGGGCTGCCCAACGCCCTGAACCTCCCGCCCGAGTTCCGGGCCGGTCAGCAGTGGTGGTACTGCGTGGGCCTGGCCCATGCGCAGGAGGCCGTCTCGCAGCTGCCGGTGACGCTCATGGACCTCAAGCCCGGTCAGCGCGTGCTCGACATGTGCGCCGCTCCCGGCGGCAAAACCGCCCAGATCGCCTTTGCGCTCGACAACCGGGGCACGGTCGTCGCCAACGATATCTCATACGCGCGCCTCAAGGCGCTCCAGGGCAATCTGGATCGGCTCGGTGTGCTCAATGTGACCACGACCCAGAGCGATGCGAGCAACTGGCCAAGCGCCGGCGGTCAGTTCGACCGCATCCTGCTCGATGCCCCCTGCTCCGCTGAGGGCACCCTCCGGCGCCATCCGTCCCTGTTGCAGCGACTGGATCCGTCCGACGCCGAGCGGTTCGGGTCGCGCCAGCGCGCCCTGTTGCGCAAGGCGGTGCAGCGTTGCCGTCCCGGTGGTCTGATCCTGTATTCGACCTGCACCTTCGCGCCCGAGGAAAATGAGCTGGTGGTGGCCGACATCCTGGCCGAGTGCGACGGCAGGCTCAGGCTGAGGGCCATCGACATCCCCGGTTTCGACACCGCGCCCGGTGTGACCCAGTGGCAGGGTCGTGTGCTACCGCCTGAACTCGCACGATGCCGGCGTTTTTGGCCCCACCGCAACGACACCGGCGGATTTTTCATCGCGTTGCTGGAGAAGGACGCCGGGCTCTCGCCAGAACCCGAGCCAGAACTCGCCACCCTAGACGGGGACGGGCACGATGAATGGCTGGAGGGACTGCGGTCCAAGTATGGGCTGCCCGAGGGCTATTGGTGCCGCTACCGCGTCCACCGTCAGACCAGGCGCGGTCTGCATCTGATGGCCGCCGATCATGCCCCGCCCGCCGTCCCCCCGGCTGCGGGGCACGGGCTCTTCTTCCATCGCACCAATGTCCACCCGCCCAAGCCCACCACCAGCGGGGCCCTGCTCATTGGACCAGAGGTGACGCGCTTTCGGCTCGAACTCAGCCGCAAACAGCGCGATGCCTATCTGCGGCGCGAGACCTTCGCGCCCACGCGCGAACAGCGGGCCGTCCATCCGCCGGGACAGGTCATCGCCAGCTATCGCGGTTATGCGCTTGGTATCGCCATCCTGCATCGCTCGGGCGTCATCGAGAGCCAGTTCCCGAGCCGCTGGAGCGGTCAGGCGGCGGGGACGGACTGACTAAAATCCACTATCCTCCCCGTAGGGTTTTGGAATCATCGGAATGCCATCTGAGGTGCCTTATGACACGCATCGACCTGTGTTTGAGAATCAGCCTGGTACTGGTGCTGACCCTACCGATGGGCGTTGCCTTGGCCCAGGCCCAGTACGAGTCGGCGCCGCCGGCGCCGGTCGAACAGGGGCTGAGGACTGAATGGGCCATCGCGCCCGAGGATGAACCGCCGCCGACCCAGGTGCAGCTCCCAGAGGGTACGGTGCTGCAAGAGGGCCTGTTGTTGCCGCCCGGGACCATCCTCCCGGGTGGCGCCATCCTGCCTGCTGAACCGTCCGCGCCCGTCCAGCCTCAGCCTCAGCCTCAGCCTACTCCCATACCGACCCCAGCACCCGCGCCCCTGCCTGCCGCCGACCTGACCAGCGGTGTGCCCTATATCAGCGGCGGCATCGGTGTCTCGGAGCGCACCGAGATGCAGGAGGTCAAATCCAAATTCAACCTGCGCCTGCTCTTTGCTGTTGCCGGCTCCGGGTCCTATCTGGCCAATGTACGGGTACGTATCGACGATGCCGCCGGACCGACCCTACTCGAGGCCGTCTCACAGGGCCCGTGGTTCTATGCCAAGCTGGCACCGGGGCGCTATGTCCTCCAGGTCGACAACGCCGGTCAGGTCCAGACCCGCACGATCGAGATACCGGCCACGGGCGCTGTGGAACAAGCCTTCTATTGGAACGACTAGGCCGGAAGCGGATGGCGCCCTTTATTAACCAGCCCTCAAAAAGATGTGGATCGCGCTGAAGGCGCTCCTACCCACCCACGCCTCCCGTAGGGGCGGCTTTAGACGCGATCTTGGCAGATGTGGATCGCGCCTGAAGGCGCTCCTATACAGAGACGCCGACCCGCTTTGCCGAGATCTACCTTGACAGGGCCACGGCTTGAAATTGTTCTATCGTTCACGGACCGCTCGAAGCGTGTTGCAGCTTTCTTATCCGATGGTCTTGATGGAATAGTGGGGGCCGTCGCACCCACACAGGTGCCCATCCTGGGCCGATACCGGGACGAGGCGGGCTGAGATACTCCATGGATGGAGTGTTTCCGTATTTCCTTCAGTTGCCATCGATGAAGGTCCGCAACGCGGTACGGATCAGCGGGGCCAAGGCGGCGCGATCCAGATCGGGGTGATTGACGATCCGGACCATCAATCCATCGAACAGCGCCATCAAGAGCTCGGTCACGGCCTCGGCATCCGCAGTGTCAGCCTGGCGCCCCAGCCCCTGGCGTGCCCGTCCCAGGACCCCGATCAGACGGTCGCGCTTGATGCGATCGGCCGCGCGCACGCTGGCCGCGACGCGCGGGTTGCGCGCCGCCTCGGCCAGGATCTCCAGCTCCAGGGCGGCGTGGTCTAGATTCGCCTTCTCGTTCAATCCCAGGTCGACGCGATCGATCAGCGCCTGAAACACGTCCTCGGCGTTCTCGAATTGGCGCACCAGCTCCAGCGACTGCTCCAGCCTGCGCTCGACCAGGGCCGCGATGATCGCCTCCTTGTTGGCGAAGAAGTGATAGATGTGCCCCGCGCTCATCCCAGACGCCTGGGAGAGCGCGGCGATGCTGGTGCCATGAAAGCCCTCGCGCGCAAAGCAGTACGCAGCGGCATCGAGGATCTGACGTCGGCGCGCCTGGGCGCGCGTCTGTTCTGGGTCGGGTTGGGTCGTCAGGGTCATGCTGGGGTCGCTCCTCGTTCTTGGGTCATGCCTTGGTGCTTGACGAATCGGCCTCGAATGCCTAGATTGAACGCTCATTCTAGAGTGGGCATTCTATATATCCTAATCTTCTTTCGAGGTGTGCATGAACCCCTTGATCCCTTGGCCTTGGGCCTGTGCCTGGCTAGGCGTGCTGATTGTGGCAGTCGCCAGCGGTGGCTGTGGGCGCTCGGCGCCGCCCGGTCCACCACCGGGCGGACCCGGTGGTCCAGGTGGACTGCCACCCGAGGTGGGCATCCTGACACTCCAGAGACACGCAGTGGCCCTGACCACCGAGCTACCAGGGCGTGCAGCCGCTTATCGGATCGCCGAGGTTCGCCCCCAGGTTGGCGGCATCATCAAGGAGCGGCTGTTTCAGGAAGGCGCATTGATCCACTCGGGACAGGTGCTCTATCAGATCGACCCGTCCGTCTATCAGTCGACCTACAACAGCGCCCAGGCCGCGCTCAACCGCTCACGCGCCACCTTCGAGCGTGCCCGGCTCAAGGCCGAACGCTACGCCAATCTGCTCAAGGCCAAGGCCATCAGTCAGGAGGACTTCGACGATGCCGAGGCCGCGCTCAAGGAGGCCGCCGCCGGCGTGGCAGTCGATGAGGCCCAGTTGGCACGCGCGCGCATTGATCTCGAATACACCCGAGTCACGGCACCGATCGGCGGGCGCATCGGGCGCTCGTCCGTGACCCAGGGCGCACTGGTCACCGCCAATCAGGAACTGGCCTTGGCGACCATCCAGCAGCTCGATCCCATCTATGTCGATCTCACCCAATCGAGCGCGCAACTGCTGCGTCTGCGCCGCGCCCTGGAGGACGGGCGTCTGAAGCGTCCCGAAGGTGATCAGCCGCGCGTGACCCTGGTGCTGGAGGACGGCAGCGACTATCCGCTCGCCGGGCGGCTTGCGTTCTCCGAGGTCAGCGTCGATCCGAGCACGGGCGCGGTCACGCTGCGCGCGATCGTCCCCAATCCGGATCATGTCCTGCTACCTGGCATGTTCGTGCGGGCCCGGGTGGAGGAGGGTACGCGGCCGGAGGCGATCCTGGTCCCGCAACGGGCGGTGCAGCGCGACCGGCGTGGCCGGCCCTATGCCCTGGTGCTGAACGCCGCGGGCCTGGTCGAGCAGCGCCTGCTCGAGATCGATCGGGCACTGGACAGCGACTGGCTGGTCGATGCGGGTCTGGAGGCCGGTGACCGCCTGATCCTCGATGGTCTGCAGAAGGTGCGTCCAGGCGACAAGGCCCAGCCCGTGGTGCTCGACCAGCCATTGACTACCGAGCACTGACCACCGACCACTGATCACCGAGCATCCCACCATGGCCCGTTTCTTCATCGACCGACCCGTCTTCGCCTGGGTCATCGCCCTCGTCATCATGCTGGCCGGGCTGCTGTCGATCCGTATCCTGCCCGTTGCGCAATATCCCGCCATCGCCCCGCCGGCGATCGCCATCACCGCCATCTATCCCGGCGCCTCGGCCCAGACCGTCGAGGACGCGGTGACTCAGGTCATCGAGCAGCAGATGAATGGTCTCGATGGTCTGCGCTATCTGTCCTCGACCAGCGAGTCCAACGGTGTTGCGACCATCACACTCACCTTCGAGAACGGCGTCAATCCCGACCTGGCTCAGATGCAGGTCCAAAACAAGCTGCAACTGGCCACGGCCCTCCTCCCGGACGAGGTGGTACGCCAGGGGATCCAGGTCGCGAAATCCGTGCGCAACTTTTTGATGGTGGTGGCCTTCGTCTCGCGCGATGGGCGCCTGAGCAATGCCGATCTCGCCGACTATGCCGCCAGCCTGGTCAAGGATCCGATCAGCCGCGTCCCCGGGGTGGGCGAGGTCACCCTGTTTGAGACCCAGTACGCGATGCGCGTCTGGCTCGATCCCAATCGGCTCAACCAGTACCGACTGACGCCGAGCGACGTGATCGCGGCGATCGAGGCCGAGAATGCCCAGGTCTCGGCCGGTCAGCTGGGCGCCCTCCCTGCGCTGGAGGGCCAACAACTCAATGTCACCGTCAATGTCCAGGATCGTTTGAATACCCCGGATGCGTTCGGCGCCATCCGGCTGCGTACCCAGGCCGACGGCTCGACCGTGCATCTGCGCGATGTCGCCCGCATCGAGCTGGGCAGCGAGAGCTACGGCAAGATGGCGCGTCACAATGGCAGCCCGGCCGCCGGCATGGCGATCCGGCTGGCCGCCGGTGCCAATGCGCTGGAGACGTCCGATGCGGTCAAGCGCAAGATCGCCGAACTCTCGGCCTTCTTCCCAGCGGGGATGGAGGCGGTCTATCCCTATGACACCACACCCTTCGTGCGTATCTCGATCAGCGAGGTGGTCAAGACCCTGATCGAGGCGGTGATCCTGGTAGTCATCGTTATGTATCTATTCCTCCAGAACCTGCGCGCGACCCTGATCCCGGCCATCGCGGTGCCCGTGGTGCTCTTGGGGACCTTTGGCGTCCTGGCGGCCTTCGGTTTCGGCATCAATACCCTGACCCTGTTTGCGATGGTGCTGGCGATCGGACTCTTGGTCGACGACGCCATCGTGGTGGTCGAGAACGTCGAGCGCGTGATGCACGAGGACGGATTGCCGCCCAAGGAGGCGACGCGCAAATCCATGGATCAGATCACCAGCGCCCTGATCGGCATCGCCCTGGTGCTCGCGGCAGTGTTCGTGCCCATGGCCTTCTTCGGCGGATCGACCGGGGTCATCTATCGCCAGTTCTCGATCACCATTGTCTCGGCCATGCTGCTGTCGGTGGTGGTGGCGCTCACCTTAAGTCCGGCCCTGGCCGCCTCGCTGCTCAAGCCCAGGCCGTCCGGGCCGCGGTCTGGGTTCTTCGGTTGGTTCAACCGCAACTTCCAGCGCAGCGTCGATCTCTACAGCAAGGGTGTGGCTGGCATCGCGCGGCGACGCTGGATCTTCCTGGTGGTCTATCTGGGGCTGGTCGGCATGCTGATCGTGCTGCACGAGCGCATGACGACGGCGTTCCTCCCCGACGAGGATCAGGGCATCCTGATCATGCAGGTCACGCTGCCCTCGGGGGCGACGCTCGAACGCACGCGCGCGGTGCTCGAACAGGTCGAGAGACACTTCCTGGAGGACGAAAAGGCGGCGGTCAAGGAGCTCATCACCGTGGCCGGCTTCAGCTTTGCTGGTCAGGGTCAGAACATGGCCATCGGCTTCGTCAAGCTCAGGGACTGGTCGGAACGTCGGCGGCCCGATCTGCACGTCAAGGCGGTGGCCGGACGGGCGATGATGGCCTTCTCGCGCATCCGCGACGCGCGCGTCTTTGCCTTCCCGCCGCCGGCGGTCATCGAGCTGGGCACGGCCTCGGGCTGGGATGTGCAGTTACAGGACAAGGGTGGCGTCGGACGCGCGGTGCTGGCCGAGGCGCGCGGTCAATTCCTCGGGATGGCGATGCAGGATCCGCGCTTGATCGCGGTGCGTCCGAACGGACGCGAGGACGAGGCCCAGTATCAGGTCGAGGTCGATCGCACCAAGGCCGGCGCGTTCGGTCTGTCTTTATCCGACATCAATCGCACCCTGGCGATCGCCTGGGGCAGCGCCTATGTCGATGACTTCGTCCACCAGGGTCGAGTCAAGAAGGTCTATGTCCAGGCCGATGCGCCTTATCGGATGGTCCCTGAGGACCTGAACGCCTGGTATGTGCGCAATGCCGAAGGCGACATGGTGCCCTTCTCGGCCTTTGCGACCGGCACCTGGAGCTATGGCTCACCGCGTCTCGAGCGCTACAACGGTCTGCCCTCGGCCGAGATCCTCGGTCAGGCGGCACCTGGATTGAGCACCGGCCAGGCCATGGCCGCCATCGAGGAACTGGCGCGCAAACTGCCGCCTGGGATCGGTCTGGAATGGACCGGGATCTCGTATGAGGAGCGCGCGGCCGGCGCCCAGGCCCCGGCCCTCTATGCCCTCTCGGCACTGGTGGTGTTCCTGGCGCTCGCGGCGCTCTACGAGAGCTGGTCGGTGCCCTTTGCCGTCATGCTGGTGGTGCCGATCGGCGTGCTCGGGGCTGTGGTTGCGGCCCTGGGACGCGGTCTGCCGAGCGACATCTATTTTCAGGTCGGGTTGCTGGCAACGATTGGACTCTCGGCCAAGAACGCGATCCTCATCGTCGAGTTCGCCAAGACGCTCCAGGGGGAGGGGCGCGACGCCTTGGTTGCGGCGCTGGAGGCCGCGCGGATGCGGATCCGACCCATCGTCATGACCTCGCTGGCCTTCGGTTTTGGGGTGCTGCCGCTGGTGCTCAGCACGGGTGCTGGTTCGGGCGGACGGAACGCGATCGGAACCGGTGTGCTCGGCGGCGTGGTCGCCGCGACCCTGCTCGGGGTGCTGTTCGTGCCGTTGTTCTTCGTGCTGATCCGGGGGCGGAGGCGCCCAGCAACCATCGTCACCCCTACGGTCGAGCGCACACCGGCCTAACCGCGGCTGGGTTTGTCCTGGAGTGGCTTGAGGCCGGCCTGGTGGCGCGCCTCGAAGGCCGCCTCGGCCTGGGCCTGGAGGCACAGACGCTGGACGCGATGGACATGGCGGATGATGGCCTCGCGGTCGGCCTCGCGCAGATGCGTGAAGTCGACGGCGACTTGATAATCCTGACCCTCGGTCGCGTCGCAACGCACCACCCGCGCCAGCGCCCGTACATGCACTCGGTCGGGAAAGAGCGTCAGACGCAACTCGACACAGCCGCCGATCTCAAGGGACATCGGCCAGTGGAACCCGATGCCCTGGGCGCTGAGGCAGGCATCCGTGTCAGGCGAGTTCGGAAAGCCCTCGCCATCGCCAATCGCCTGGGCCAGCATCTCGATCTGGGTCTCGATCACCTTGATATAGGCGGCCACGGTCGGGAACTTGTATTCCAGGGCGCGGCGCTCGGGTAGATGCAGGTCGCGGATGGCGTGCAGATCGTTTAGCAGACCCGCGCGCGAACTTGGGGTCTCCAGGCTCTCGATCAGACGGACCTCCTCGTCTGGTCCGAGTGGAACGACCAGCAGACCCAAACGATCTTCGATGCGAAAGTAACGCCGCCGGTCGCGATCCTGATGGTCTTCCGGCTCGGATGCGCTTGGCCGGACTGGCTCGTCTTTGCTCATCATAACCCTTTCTTCGCCTGCGGATTGTTGTCGCCATCGATGTTTTCGAGCAGCGTCTGGGCGCTGCGATCGCCGAGCACCACAATCTCGACGCGGCGATTGTGGGCGCGGCCCTCCAGGGTGTCATTGGAATCGATCGGACGGTTCTCCCCATAGGCACGGATCTCGACGCGCTCGGGGGCGATCCCGCCCTTTTGGGTCATGGTATGGGCCACGGCTGCCGCGCGTGCCGCCGAGAGCACCCAGTTGGAGGGAAACTCGGCCGTCTCGATCGGGACATTGTCGGTGTGTCCAGCAATCAGGATGCGTCCCTCGATTTGATTGAGCGCGTCGGCGATCTTCATCAGCATCGCCTTGAAATCAGGGCTAATCCGGGCCGAGGCCGAGGGGAAGGAACCCTTCTCAAGGATCCGGATGACGACCTGATCGTCGATGGTGTTGATCTCGATCAGACCCTTTTCGATCTCGAGCTTGAGCTCATGCTTGAGATCCTCGGCCTTGTCCTGGGCGTCCTCGACCGCTGGGTCGAGGATCTCGAGCAAGCGCTTGGTTTCGTCCGTGGTCTGTTGCCGGACCTCAGTGACCACGGTCGGCTGCGGCTGGGCCGGTGAGAACTCCTGCATGATGATACTGGTGCCGAGCGGGTCCTGTTGGGCCTCGATGTCGCGCTGCACGCCGAAGGCGGCCTTGAGTGAGCCTGCGACCTGTTTGTACTTGATGACGTCCATCTCGGAGAACGACAACAACAGCACGAAGAAGCACATCATCAGCGACATGAGGTCAGCGAAGGTGGCCATCCATTCGGGCGCACCGGCTGGCGGCGGATCTGGGCATTCGCATTCCTCTACCATGGTACCGGCCTCATTGGATTGAAGTGGGGTGTCGCTAGTCCTTCCCGCTCTGGCGCTGGTTCTCCGGGAGATAGGTCATGAGGAGCTGTTCGAGCACGCGCGGATTCAGACCCTCTTGGATGCCCGAGATCGACTCCAGGATCAGAGTTTTGGAGAGTTTTTCCTCGTTGGCGCGCAGCTTGAGCTTCTCGGCGATCGGGATGGCCACGGCATTGGCAAGTACGGCACCATAGAGTGTCGTCAGGAGCGCCACGGCCATGGCCGGACCGATACTCTTGGGGTCAGACATATTGGACAGCATCTGGACCAGACCGATGAGGGTACCGATCATCCCCATAGCGGGTGCGACCTCGGCCGTGGCCCTGAAGACACTGTAGCCGGCCTCCTGGCGCTGGATGGCCAGATTGATGTCCTTGCTCAGCACCTTCTGCACCACCTCGGGCGGGTGGCCGTCGATACAGAGCGAGATACCGGTCTGGAGGAAGGGATGCGAGATCTGCTTACCCTCCAGGGCGAGCAGGCCCTCGCGACGCGCGATATTGGCTAGGGCCACCGCCTCCTCGATCAGCGACTGGGGCTGGACGGGCTTGGCGAAGAAGGCCCCCATGGCGACCTTAAAACTACCCAGAAATTGACCCAGGGTGGTGCGAAAGAGCACCACGAAGGTGGTACCGACGAACACGATCACGATCGATGGGACATCGATGAAGACCCCGATATCGCCACCGAGCACGATCGCGCCGATCATGACGCCGATGGCGCCAACAAAGCCCAAGAGGGTTGCCAGATCCACGTCATCAACCTCGATTGCAACAACCGCCGGAGCGTCCGATGTACTGAATGAACCATGCAAGAGATGCATTTTCGGTGATTGTGCCCGATGGGTCCAGACATCTTCTCGGCGCCCTGACGCTACAATGCGAATCCGATCGCTGTTCGACGCCCCAGACCACCATGCGCTCTGCCCCTGATCTCTTCTCCTATCGTAAGTACTGGGCCTATAAATTCGGCACCGCCCCCGAGCTGCCGCTCTCGCGCGCCGAGATGGACCTGCTCGGCTGGGACAGTTGCGACATCGTCATCGTCACCGGGGATGCCTATGTTGATCATCCGTCGTTCGGCATGGCGATCATCGGGCGCCTGCTGGAGGCGCAGGGCTTTCGGGTCGGGATCATCGCGCAGCCGGACTGGACCTCGGCGGACGATTTCCGGCGTCTCGGGCGGCCGAATCTGTTCTTCGGCATCACGGCGGGCAACATGGACTCCATGGTCAACCGCTACACCGCCGACCGGCGGGTGCGCTCCGACGATGCCTATACGCCGAACGCCGAGCCCGGACGCCGCCCCGACCGCTCGGTGATCGTCTATGCTCAACGCGCGCGCGAGGCCTATCCGGGGGTGCCCATCGTCATCGGCGGGATCGAGGCCAGTCTGCGCCGCATCGCCCATTTCGACTATTGGTCGGAGACAGTGCGCCGCTCGGTGCTGGTCGACTCCAAGGCCGATCTGCTCATCTACGGTAATGCCGAGCGCGCCATCGTCGAGCTTTCGCACCGCCTGGCGCGCGGCGAACCGATCGAGTCGATCCGCGATCTGCGCGGCACGGCCTTCATGCGGCGGGGGCCTTTGCCGGAGGGTTGGACGGTGATCGACTCGACCCGGCTCGACACGCCTGGACCGCTCAGGCTCCACAATGACCCCTATGAAGACGACCCGCGCTGTGAGCGGCGGGCCGAGGGTGTGCCAGTGGTGACCCTGGCGCCGCGTGCCGGGCGCGACCGGACCGTGATCCGGCTGCCATCTTACGAACAGGTGCGCGACGACCCGGTGCTCTATGCCCATGCCTCGCGCGTCTTTCATCTGGAGACCAACCCGGGCAATGCGCGCGCCCTGGTCCAGGCGCATGGCGATCGGGAGGTCTGGCTCAACCCGCCGCCGATCCCGCTCACCAGTTCCGAACTCGACCGGTTGTATGAACTGCCCTTCGCCCGTCGCCCCCATTCGAGCTATGGCGAGGCGCGACTGCCAGCCTGGGAGATGATCCGGCACTCGATCACCATCCTGCGCGGCTGTTTCGGCGGCTGTACCTTTTGCTCGATCACCGAGCACGAGGGGCGCATCATCCAGAACCGTTCTGAGGACTCGATCCTGCGCGAGATCGGCGAGGTCCGCGACCGCGCACCCGGTTTCACCGGCACCATCTCGGATCTCGGGGGGCCTTCGGCCAACATGTGGTGCCTGGGCTGTCGCGATCCACGTATCGAGGCCGCCTGTCGCAAGCTGTCCTGCGTCTATCCCGACATCTGTCGTAACCTCAACACCGATCACGGCCCCCTGATCCAGCTCTACCGCAAGGCGCGCGCCGTGCCTGGGATCAAACGGGTGCTCATCGCCTCGGGTCTGCGCTACGACCTGGCCATGCGCTCGCCGGCCTACATCCGCGAGCTGGTGACGCACCATGTCGGCGGCTATCTCAAGATCGCGCCCGAGCACACCGAGCCTGGGCCCTTGAGCAAGATGATGAAGCCCGGCATCGGGGTCTTCGATCGCTTCAAGGCGCTCTTTGAGCGCTATTCACGCGAGGCGGGCAAGGAGCAGTATCTAATCCCCTATTTCATCGCCGGCCATCCCGGGACCACCGATGTCGATATGCTCAACCTCGCCGTCTGGCTCAAGCGCCACAGGCTCAGGCTCGATCAGGTCCAGTCCTTTCTGCCGACACCGCTGGCGATCGCCACCGCCATGTATCACACCGGGCGCAATCCGCTAAAACGGGTGACCCGTGACTCAGAAACCGTCTCTGTGGTGCGTGGTCTGCGTCAGCGCCGCTTGCAGAAGGCCTTTTTGCGCTATCACGACCCCGAGAACTGGCCGCTGCTGCGTCAGGCGCTCAAAGACATGGGCCGCGCCGATCTGATCGGCAACGGCAAGCGCCACCTGGTGCCAAGCATCCAGCCACCGGGGACGGGCAGGATGCCCGAGGGTCGGCGTGCCCCGCCCAGGCCGCCCACCAAGAACGCCCGTCGCCGGTAGAGGGGTGAGCGGGGGCGGCATCTGCCATACCCCAAAGGATCACGCCCGCCGGGATCTTCACCGAATCGCTAGGCCAGCGCGTAGATCCCGAACCTGGACACGGATTTTCCGAGTCGAGCTGCTATCATGTCCCCGCAAACCGCTGACAAGGCGACCCCGTCGATCCGAACTCCAGCCGAGACACCACAGTCCACCATGCCCATCCTGACCACAGAGGACACCGCCGAGCGTCTGGCTCGGCTGCAACAGATCATCGAAGACCTCCTCAAGGAAGCCAAGCGCCAGGGCGCGAGCGCCGCCGAGGCCTCGGTCGGCTGCAGCACCGGCCTAGAGGTCTCGGTTCGGCTCGGCGAGGTCGAGACGGTCGAGCACACGCGCGACAACGGTCTGGGCGTCACCCTCTACTTCGGCCAGCGCAAGGGCTCGGCCAGCACCTCGGATCTGAGCCCTGCCGCCGTGCGCGATGCCGTCAGCGCCGCGCGCGCCATCGCTCAGCATACCCAGGACGACCCCTGCGCCCATCTGGCCCCACCCGAACTCATGGCCACAGAGATCCTGGACCTCGATCTCTATCACCCCTGGGCGATCGAGGTCGAGCAGGCGATCGAGCTGGCCATCGCCTGCGAGGACGCCGCGCGTGCCCATGATCCGCGGATCGTCAACTCCGAGGGTGCGAGTCTCTCGACCCACCTCGGCCTCCAGGTCGCCGGCAATACGCATGGCTTCCTCGGCGGCTATGCGAGCACGCGCCACAGCCTCAGCTGCGCCGTGATCGGCCAGGATGGGGAATCGATGCAGCGCGACTATTGGTGGACCACGGCGCGCGCACCTTCCGATCTGGATTCGGCGCAGGCGGTCGGCGTGCGGGCGGCCGAGCGCACGGTCGCGCGGCTCGGCGCGCGGCGGCTCAGCACGCGCGATGCGCCTGTGCTGTTTCGTGCCGAGGTCGCAACCGGACTCCTGCGCCATCTGGTCTCGGCCATCAGCGGCGCCAGTCTCTATCGGCGCTCGAGCTTCCTGCTCGACCAGCTCGGCCAGCCGATCTTCCCCGAGTTCGTGCGCATCCATGAGCAGCCCCATCTGTTGCGTGGACTCTCCAGCGCCCCCTATGACGGCGACGGCGTGGCGACGCGCGCCAAGGATCTGGTGCGCGACGGTGTGCTCCAGACCTATGTGCTCGACACCTATTCGGGCTGCCGGCTGGGGATGCCGACCACGGGCAATGCAGGCGGGGTGCGCAATCTCACCATCGAGATGGGCACACTGGACCGCGACGCACTCCTGCGCGAGATGGGCACCGGGCTGATGGTCACCGAGCTCATGGGCCACGGCGTCAACCTAGTCACGGGCGACTATTCGCGTGGGGTGTCTGGCTTCTGGGTCGAGAACGGTGCGATCCAGTATCCGGTCGAGGAGATCACCATCGCCGGCAACCTCAAGCAGATGTTTGCCGGACTGGTCGCCGTCGGCAATGACTGCGACTTTCCGGGCAGCACCCGCACCGGCTCCTGGCTGATCGAGCGCATGACGATCGCCGGGGAATGAGTGTGCCATGAGTGAAATCGTCCTGATCAATGTCACCGGCGAGGATCGTCCTGGGATCACGGCGACCCTGACCGCCGTCCTCGCCCGTTACCAGGTGCCGATCCTCGACATCGGTCAGTCGACCATCCACAACGCCCTGGCGCTGGGGCTGATGGTCGAGCTGCCCCGGTCCGACTGCGGGGTGTTTAAGGAACTGCTGTTTGGTGCCCATCGCCTGGGTCTGGATATCCGCTTCACGCCCATCACCGAGGATGATTACGAAGGCTGGGTGCGCGAGCAAGGACGCCCGCGTCATATCCTGACCCTGGTCGGACGCGAGATCGAGGCCGAGCACATCGCCCGCGTCGCAGCTGTGGTTGCCGAGCGCGGTCTGAACGTCGACCGCATCGCGCGCCTGACTGGGCGCATCTCGCGCCGCGCGCCTACACCATCGGCGCTGGCCTCGGTCGAGCTTTCGGTGCGCGGCGCCGTGCCCGACCTGACCGAACTCCATGGCGCCTTGCTGGCGCTCGGACGGGTGCTAGACGTCGACATCTCGGTCCAGGAGGACGACATCTTCCGCCGCAACCGGCGGCTGGTGTGCTTTGACATGGACTCGACCCTGATTCAGACCGAGGTCATCGACGAGCTGGCGGCCGCTGCCGGCGTGAGGGCCGAGGTCGCGTCCATCACCGAGGCGGCGATGCGCGGTGAGCTGGACTTCAAGGAGAGCTTCCGGCGACGCCTAGCCCTGCTCAAGGGATTAGACGAATCCGTGCTGGCCGAGATCGCCGCGCGTCTGCCGATTACCGAGGGCGCCGACCGGCTGATTGCCACGCTCAAGCGGCTTGGCTATAAGGTCGCCATCCTCTCGGGCGGCTTCACCTATTTCGCCGAGCATCTCGCCCGGCGCTTCGGCATCGATTATGTCCATGCCAACCGGCTCGAATTCAGGGACGGCAAGCTCACGGGCGAGGTCGCAGGCGAGATCATCGATGGTGCACGCAAGGCTGAGCTCCTGCGCGAGATCGCCGCCCGGGAAGGCATTCGGTTAGAGCAGGTGATTGCGGTCGGTGACGGTGCCAACGACCTGCCGATGCTGGCCATCGCTGGACTCGGTATCGCCTTCCACGCCAAGCCCATCGTCACCGAACAGGCGCGTCATGCCATCGCCACCGTGGGACTCGACGCCATCCTCTATCTGCTTGGGATGCGCGATCGGGATGTCGAGGCCTTGGCCTGAGGACTTGACCCTGACCCGCGTCTGGTTCAATCAGACCTTCTCGAATGTCCGCGCCGTCCTCGACCTCATCCGGCAGGGGGACGCTGACGCTGAGTTTTGCCTGATCTGCACCCACCCGGATCCAGGCTTTCCAGGCTTCCTGGCGGCAGACGAGCATGCCCTGGAGCCCCCCAGGCTAAGCGGCGCCGATTATGTCGAGTTCTGTCTCGAGTTCTGTCGCACCCACCGGATCGAGGCGCTCTGGCCGGGCAAGGAGGCAACTCTGTTGGTCGAGCAGCGCGCGCGCTTCGCCGCCATCGGGGTCCAGGTTCTGGCAGTCGCCACGCCCCAGGTCCTGGGGCTGTTGTACGACAAGGCGCGTTTTGCGCTCGAGGCAAGCCGGTTTCATATTCCCACGCCCGCGACCATCGCCTTTCGCACCGCAGACGAGTTCGAGTCGGCCTACGAGCGGCTGCGCTCTATCCATGAGGTGCTGTGTCTCAAGCCCGCCAAGGGGGTAAACGGCGAGGGCTTTCGCGTCATCCGGGAGGAACATGCAGGGCTGGACGGCCTGGTCCGCGACGGCCTTTACAGTATTCGGCTCGGCTGTCTGCGTCAGTTATTGGTCCAACACCCCCCCGAACAGACCTGGCTGCTGATGGAGTATCTCGCGGGTGATGAATACAGCCTGGATGCGGTCGGTGATGGCCAGCGCCTGATCGCCCTGACCCAACGCTGCAAGCGGGCGGGTGGTGCCTATGGTCAGCGGATCGTCGCGCGGCCTGAGTTGACCCAGGCGGTCTCCGAACTGACCGGGCACTTTGGCCTGAGCGGTCTCTTCAACGTCCAGTTTCGCGAGGGGTCGCATGGCCCGCGTCTGCTGGAGGTCAATCCACGGTTCTCGGGTGGGATCGGCTACACTGGCCCGACAGGACTCAACCTCCCCTATCTGGCGCTGCGCGGCCTGATCCGGGGTTTTAACGCGCAAGACTCTCGGGACGCCCCGCGCTTGGCACCAGAGATGCGGGTCCTGGAGCTGACCCAGTACCAGCACCACGGGGGCGCAGTATGAGCCAGGTGGCCGCGGTCGAACGCACCATCGCCCTGGTCACCGGCAGACTGTGGGTGCGGGTGTATGAATCGGCCTTTGCCCTCGATGCGCTGTGCGGCTTTGCGGCGCGCCACAACCGCCGGCGCGGCTTTCTGTTCCTGAGCAAGGTCTTGGGTAAGCACTGGCCGGTCACGCCGACCCGGATGCGCGAGATTCATACCTATCTGGCTGGTCAGCTCGCCCTGGGCAAGGGCCCCTGTCTGTTCGTCGCCCTGGCTGAGACCGCGACCGGGTTGGGTCAGGGCGTGTTCGAATCCTGGCGCGAACAGCACCCCGAGACCCAGGCGCTGTTCATCCATTCGACCCGCTACCGGATCGCCGGACGCGCGGCGCTCGAGTTTCAAGAAACCCATTGTCACGCCCCCGATCAGCTGCTCTATGTCCCGATCCGGCCCGACTTACGGGCGTGTTTTGAGTCGGCACGCGAGCTCGTCCTGATCGACGACGAGATCAGCACCGGCGATACCCTGTGCCATCTGGTCGACTCCTACCGACGACTCAATCCCGACATCGAGCGCGTCCACTTCGTCTCCATCACCCAATTCGGTGGTGCCGATCGTGCAGCGCGTTTCTCCGCACGCCTGGGGTTGCCGATCGAGTGCGTGGCCGCGCTGCATGGCGAGTTCAGCTTCGAGCCGGCGGCGTCCTGGTCGACCGACGCGCCTCCGCCCGCTGTCGGCGACAACCGACTCGAACCCCACCAGCTCGCCGAGGATCTGGGTCGGTTCGGCCTCGAGCGCCCGATTCGCGTACCGCACGCCGATCTAGAACCCCTGGTCGAGGGGCTAAGACCCGGCGATCCACTCCTGGTCCTGGGCACCGGCGAGTTCATGCATCTTGCCTTCCGGGTCGGGTTGGGGCTGGAATCCTGGGGCTTTCAGGTCGCGGTCCAGGCCACCACCCGCTCGCCGATCTTGATCGGCGCCGACGTTGGGTCGCGACACGTCTTTGCGGACAATTACGGCGAGGGGATCCCGAATTATCTCTATAATGTCGATCCGAGAGACTATGCGCGCCTTATCGTCTGTCACGAGACGCCGCGTGCGGGGCTCGACGCGCTGTTGCAGACCCTAGGGCCGCATCATCGGCTCTATCACCTTGGGTCTGCCGAATAACGATTTGACGACTGACCACTCTACAAAGGAGCAAAGCATGGCCATCAGTCTGAGCAAGGGCGGGAATGTCAATCTGAGCAAGGAGGCCCCCAATCTCGAGAACGTGCTTGTCGGTCTGGGTTGGGATGCGCGCGCCACAGACGGTCAGGACTTCGATCTGGATGCCAGTGTGTTCATGGTCAAGGCCGACGGAAAGGTCCCGAGCGATGCCTATTTCATCTTTTACAACCAGCTCAAGTCGCCCGAGGGCTCGGTCGAGCACACCGGTGACAATCGCACTGGTGCGGGCGAGGGCGATGATGAGGCGATCCTGGTCACACTCTCCAAGGTGCCGCCCGAGATCCAGCGCCTGGTGATCGTGGTCACCATCCACGAGGCCGAGGCCCGCCGCCAGAACTTCGGTCAGGTCAGCAATGCCTTCGTGCGCATCGTCAACCGCGCCACCAATCAGGAGGTCGTGCGCTTCGATCTGTCGGAGGACTATTCGACCGAGACGGCCATGATCTTCGGCGAGATCTACCGCCATGGCGGTGACTGGAAGTTCCGCGCCGTAGGTCAGGGCTATTCTGGCGGGCTGCGCGCCCTGGCGCTGCAACACGGTGTCAACGTCTGATGAACCTCTCGCGTGGACAGCGCACCAAGATTGTTGATCTCATTCCAAACGGCCAGCGCTTCACCCTGGGCGTGGCGATCGACGCGCCCGGTCTGATCCTCGATTTCACCTGTTTTGGGCTGGATGGGGCGGGGCGGCTTGCCGATGAGCGCTACATGATCTTTTATAACCAGCCGACCTCGCCCTGTGGCGGGGTGGCGCTGGCGGTGCCGCCAGGTGATCAGGCGGGGTTTGCGATCGATCTCGGGCGACTGCCGGCGACGATCGAGCGCCTGACCGTCACGGCCTCCATCGATGGTGCCGGGACCATGTCCCAGATCCGGCAGGGCCATGTCCGTTTCATGGACAGCGGACGCGAGGCCGGGCGCTTCGCCTTCACTGGTGCGGATTTCGCCGAGGAACGCGCGCTCATGCTGCTTGAGATCTATCGCAAGGACGGTAGCTGGCGGACCTGTGCCCTCGGCCAGGGGTTCAAGGGCGGTCTGGCGGCCTTAGTGACTCACTTCGGCGGTACCGTGGCGATCGAGTCCCAGGCCCCGCCGCCCAAGCCCCAGCCGTCGTCGGTCAATCTCAACAAGATCACGCTGGAGAAGCGCGGCAACTCGGTCTCATTGCAAAAGCAGGCCGATGCCGCCTACGGCGAGATCCTGGTGAATCTCAGATGGCGTCCGGTCGCCGCACACAAGCGGGGAGGGTTGAGCGGACTCTTGGGCCCAGGCCGCACCGATCTCGACCTCGGGTGTCTCTACGAGCTAGCCAACGGCGACAAGAGCGCGGTGCAGGCCCTGGGCAATACCTTCGGCAACTACTATGGTCCGCCCTATATCGCCCTGGATGCCGACGATCGCACCGGCTCCAGTGCCGAGGGTGAGAATCTGCGCATCAATGGTCAGCATTGGGATCAGATCAGGCGCGTCCTGGTCTATGCCTTCATCTACGAGGGCGCGCCCAACTGGGCCGAGGCCGAGGCGCGCATCATCCTCAAGACGCCGGGTCAGCCCGAGATCGAGGTGCGACTCGACTCGCATCGCAATGATCGACCCATGTGTGCCATCGCGCTCTTGGAGAACCAGGACGGGGCGATCAAGATCACCAAGCTGGTGGACTATTATCGCGGTCATCTGGACATGGACCAGGCCTATCATTGGGGACTAGAGTGGGTCCGGGGCCGCAAGGATTGACCTTTCAAGACCTTTTATCTACAGGTGAGATGATCATGGCCTTCCAAGATTTCCTGAACAACCTCAAGCAGAAAGCCGCCGACCTCAAGAACGAGGTGATGAAGTTCAAGAACAAGGACTTCTTGAACGCCGCCGTCAGCGGCTCGGTGCTCATCTCCATGGCCGATGGCCATGTCTCGTCCGACGAAAAGCAGAAGATGCTGCGCTTCATCGAGAACTACGAGGCCCTGTCGGTGTTCTCGAGCAAGGAGATCATCGAGGCCTTTCAGAACCTCATGACCCAGATCGAGTTCGACAAGGACCTCGGCGAGGCCAAGGCCTATGAGGCCATCCGCAAGATGAAGGGCAACGACGAGGCGGCGCGTCTGATCCTGCGGTTGGCCATCGCCATCGGTGGCGCCGATGGGCATTTCGACGACAGCGAGAAGCGCGTCGCCCGGCGGATGGCGATGGAGCTAAACCTCAACCCGTCTGAATTCGAGCTTTGAGCCTGCACCGCCTGGTCTTCCTGGACCTGGACGACACCCTGTTCCAGAGCCGGCGCAAGTGTCCGAGCGCGGGTGGGCTGCGCCCAGCCGCCTATCTGGCCGATGGTCGCGCCCATTCGTTCATGACGGCGCGCCAGCGCTCGCTATGGCAGCTCCTGGACGATCAGGCGACCCTTATCCCTACCACGGCGCGGGATCATGATGCACTGTGCCGGGTGGACCTGCCGTTCCGGAGCTGGCGCATCCTCGACTATGGCGGGGTCATCCTGGATCCCGAGGGCCACCCAGATGGCGCCTGGCTGGCGCGCATGGCGGCACACGCGCATGACTCGCTCGACGAGCTCAATACCCTGCTGGATCGGATCCTGACCTTTGTCGCCCAGGAGCGGCTCGCGCTCCAGGCGCGGTTGATCGCCGATTTCGGGATCCATTTCTATCTAGTCGCCAAGTATCGTGAGGGTCGCAGCGCCGACTTAGAGCGCCTGCAGGGCGAACTGATCGCCCCTTGGGTGGCCGAGCGCCGCCCGGGCTATCGCCTGCACCGTAACGACAACAACCTCGCCGTACTCCCGGCTTGGCTCGGCAAGGAGTGGGCAGTGCGCTATCTGATCACGCGCCTTGAGCGTGACTGGGGTGAGCTCTTGACCATCGGGGTCGGTGACAGCCTAAGCGACGGGTCCTTCATGGCCGAGTGCGACTACGCCATCCTGCCGCGCGGCTCGCAGCTGTTTGCCACCACCCTGGCCAATCTGGTGCGACGGGACTGAAGTCATGGAGCCGGGATCCGCCTCATTTTGCGGCAGTTATCGGCCCACCGATGTCCAGTTTCTGCTCAAGCCGATCGACATCGACCCCATCGATCTGGTCGAGAAAGAGCGCCTCATTCAGAGTGGCCGGCGTCACTACAGCGAGATGCTCGGCCGCGAGTCCCTGCCCTCAGCGCGCTATCTGGAGGTCTTCCAGCAGGCACTGGCCATGGGTCTGAGGCCGATGGCCCAGGGCGTGCTCGATCTGGCGGCGATCATCGCGGCGCGGCGGTCAGCTGAGATCACCCTGGTCTCGCTGGCACGGGCCGGCACCCCGGTCGGGGTGGCGCTCAGGCACGTGTTGCACGAGGTCTTCGGGCGCGCTCCCGTGCACTATTCGATCTCGATCATCCGCGACCGCGGGATCGACCGCAATGCACTGCGCTTCATCCTCGAGCGGGCCAGGCGCGATCCGGCTGGGCTGGTGTTCGTCGACGGCTGGACCGGCAAGGGTGTGATCGCGCGCGAACTGCGCCGGGCGCTCGCCGACCTCGAACGCGATTGGGGCCTGTCTCTCGATCCCGATCTCTATACCCTCACCGACCTGGCCGGGGTCGGGGTCGCGCCCTCGGACACCGACTATCTGATCCCGTCGAGCATCCTCAATGCGACCGTTTCGGGACTGGTCAGCCGTTCCATCCTCAACGAGCAGATCGGCCCGGAGGACTTCCACGGCTGTGTCTATTACCATGAATTCGCTCACGCCGATCGCTCGGTATGGTTCATCGAGCAGCTGCTCGAGGACACGCGCGACCTACTCGCCGCAGGCTATATGCCCAACGCCCAGCCGGTCGATCCGCGCCGGGCTCAGGCACACTCCAGGGCCTTGCTTGCAAGGCTGCGGGCGCGGTTTGGGATTGAGGATGAAAACCGCATCAAACCCGGGATCGGCGAGGCCACGCGGGTGCTGCTGCGCCGCGTGCCTGATCGCGTCCTCCTCCGCGATCCAGAGGACCCACAGGTGGCCCATCTCCTGGAACTCGCGCGCGAGAAGGGGGTCTGCTGGCAGCGCGACCCGAGCCTCCCCTATCACGCCGTTTCGCTCATCAAGGGGGTGATCCATGCTTGATGCCTATCGCCTCGGCGGCTCCCTCTATGTCCCAGCGACCCATCGCGATGTGCTCAATATCGCCAACGGGCTCAAATGGCCCGAGCTGCGCTCAGTCATCTTCTGCACCGAGGATGCAATCGCCCCGCGCGCACTCGAGTCAGGGTTGACCAGGCTCGGCGCCTGTCTGGAGGCGATGGAACCGCGCCCCTCGCTGCTCAGGTTCGTGCGGGTGCGCAGTCCTGAGGTCCTTGCTCGCCTGCTGGCGTTGCCCGGGATCGAGAAGCTCGATGGCTTTGTATTGCCCAAGTTCGATTTGAGCAACGCCGATCGTTATCTCGAATACTGGGACGCCTCCAACCACCTATACATGCCGACCCTGGAGACACGCGATACCTTCGATCCGGCGCGCATGGTCGCCCTACGCGATTATCTGCTCGAACGCGGCTCTCACGAACGCATCCTGGCCCTGCGGATCGGCGGTAATGACCTGCTCTCCCTGCTCGGTATGCGCCGTCCGCGCGACCGTACCCTCTATCGCACACCCCTGGGCCAGACCATCGCCCAGCTCGTGACCTGCTTCAAACCCTATGGCTTCCAACTCACCGCGCCGGTGTTCGAGCACATCGACCACCCCGAGCTGCTGCGCGAGGAGTTGGGCGAGGACGTCGCTCATGGTCTCTGCGGCAAGACCGCCATCCATCCGAGCCAGCTCCCGCTGATCGAGGAGAGCTTTCGTGTCTCGCCGACCGATCTGGAGGCCGCGCGGCGCATCCTGGCAGAGTCGGAGCAGGCGGTCTTCAAGTTCGGCGGTTCCATGTGCGAGCTGGCCACCCACAGCAGCTGGGCACGCCATATCCTCGACCGCACGGCGCTTGATTCCTAATCGCCGGCGGCGGGCAACTCGTAGCGATAGCCGACCCCATAGACCGAATGGATCAACTCCTGATCGGGCACGAGTTCGGCCAGCTTGCGCCTGAGCTTCTTGACATGGCTGTCGATGGTCCGGTCTGAGACGACCCGATGATCGCGATAGATACGGTCCATCAGTCGATCGCGCGAAAAGATGCGTCCCGGCGCACCATACAGGGTTTCAAGTAGGGCGAACTCGACGGCGGTGAGCTCGATCTCGCGCTCACCCGCGCGCACGCGCAGCTCGTCGCGGTACAGCCTCAACGGCCCGGACTCGGCTGCCGGCTGTTCGGGCGCCAGGGTGCGCCTGAGCACCGCCTTGACCCGCGCCACCAGCTCGCGCGGGCTGTAAGGCTTGCAGACATAGTCGTCGGCACCGAGCTCGAGACCAAGCAGCCGGTCGATCTCCTCGACCCGTGCCGTGGTCATGATGATCGGCACCGAACTCTCGGCGCGGATCTCGCGGCAGATGTCCAATCCATCCTTGCCGGGCAGCATCAGGTCCAGCAGGATCAGATCCGGGCGCTCGCGCCGCACCCAGGCGACGACACCTGTTCCCTCGGCCAGATGCTCGACCCGGTGTCCGTTCGCCCGCAGATAGTCTGCTACCAGCCGGGCGAGCCGTTCCTCGTCCTCGACGATCAGGATGTACGCTGTCTCTGTCGTGGTCATTATGACGATCTCCTTGTGAGGACTCTCAAAAATGGCACGACGCTACGCAGATGTTCCCTTGACCGGCAAGGTCACGCAAATCCACAGCCCGCCCTGGGGGGCGGCCTGGGCCGTGATGGTTCCGCCATGGGCCTCGACCACGTTATGCGCGATGGCCAGCCCCAGTCCGGCCCCACCCGTCTGCCGGCTGCGTGATCCCTCGACCCGATAGAGCCGCTCGAAGAGTCGCGGCAGGTCTTCCGCCGGAACCCCGGGCGCGCTGTCTTGAAAGTCGATGACGAGCCGTCCAGCCTCGCGCCGCAATCGGATGTACAGCCCGCCGCCTGGATCCGTGTATTTAAGGCTGTTGCTCAGCAGATTGCGAAAGAGCTGCGAGAGCCGCTGGGCATCGGCCTGGATCAGGATGGGTTCGCCGAGCGTGTCGTCGAACTCCAGCGTCAGCCCTGCCTCGCGAAAGGTCCGCGCGAAGGCATCGACATCGGACGCCAGGATCTCGGTGATGTCGCAGTCGGCAAAGCGATAGCCGAGCGCGCCGAAGTCTGTGGTGGTCAGCTGATAGAGGTCATCGACCAAACGCTCGAGACGTAGGACATCGCCATGCAAGGCATCGAGTGCGTCGCGATCAAAGGGGCGCACGCCATCCTGGAGTGCTTCCAGTTCGGCGCGCAGCAGGGCGAGTGGTGTGCGTAGCTCGTGCGAGATGTCGGCCGCCCAGCGACGGCGTGCCTGTTCGTTGCGCTCCAGCACCGCCGCCAGGGCGTTGATGTCCTGACCCAGACGCGCCAGCTCGTCGCCTCCATGTGTGGGCACGCGCGCGCTGAAGTCGCCGGCCGCCAGCCGTCGCGCCACACCTTGGACAGCGCGCACCGGACGCACCAGTCGGCTGGAGAGCGGATAGGCGAGGACGGCGGCGAGCAGCAACATGGCCAGGGCGATGATCCAGAGCCGGTCGACGAGTGTGGCACGAAAGTGCAGCTCGGCCGATTCTGGCACGGGCGAGCCGGGCAAAAGCGCCAGCTCGCCGATCTTGCGTCCTTCGACCTCCACGAGATAGCGGCGCGTCTTGGCGAGCAGATCAGAACGCCCATAGAGGATGTCGCCCTGAGCGTCGAGCAACATGAGCCGCAGTTCCAATGGCGCCGGGCGCTCGTGTTGACGCAATTGATCAAGCCAACGTTGCGGCGGCCAGGCGCGTGGATCGGATCCAGTCTCGCGCATCCAGAATGGTCCGCGTTCCGGGTGGGCGGTGCGTGGCTCGCCCCAAGGGTCACTCCGCCCGTTCAAGGCGTAAAACCATAGACGCCGATCCTCGATCAGTGGACGCCAAGAGCCTTCGCGCTGATGGATGTCAGCCAGCCGTTCGATGATGCGCGCGATGCGCTCCTGTTCGCGTGCGTCGGCGAACTCGACCAGTCCACGCTGAAACGACCATTGCACAAAGGTATGGGAACCCGTCAATACCACCACACAGGCCAGCAGGAGTGTCAGGAACACCTTGGAATGGATCGACAGACGCATGACTGATGTTGGAGGCTCAGCGTGCAAAGATGGATCATGTTCCGGCAACCCATCGCCATGAATTTCTGGAATCGGCACAATCAGGCCGCGCACGATACCGTGACAACCCAGGCAGCGAACAATACAATTTTCTAACATTCTGTTGGCAGAACATCGTTTCAGCGCTTTCACCGCTATGGCCTCGTCTACGGGCCGCCGCCGCGACGATGCGCCAAGGTTCCTTGTTGATCCGAATAAAATCTTAGAGAGGAATTGCACGTGAAGTTTGCGGCTAAAAGAACCTGGCCAGACAAGTCCCCCACCTGGGAGCATCACGCTGAAGCAGACGATGCCCAGTCCTTTGCCCTCGAATTTGCGACCATCGAGCAGCTCGCGGTCGATACCGAGTTTGTCGTCATGGCGCGTGGTACCGAGGTCAGCGAACCATTCTTTTTCCGGGTCGCTGGTACCGCACCCTACCGCTTGGAACCTGCTCAGCGCCGGACGGGATCGGCGACGGCGGTTGCCGAGGGTGCCGTGGAGGACACCGGTCAGGGTAATGATGTCGGCCAGGGTGATGAGCGACCTGTCACCCTGCCCAGTATGGGTCCCGCGATCTCGATGCTGTTCTACATGGGAAAGGTCCTCTTCATCGCGACGGCGGCCATCGCCCTGATCGCCCTGGTCATCGAGTATTTCAGATGATGCCCCATCGGTCAGGCCGATGGTCTTTATCTGATGTAAAACAGACTTGACATCTACTGGTGTCAAGCTAAGATGACACCTGGGATCTTGAAGGATCCTAAGGATTCCGAGTCCGAGAAGGACAGGGTGTGCACCTGGCGGAGGCTGAGCTTGAGGTCCGCTGTAGGTGCGAGTGGTGATATCACATATCCGAATATGGAGACTGAGCAATGGCTGAGGCGAAGAGTCTGTCGGGCCTAACCGAGCAGCAGGCGAAGGAGTTTCACGAGCAGTTCAAGACGACCTACACGGCGTTTGTAGGGCTGGCTGCTCTGGCGCATCTGCTGGTGATCGCTGCCAATCCGTGGTGGTAATCGAGAGGTATTGAGCAATGACTATTGAATTCATGGGTTACAAGCCTCTTGAAAACGACTACAAGTTCTGGCTGGTGGTCAATCCGGCGACTTGGTTGATCCCGACGCTGATTGCTGTGGCGCTGACGGCGGTGCTGGTCCACATCGTGGCCTTTGGTCTGGAAGGTCAGGGTTGGCATGCTCCGGCGGCTCCGGCGGCTGTTGAGGCGGCTCCGGCGGCGCAGTAAGCACCGAATTCATCGTGTCGCGACGCGGAAGAGAGTCGCGATGAAACCATTGAGTAGTCACTTTTATCCCTGTGGGAGATCAAACGATGGCCGAGCAATCCCTGTCGGGCCTGACCGAGCAGCAGGCGAAGGAATTCCACGAGCAGTTCAAGACGACCTATACCGCGTTCGTCAGTCTGGCTGCCCTGGCGCATCTGCTGGTGATCGCTGCCAATCCGTGGTGGTAATAGGTCTTTAATTTTCTCTTTTCGAAATAGAGGAACATCCCATGAGCGACGTCGCAAAGCCGCGTAACCCCGAAGACGATTGGAAGGTCTGGCTGGTCGTCAACCCCGCAACCTGGCTGATGCCTATCCTGCTGACTGTGTTGGCGATCGCCATCGCTGTTCACTGGGTCGTGTTTGCGGTCGGTCTCGGCTGGCACGCCTGATGGTGTGATAGTCCGCCTCCAGAAGTTTCTTCTGGGGCCAAGAAACCGGATCAAGCCTCGGGTTTGATCCGGTTTTTTATGGTGCACGAGGCATGGCGCGCAGCGTCGTGACTGGCGTTATCTCCGAGCTGTGGTGGTGAGGGGATGACTTGGGGGTGGAAGTCCCTACCGGCCTGGGATTCGCCCATTGCGCCCCCATAGAAAGCGCTATTTTCCTGGGTGATTCCCGCAAATTCGCAAAGAGTTGACCAGGATCAAGAAATAAGTGTCCAGGGGACTGTCAAGGCAAAAAGGCAAATTAGAAATGTCCGGTAGTTGGGCAAGATAGAAATGTCCGGTTGGGGTGTGGTTTTGCCTTCAGGGGGTGGCCAATTGGCCACCCCCTGAAGGCTGCGGCGTGCGGCGACGCCAGGGGTGATCGGGAGCGGGACGATAGCTCCTGGCTTTGTGTCGCGCCTTGACCAGGGCATCGACGCGGGCATTGAGGCTCTTGTCATCGACCGGCTCGGGCACGCACTGCACGGGATCGAAGACCTTGAAGGGCAGTCTCTCCTGCCCATGCCACAGCTCGATGCGGCCGTTGCATCCGCCCCATCTTGGCCTGCCACAAACCCGCCTCGATCATCCACCGTCGCAAAGTCTCCTTGGAGACCTTGAATCCGTCCCCAGCCAGATACTCTGACGCCAGCGTCGGTCCAAAATCCCCATAGCGCGCCCGGACCTGGGCGAGGATGGCATCCTTGACCGCCTGTTTGGTGCGCCGGTTGGAGGGCCTGCCGTGCCGCTGGCTCACCAGTCCGGCTGCCCTTGCCTCTCATAGCGGCGCAACAGCCGCCGCACCTGCCGTTTGCTCAGCCCGAGTCTGTCGGCTGCCTGCCCCTGGGTGATGACCCGCTCAACCAGCTGACCCATCACTTGCAGCCGCTTGACCTCCTGATCGCTCATCTCGATTCGCCCCTGCACATGAACCTCCGCTTCCATCCAAAGCGGACATTTCTAACTTGCCAGGGGCGGACATTACTAATTTGCTCTTACAAAGTGTCCAGGGGACTTGACATCTACAGGTGTCAAGCTAGAATGACACCTGGGATCTCGAAGGATCCTAAGGATTCCGAGTCCGAGAAGGACAGGGTGTGCACCTGGCGGAGGCTGAGCTTGAGGTCCGCTGTAGGTGCGAGTGGTGATATCGCATATCCGAATATGGAGACTGAGCAATGGCTGAGACGAAGAGTCTGTCGGGCCTGACCGAGCAGCAGGCGAAGGAGTTTCACGAGCAGTTCAAGACGACCTACACGGCGTTTGTAGGGCTGGCTGCTCTGGCGCATCTGCTGGTGATCGCTGCCAATCCGTGGTGGTAATCGAGAGGTATTGAGCAATGACTATTGAATTCATGGGTTACAAGCCTCTTGAAAACGACTACAAGTTCTGGCTGGTGGTCAATCCGGCGACTTGGTTGATCCCGACGCTGATTGCTGTGGCGCTGACGGCGGTGCTGGTCCACATCGTGGCCTTTGGTCTGGAAGGTCAGGGTTGGCATGCTCCGGCGGCTCCGGCGGCTGTTGAGGCGGCTCCGGCGGCGCAGTAAGCACCGAATTCATCGTGTCGCGACGCGGAAGAGAGTCGCGATGAAACCATTGAGTAGTCACTTTTATCCCTGTGGGAGATCAAACGATGGCCGAGCAATCCCTGTCGGGCCTGACCGAGCAGCAGGCGAAGGAATTCCACGAGCAGTTCAAGACGACCTATACCGCGTTCGTCAGTCTGGCTGCCCTGGCGCATCTGCTGGTGATCGCTGCCAATCCGTGGTGGTAATAGGTCTTTAATTTTCTCTTTTCGAAATAGAGGAACATCCCATGAGCGACGTCGCAAAGCCGCGTAACCCCGAAGACGATTGGAAGATCTGGCTGGTCGTCAACCCCGCAACCTGGCTGATGCCTATCTTCTACGCCGTGCTGGTTCTGGCCATTGCTGTCCACGCGGTCGTCTTCTCGGTCGGTCTCGGCTGGCAGTGATCGCACGCCTGACGATCTCAGGTGCCGACTGATGGCAGGCCCTGAGGTCGATACCAGGTCATGCGGCACATCGTACGGCGGATGGGATCCCCGATGTTCGGGTGCATTCCATCCGCAGTGTGGTTTTTGAAGAACGACTCTCGCCGACCCTCCGTTTCCAGCGCCTGTCCGGCGTGACCCCTGAGCTTCCAATCCCATCACTGGGGGCGTACCATCGCCGCCTTACAATGATGGTGACATCCGTCATCTATCGTGCGTCCATGCTGCGCGCTGTTTCATTCAAGCCCGGAGATGATATTGGCATGAGTCAACCCATTGATCCAAGGTTACTCGCCTGGCGTGATCTCGTACGCCGACTGCTGCCCTTCGCGGACGTGGCCACCCCGGATTTGCCGATGCCGCGCCTGCTGCGTTTGTCGTTGTTTCAGGTCTCGGTCGCCATCGCCATGGTGCTGCTCACTGGAACGCTCAACCGCGTCATGGTGGTTGAGCTCGGTGTTCCGACCTGGCTGGTGGCGACTATGCTGGCCCTGCCGCTGGTCTTTGCGCCATTCCGCGCCCTGATCGGGCATCGCTCGGACTATCATCACTCGGCGTTTGGTTTGCGTCGCGTTCCCTATATCTGGTTGGGGAGCATGTTGCAGTTCGGCGGCTTCGCCATCATGCCCTTTGCCCTGCTGTTGCTGGCCGATACCTCGAACACATTCAATATCCTGGGTAAGTTGGGCGCAGGTCTGGCCTTTTTGATGGTCGGCGCGGGTCTGCATACCACTCAAACCGCTGGCTTGGCGCTGGCCACCGACCTGGCACCACCGGACAAGCGTCCCCGCGTCGTCGCGCTGCTCTATGTCACGCTGCTGCTCGGCATGGTGCTCAGCGCGCTGCTCTTTGGTCGCTTATTGACCAATTTCTCGCAGCAACTCCTAATTCAGCTCATCCAGGGGGCCGCCGTAGCCACGATCGCGTTGAATCTCGTCGCCCTCTGGAAGCAGGAAGCCATTGATGCGGTGCGTGCAGCCAATCCTGTCAAGCGCCCTCCCTTCATCGAAACCTGGCGTGAGTTCGCCGCTGGTGGTCAGGCCAGCCGACTGCTGATCGTCGTCGGTCTGGGCACGGCCGGCTTCACCATGCAGGACATCCTGCTCGAACCCTATGGCGGTCAGGTGTTAGGGATGACCGTATCTCAAACGACCGCACTGACGGCGCTCTGGGCAACAGGAACCCTGGTGGCCTTTGTGCTCTCCGGCTATTGGCTAGGACATGGTGGCAATGCCTATCGGCTCACGACGATCGGCGTGCTCTGTGGTCTGGTCGCCTTCTACGCGGTCATTCATGCCGCCAGCTCCGGGTCGTTCATGCTGTTTCGCGCCGGCACTGCTTTGATCGGATTCGGCGGCGGGTTCTTGGCCGTTGGGACTCTAACGGCAGCTATGGATATGGCGGGTGCGGATCATGGCGGTCTGCATAGTGGCTTAGCGCTTGGTGCCTGGGGGGCGGTTCAGGCAACCGCCAACGGTCTCGCTATGGCGCTCGGCGGTAGCATACGTGATCTAGTGTCCGGGATGGCTCGCGCCGGCACCTTCGGGCCAGAACTGACAGGGCCTGAGGTTGGATACATCGTCGTTTACGGATTCGAGATCCTGTTGCTGGTAGGGGCCTTGATCATCTTGGTGCCGATGGCGCTGAAGCGTAGCGAGCCCATTGTGCGCGATTCATCCAAGATTGGCCTCGATCAGATGCCCTAGACGCTGGTCACCATCGCTTGATTGAGCGCGCGGCTCGGTTTGAGCCAAGTCGCGCTTCGACCAGACCTCCGGTCTGCGACACAGGATCCGATATCCTACCCTAACACCCCCTCGTCGCGTGCTCGAACGATCAGCGCATCGGCGATTGCGATGAGATCCGGCATCCCTTTGGCATTGTGGCCCAGCACGGCATAGCGCCCGGCAACGGTCAGTGTCGGCACCGCGTCGATCTGATAGCGCTCGGCCAGATAGTCTGAGCGACCCAGCTTGGTCTGGATGTCGAATGAATTGAAAACGTCCTTGAAGCGCTGGATGTCGACGTCTTTGTCGCTCAACCAGTCCATGATCGCGGGTTCGGTATAGAGCTTGACGCGCTGCTCGTGCAGGGCGGTGAAGACGGCCTGATCAAGACGATCCAGCACTTCGAGGCTTTCCAGCGTATAGAAGAGACGCGCAAGGTTGGCCCAGGCCTGACGTCCGAAGGTGACGGGTACACGCCGAAGCACGACGTCTTCTGGCAGCACCGATTCCCACTGCTTGAGTAGTGGATTCAGGGAAGCGCAATGCGGGCAACCATAGGAGAAGAATTCCAGCACCTCGATCTTACCGGGCGTATTGCTCGGCTGTGGCGGCGTGATCGCGCGCCAGTCCTCTCCTTCAATGAGATCGGCCAGGGCGCTCATCGGTAAGGTGGCAAGGGCGAGCGATCTGAGAACGAGCCGATTGAAATGTCTGCGAGTCAAAGACATGGGATGTTCTCCAGTGAGACAGTGGTGTGATTTTTGAGTCGCGATGTGAGCGGATCGGCTATATCGAGCGCACACGAAGTGATCGGTTGAGTGCCCAGGGTGTCGCGCCCGCTAATGTCGCAAAGAGCAGCAGTGACAGGTTGGTGAGGGTCAAGCCCATATACCGCCCGCAGTTGATTGGACACTGATTTGCAGCTCATGCGGCCTTGCGGATGGCATAAGACCGACGGGCTTCCAGGGGTGACATGAAGCCCAGTTTCTCGAGACGCCAGTGGCGATTGTAACGATCCCTGAACTCGGTGACAGCCTGTCGCACCGCTTCGAGGTTGCAGAAGACGCGGCCGTGGATGGCCTGTTCCTTCAGCGTCCGGTTGAAGCGCTCGGCCACACCGTTGGTCTGGGGCTCGGCAACGAAGGCGAAGCTTTTGTCGATCCCCCAGAACTCGATCTGCTTCAGGAAGTCGTCGGCTGTGTATTGCGTGCCGTGATCCATGCGCAGCTTCAAACCCTTGCCGGCGTCCTTGCCCGTGGCGCCAAACTGGGTCTCAAGCCCCCTGGGCAATCGGTTGCAGGGCCTTGATGAGATTGCCGACCTTGACAGCATGAATGCTGCCGACGCAGCAGGCATCGAAATGATCGACCGCCGAGAACACCCACACCCAACCATCCAGCGACGGTCTGGATGCGAATGCCGTCGGTGCCCCACACCTGGTTTGGCGCCTCGGCCTGGATCGAACCATCGTGCGCCGATGGTGCACCCTGTGGCACTCGATGCGGGGACAGCAAGGCATTCTCACGCATCAGCCGGCAGACGCGATCCTTGGACACGCGGATGCCAGAGAGGATGCGCAGCCGCGTCCAGACCTTGCGATGCCCCTCGCCGACAAAGGGCGAGGCTTCCAGATCGGCGCGGATGGCCGCCAGCAGATCGGCATCGGAGACCTTCGGCTTCGGCCCGCGCCGGACAGGGTGCAGGGGCACCACCTTGGCGGTTTCTCTGGCCCGCTGGGCGTAGATCGTCGAGCGGGGGAGCTCCAGCACTCGGCAAACCCGTTCCAGGCCGTAGGGCTTGCCGGTGCCCGGCGAGGTCGTCTGGCAGCGCATCGACGGATTCGCCACGCAGCAGGCGCAGCACGACTTGCTTCTTTCGTCCAGCCGACCAGCGCTTGACCTCGGCCGCCGCGCTGGGCGCGCTTCCATTCGCGCTACGCGCTCCTTCCAGCCCGCCCAGCGCAACCCCACCAACCTCATTCTCGTTCAGCATTTCCCGCTCCTTTCTCAGACACGTCTATTTAACCCAATTTCGTGTCCAAAAGAATTGCGGGCGAGGCAGTTTTCGGATGCTCGCCTATCTACTTGATATGTCTCGCATCCTGCGCTCCGTGCGCACGGCGCTATCCCGCTCGCCGATTTATTCAGCGTTTCCTTTGGGCCACTCGTCGGTCGACAATGCGCCGGCTGACGAATGGATGGCGGAAATGGAGTGAGACATGCCAATCAAGCACGTGCTGACCGATGGGCGGGTACCGGTCAAGATCTGGACCGACGAAGTCGAGGAAGATGCGAAAAAACAGCTTGCCAACCTCGCCAGCCTGCCGTTCATCCACCACCACGTCGCCGCGATGCCCGACGTGCATCTGGGCATCGGCGCGACCATCGGCTCGGTGATCGCCACCCACAAGGCCATCATCCCGGCCGCCGTCGGCGTCGATATCGGCTGCGGCATGGTGGCCTGCCGGCTCTCGCTCACTGCCAATGATTTGGATGAAAAATCCCTGAAAAAGGTCTTCGACCAGATCAGCCGCGATGTGCCGGTCGGCTGGGCGATGCACGACGAGGACCGTGCGTTCGCCGAGCAGGCGCGACCGTTCGAAACGCGCCTTGCACGCATCCTGGACAAACACCCGCCGCTTTGGAAGACCATCGGCGGCACGACGAAATGGATCAGGCAGCTTGGCACGCTCGGCGGCGGCAATCACTTCATCGAGGTCTGCCTGGATGAAGCCGACCGGGTGTGGATCATGCTGCACTCGGGCAGCCGCGGCATAGGCAAGGCCCTGGCCGAGTACTTTATCGATCTGGCCCGCAAGGACATGGAGCGCTGGATGATCCATCTACCGGATCGCGATCTGGCTTACTTCCCCGAAGGCACGGAGCATTTCGACGATTACGTCGAGGCGGTGCATTGGGCGCAGGAATACGCCCTCGCGAACCGGCAGTGCATGGTCGAGCTGGTGCTGGCCGCGCTCAAACGTCACCTGCCACCCTTCGAGGTCACCAGCGAGGTGGTCAATTGCCATCACAACTATGTCGCGCGCGAGCATCACTTCGGCGCCGACGTATGGGTGACGCGCAAGGGGGCGATCCGGGCGCGCGCGGGCGATTTGGGCATCATCCCGGGCAGCATGGGCGCGCGCAGCTACATCGTGCGCGGCCTGGGCAATCCGGAAAGTTTCATGTCCAGCGCCCATGGCGCCGGGCGCAGGATGAGCCGTAGCGCAGCCGAAAAGCGGTTCACCGAGGCCGATCTTGCCCGCCAGACCAAGGGTGTGATCTGCCGCAAGGATCGGGGCGTCATCGATGAGATTCCCGGCGCTTACAAGGACATCGATGCGGTGATGGAGAACCAGAAGGACCTCACCGAGACGCTGCATACCTTGAAGCAGGTGGTGTGCGTGAAGGGGTAAGGCGGCTATGGAGCTCTATGGAGTTGTGTATCGTTTTTTCTGTAAATTCCGTTTTTACCGCAGGCGAGAAGTTTTGCCGGGCGGACGAACTGGGCGCGTAGCGCCCGGGGCGACCGCCCGGCAAAACGGCGCGGCGGCGGCATGATGCCATGACTTCGAGAAAGGAGAAACTTTCATGGCGATGCGTGTCGAAACCAACCCCCTGGAGACGGCCTATGCCGTGTTGCTTGAGAACGGCCTGGACGGCGCTGGCGAAGCCCTGCGTATCCTCGTCAACGAGGCCGCCAAGATCGAACGTTCCGAGTTTCTCGGCGCCGCGCCCTACGAGCACACAGCCACTCGCCGTGACTACGCCAACGGCTTCAAGCCCAAGACCATGCTCACCCGTGTGGGGGAGCTGACCTTTCAGGTGCCGCAAGTGCGTTCCGGCGACTTCTATCCTTCCGCCCTGGAGAAAGGCACCCGTACCGATCAGGCGGTCAATCTCGCCTTGGCCGAGATGTATGTTCAAGGCGTCTCCACCCGCCGGGTCATCGAGGTGTTGCAGCGCCTCCTGGGGCCGGAGATCTCGCTCTCGACCGCCCAGGTGAGCCGGGCCGCCGCCAAACTCGACGAGGGGCTCAAGGCTTGGCGCGAGCGCCCACAGGGGGACGTGCCCTATCTGTTCCTGGATGCCCGCTACGAGAAGGTGCGTCTGGAAGGCCGCATCCATGATTGCGCCGTGTTGATCGCCGTCGGCATCGAGGCTTCGGGCAAGCGCCGGGTGCTCGGTTGCACGGTGGCCACGAGCGAAGCCGAGATCAATTGGCGGCGCTTCCTGGAGAGTCTGCTTGCCCGCGGGCTTCATGGCGTCAAGCTCATCGTGGCCGACGACCATGCGGGGCTCAAGGCAGCCCGCCGGGCGGTATTGCCCGCCGTTCCCTGGCAGCGCTGCCAGTTCCATCTGCAACAGAACGCCGGCCAGTTCGTCACCCGGCAGGAGGCGAAAAAGACCATCGCCGCCCAGCTGCGCACGATCTTCAACGCCCCGAACAGGGCACAGGCCGAGCAGCTTTTGAAAACCGCCCTGGAAGCCTGGCGCAAGGAACACCCCAAGCTGGCCGAATGGGCTGAAGTTGCCGTCCCGGAAAGTCTGACGGTCTTCGACTTCCCCGCCGCCCACCGCGTGCGCCTGCGCACCACCAACGGGCTGGAACGCATCAACCGGGAACTGCGACGACGCACCC